>CAKZSB010000017.1 GCA_937920585.1 uncultured Granulosicoccaceae bacterium | reverse complement strand
AAGAGACGCTTTCAACAGGTCGAAATGTTAAAGTAAAAAATTATCTTTAGTAACTAGCTATCTGTTTTTTATATTTTTTGTAAGGTTGCAAATAGTAGATGTTGCAGCGCTGCAAATAGCGGATTACCGATTCCGCCCGGGCGCACATCAAATCTTGTGCGCAACCAGTCAGCCGCGGGCGATAGAAACCAACAGCTATGCGCCAGGGCGAGACTATTAGACGCTTTTAGTTCGGTTGTTAAAACGATCGATGAAAACCACCGCCCGTCAGCGTTTCGCAGTGGACGCCTCGGGCAGAATACTCTCGCCTTCGAATAACATCGCAACTGATTCGCGGGCCCGAACCAGATGAGCGACATCACCATCGACCAGAACCTCGGCGGCACGTGGTCGCGAGTTGTAGTTGGAACTCATACAAAAGCCATAGGCTCCCGCTGACATCACCGCCAGAACGCCCCCCTCGGCGATGGCCAACTGCCGATCGCGACCCAGAAAATCACCGGTTTCACAAACAGGCCCCACGACATCGTAAGTCCTCGCCGCCTGCCCCGCCTGCGCTTTCACTTCGGTAATCTCCTGCCATGCGCTATAGAGTGATGGACGGATCAGGTCGTTCATCGCGGCATCGACAATGGCAAAGTTCTTGTGCGGACTGTGCTTCAGATAGCTCACTCGCGTGAGCAGTAGACCCGCGTTGCCGACAATCGACCGACCCGGCTCGACCAGAATTTCAAAATCGCGATCAGCCAGCAAATGATCAATCTCCTTTGCCCACTGCGCCAGATCCATCGGTTGCTCATCGCGATAGCGAATGCCCTGACCACCACCCAGATCCAGATGCTCTATGCCAATACCAATCTCTGCCAGTGCATCGCACAGACCCAACAGCCGTTGCAGCGCATCGAGGTAGGGTGATATATCAGTCAGCTGAGAGCCGATGTGACAATCCATGCCAACCACCTGTAAGTGCTGACTATCAGCAATCGACTGATAGGCCTGCAATGCCTCTTCTGCCGCGATGCCGAATTTGTTGTCGCGCAGGCCTGTCGAGATATAGGGGTGAGTCATCGCATCGACATCCGGATTTACCCGCACTGACACCGGTGCGACTACGCCGTGTGCGGCCGCTACCTCTGCGAGCACCTTGATCTCGGAGAGCGACTCCACATTAAAACAGCGTATCTTCGCGGCCATCGCTGCGGCCATCTCGTCGCGGGTTTTACCCACTCCCGAAAACACCACTTTGGCCAGGTCACCACCGGCGGCTATGACCCTCTGCAACTCCCCCTCGGAGACAATATCAAAGCCAGATCCCAGCCTTGCCAGTATATTCAGCACCGCGAGATTAGAGTTCGCCTTCATCGCATAACAGATCAGGTGCGGCCGATTACTCAGGGCATCGTCAAACGAGCGCCATGCACGTTCGATCGCGCCACGCGAGTAGACGTAGAGCGGCGTACCGAATTCTGCTGCAAGTTGATTGCAGGCTACCTGCTCTACCTGCAATCCGTCCGTAACAGAACCGAACTCACTCACCGGGCAGTTTCTTTTTCTTTTCGGCGGGCTCGACCTCGGTGATATCCAGCAAAACCCCGTCGTCTCCCACAGGCTGCACGCTCTTCTCAGGCGTGTTGGGCACTGACACAGGCGACGGCAGTTCTACCGCCACCGGCTTGCGTGTGTATTCCAGATCTCCCTTGTTACCGCAACCACTCAGAACCACCAGGGTGGCGCCAAGTACAACGCTCATAAGCGCGGTACCAGGTTTAACAACTTTCATAACAGGTCCAATGCATCATAGAATCGAACCCAGATTATAGTCTCCCCTGTTGTTTTGACGACACACAAATTAATATGAATGAAAAATTCGACGGCATCGAAATGACGATCGGCCAAAGCGAACCGCAGTACGCCATCATATGGCTGCACGGTCTCGGCGCCGATGGCAACGATTTCGCGCCAGTAGTACCAGAGCTTGAAAAGCTGGGTCTGGAATCGACCCGTTTCGTATTTCCACACGCACCGGAGCGGCCGGTCACCATCAACGGCGGCATGAGGATGCGCGCGTGGTATGACATTACATCGCTGCAATTCGACAAAAGGTCACAGGACGTCACAGGCACTGAACAATCACAAGCTTTGGTCGAACAGCTGATCACTCGGGAAAACCAGCGAGGTATCAGTACCGATAGAATCATGCTGGCGGGTTTTTCACAGGGTGGTGCCATTGCTTTACACACCGCACTCCGACACGAAAATGCACTGGCCGGGGTTATCGCACTATCAACCTATTTGCCGTTGGCTGATGAATTGGCTCAGGCAAGGTCAACAGCCAACAACGAGACCCCCGTTTTCATGGCACACGGCGCAGCGGACGATGTGATTGCACAGCCAATTGCCGAGGCGAGTCGCGATTTAATGCAGGAACTGGGCTACGACATCCAGTGGCACAGCTACCCAATGACACACACACTCAGCATCGAGGAAATTAGCGACGTGGCTGGCTGGATCCGGGAAAAGCGGCAATCGAACTGATCACCATCGAAACCGTTAGAAACGATGACGCCTGCAATAAAATTGCTGCGCCAGCGCGGTATTGCCTACACCATCAACGAATACCAAACTGACGGTGGCAACAGGCATTTCGGCGACAAGGCCGTCACAGCGCTTGGACAGGATCCGCACCAGGTCTTCAAAACACTGCTAGCCGTAGTGGATGGGGACCAACATAAGCCAGTCGTGGCATTGGTGCCTGTTGCCGATCAGCTGGACACCCGCAAACTTGCAACAACGATGAGCGCAAAGCGTGCCGATATGGCCGAGCCCGAACTGGCTCAGCGACGAACCGGATACCTGATCGGCGGTATCAGTCCCGTGGCACAGAAACAGTTGTTCACGACGATCATCGACGAGACAGCACAACTATTCGATCAAATATTCATCAGCGCAGGCCGACGCGGTTTGCAGCTAGCGCTTGCACCGCACGATCTGGCACATATCTGTAAAGCGAGCTTCGCAGATATCTCTCGATCCACAGAGCGAAACCGCTAAAAACCTCGAAGAACGGACAGCCGTAAGGCTAGATACGCCTTGTTGACAGACATCACCACTGCGCGTTAAATGTTACGCGCGTTTGTCCTTCACCGGACCAGTTTTGTAAGGAAGACTCCGCAAGTTTCTGCGGGCCTGTTAACACAGCTTTACGAGTGCATTGTAACGGCACTCCAGGGAGGTGGCATTTAGTGCACAGCGATGAACTCTCACCGGTTATCGAGCCGCGCAAACGCCGCAGACGGCGCAGTGGATCAGCACCTCGTGCACGCCACCCTTACGCCACCAGCCTGTACAAGTTTGCAAAATATGCCTTGCTGATTTCGGGGATCACTGCAGGTGTTTATCTGGCACTTAAGACGTCAATGGACTTTGTAACCAATCCAGGCGGCGACAATATCACCCGGTCACAATCACCTTCAACGTCAGCTGTATCAGGTAGCGACAGGACCGAAGGGACTAACACCGCACAGGCACTAACCCCGCCTGAACTCATTAAAGCCCGCACGATTGACGATTCTATCGCCTACGAGGTAACCGCCTACACGGCAAAGTTGTGGCACGCTCTGGACGACGAAACTAAACCGGACCTTTTACTTCAGCGAGGAAGCGAGGTTGAGGCCATAGATATTTCCGGCGAGTGGTTACACGTACGTACGGAGTCCGGCCTGACAGGCTTCGTCCATGAGTCAATGCTGAGTAAACGAGGACGCTGAACGACCCCGCAATAGACCCCGGGATCGAATAGCGGAAACAAGCAGTATCAGTAACGACAGTAATCCCGTCGAGCCGGCACCCCCTCCTGTGGTATTTGAGTCAAACGAAACCACGGTTGAAATATTAATCGGGACAACATCAAAATCGCGCTCTGCATTCACGACAGGACTGCCGTTAGAAAAAGTCGTTTCAACTTTCCAACTGGCATTCTGATCAATATCCAGAGCTGACATCGGCGGATCACCGTGGCCAATGATGACCAACTCACCAGTCCTGCCGGTACCCTCGCCTAACTCAATTTGCCATTGCGTCTGTTCATCTACACACTGAATGCCAAGCGTAGCGAGTCGCTCTGATTGCTGGTGTGGCATATCACTGTTGAAGACAAAGCGTGGATCGGCAGTCATGTCTTCAGCAGAAAGCGTGGTGTACAACCGGGTTAGTACTGCGTCTACATCGATAAGGGCACGGCTGCGCCGCACCGGGTCGATTATTTCTTCGTCAATCAATTGATCCAGACTATCCCTGGCGTTGGCTAATTGCTCAGGGGTGTAGGTAACCGCTAACCCCTCTGCACTGAAATACAGAGTTTCGCTCTGCCCGTCTGGCAGCGGTAGCAATGTTGCGATCGCATTGCGAACCCGGGAATCGAAAAAATTCTCCTGTACAGAACTCAGATATTCGACATCAGTTAAACTCTGCAATGCCAGTAATCGATCCTCAAATCTCGAAGGTGACACCAGATGATCAGCCAGGTTCTCTACCACGCCCGAGAAATCTGTGGCAAAGCCCTGGCCGCCGATTTCATCCATCGCGTCGCCAACCAGTTGTTGATAACTAAGGTATGCCTCACGCGGATCGGCAAACCAGTTCACCCGGGTAAAATTGGGCACAACATGCTGATAGTTTTCCGGAACCGCTCTAACATCGCCCAACAGCCAGACCAACACACCCAGATTATCGACAGTTGAAACACCCGTTAATCTGATTGGAATTACCGGGGTATCACTTTTAAACTGCAATATAATCGGGACAATATTGCCTTCGGTCTGATCGTTGCGAAGTTTTAGCGCGACGAACTTCATGCCGGCCTGCACGTAATCCTCGATGAGTAGCGCGCCACGGCCCGTAATAAGGTAACCGTTGTCTGCAAGCCAGGCTTTCAAATCGTTACTATTATTGCTTTGAAGCACCAGCGTCTCGAACGGCCCGACATCAAGGCTTTGATCAACCTGTACATCCAGATTGGCAACATTCTGCACAGCGGGATCATCTAGCGTGATTGCCGACGGCACCACACTGCTGACTGTTTCAACCTGACACTCGCGGCCTAGTCGTTGAAGACTGAACTCAGGCCTTGTGGCCAGTTCCAGATCGGTAAACAGCAAATCACTACCAGTACTAATCGTGGGATTCGAGGGCACGGGAATTACCCAGCCGAAGTCTTCTGCGTCACCCATGTAACGTATTCTCACCATCATGGTGGTGATATCGCCATCTTGCCTGAAGATGATCTGTTCACTGGTTTGCTCTACAGAATCTGCAGCGCTAAAAAGCCCGCCACCAGCAAGTGATTGTGAAGGATAACCAGCGAAAAACAGGAAACAACAAAAACCAATTGCAACCAATCGGATCATTGCATTTGTCTATCGGTGTTAGGTGGCACCATTTTAAACGATCGCGCGCAGCCATTGCGAGAAGATTTAAATATTCCGCTCGCAATGCATAATTTTTTTCAGGGTAAATACCTATCGACAGCTGCCAAAAAAATCGCGCGCTGCAGGATTTTTCGCAAGTTTCAGTTTTGGCTAACTTACGTGACAACCGTCCAGCAGCCCGCTTACTCCTGAAACGTGAAAACATTTGTCTGCACGACAATCCCGGCCGGGCCGTAAATGGTTCGGGCTGGCTGTTACCAATCTTGCTATCCGGTAATGCGGGGGATTCAGGCGGATGGCCTTAACGCGGTGTGTATTGAATACAAAGCATCGACAAACGATCTGGCTAAATTACCGGATCTTTCCGGTGACCAGCCATATCGAACATCTGTTCTGTCAATCGTATCTTTGAACGGCATCTCAAGGGTCACTGCCAGACATCCAAATTGCTCGGCTACGTAGCTACTACAAATCCCGTAGTTAGCACTATTTGCGGGCGCACGGGGGTAGCCATGTGTCGTTTGAAAATCCGGATTTAGTTGCTGTAGCCTGGTTTTAAATTGTTCCAGCAATTGCTCACGTTCGTCAGTCCAACTGGCTATACCATGTGTGCCAGCGATGAAGTTGTAAGGTAATGCTTCATCACCGTGAACATCTATGCAGCAATCTACGCCGGTTGCATGCATTTTTTCGCGGACAAGAAACACCTCCGGGCTTCGTTCAAGCGACGGAAATTGCCACTCCCGATTAAGATTGGTACCCAGCGCATTGGTGCGCAAGTGGCCTCGATAGCTACCATCCGGATTCATATTGGGTACGACATAAAACACCGCATTTTCAAGTAAAGCGAGACTGGTCGCATCACAACGATCCAGCAGGCGATCGATAAAGCCATCCATCCACCACTGTGCCATGGTTTCTCCCGGATGCTGACGGCCAATAGCCCATATCTTGTAGCGTGCACCAGGATCACCAATTCTCAACAAATCCATAGCGCGCCCGTCTGCGGTGTTGCCGAGCACCTCGTGCACGACACCCGGAGCAGCACAGCTACGTGCAATCAGATCTTCGTGAAGTTGCATACTGTAGGGGGCGAAGTACGCCACCCACACGGTTGATAAATTCAACGGAATATCAATATGCAGCGCACCATCGCGATAGGTTGCAGCAGCTCGTTGCCAGGTTTTTCGATCAAAGGAGATAACAGGCTGATAGTTATCCCAGCCCTTCGGATAGGCCGATTGCCCGGCATTTTCGATAATGAGTTTTACCGTCCGGCCCTCGGTTGCGTTGAGCCGAAAGTAGAACCACTGGAAAAAATCGGACTCGGCGTCTCGCTCAATCTGCAATCTTACGCGTTGATCATCGCTGGCATCGATCACCCTGATGTTACCACCATCAAAATTGCTGTGTACGCGCACACT
Organism: uncultured Granulosicoccaceae bacterium; assembly: GCA_937920585.1. GTDB lineage: Bacteria > Pseudomonadota > Gammaproteobacteria > Granulosicoccales > Granulosicoccaceae > CAKZSB01. The sequence continues at coordinate 34,412 of CAKZSB010000017.1, read as the reverse complement.
GTTCATGAGACAGACTCGGTGTCAATGGCGTCTATCGTGGCTATCAAGCTGCCAAATGAGGCTTCGTCCGGCATGCGCCAGTCTCCTCTGGGTGACAAACTCACACTGCCAATTTTGGGTCCGGCGGGCAAAGTGGTTCGTTTGAACTGTTGTGTATGAAACCGCTGAATGAATACTCGCAACCACTTCTTTATTTCACTCGCCGAGTAGTTGTCGCCATGAGTGACAGCTGCCAGCGCGAACAACTTCTCTACACCAAAGCCATTGCGCAGGTAATGATAAATAAAGAAATCATGCAATTCATACGGGCCGACAATCGATTCGGTCTGCTGCGCAACTTCACCGTCGTCAGATGGCACAAGCTCTGGTGAAATCGGTGTATCCAGAACCCTCTCCAGTGCCTGTTGCATCGCGTCGCTCGCCCGATGTCGCGCATACCATCGAATAAGGTACTGCACCATGGTTTTGGGCACGCTGCTGTTAACCCCGTAGCTGGACATATGATCGGCATTGTAGGTACACCAACCCAGCGCCAGTTCCGACAAATCCCCCGTGCCCACCACGATTCCGCCACATTTATTCGCATAATCGAACAACAGTTGTGTGCGCTCCCGCGCCTGGGCATTCTCAAACACAACATCGTATTCACCGGTATGACGAAGATCAGAGAGATGCTGGGTCACGGCCTTTTCGATCGAAATATCCAGTAAACCGGTCCCACCGGCCTCCGCCAGCATACGAGCGGTGAGCAACGTATGCTCGCTGGTCGCAGGCCCCGGCATAGTGATGAGCACCAGCGCTTCGGGCTGATAATCGAGCAGCTTCAGGGTATCCAGACAGACAAGCATCGCCAGCGTCGAATCCAGACCTCCGGACAGACCCAGCACAAGACTTCGGGATCTGGATGCCATCACTCTCCTTGCAAGCCCGGTCGACTGGATCTTCATGATCTCTATAGCTCTGGCACCAAATTCCGCTTCGTCATCGGGAACAAAGGGTTGTGGCGGATATTGGCGAATCAGGGTATCGATCGGCGCCGGGGGCGTCCGCAGGGCAACTTTCCGGTAACCGCCTGGTCGGGGAGAACAGGCAAATGTGCTGTTGGCAATTCGGTCGTGCCGCAACTTTTGCCAATCGTACTCAACCTGCAGTTGCGAGCCTGAAAAACTGAATCTGTCCGACTCAGCCGCCAGCACGCCATTTTCGGCAAATATCAGGTGGCCGCCGAATACAATGTCCTTGGTCGACTCAGTCGGCCCGGCAGACGCATACAGGTAGGCACATACGCCCTGCGCGCTCGCCATCCTCACCAGATCGCGCCGATAGTCCGCCTTGGCGACCAGTTCATTGCTCGCCGAAAGGTTCAGAATCAACTCTGCGCCGGCCACCACGTGGCGCGCAAACGGCGGTGTGGGAAGCCACAAATCCTCGCAAATCTCTATTGCAAAGCTCGACTCGCCCAGGCTAAAAAGCTGATCACAACCCAGATAAAACTCCCCGAGCAGCGCGTGGCTGACCACTTCATCTATCCCCTGACCGGAAGCAAACCAGCGTTTGTCGTAGAATTCCCCGTAGTTGGGGTGAGCCACTTTGGGGACCGCGCCAACCACGCGTCCACCGTGGCACACCATGGCGACGTTCAACAATCGACCGTCTGCCAGTTGCCATGGACAGCCCACCACCACGACCTGATCGGGACTGGCAGCGGCTATCTGACCCATGGCAATTTCGGTGTTGACCAGCAGATCACGGCTGAAAAACAGATCTTCGCAGGTATAACCGCTGACACAGAGCTCCGGAAACAGCAATAATGAAGCATTGGGATTGTCGGAGATCGCTTTTATAATTGCCCGCGCGTTCGCAAGCGGATCTGCGATCGCCACCACAGGCGAGCACGCGGCGATTCGAATAAAGCCATAGTCTGCATAGTTCATGCGTATATTCTACCAGCCTGCAAACCATCGTCCTCGCATCAGGGCTTGTCCGGTTCACTACAATGTTGCGATGAACCGCACTTTACCCCGCATTACCGTTCCGGGCATTTTTTAACCGCCCTCACTGTTAAAGATCGTTCACATTTATGGCTATCAAGCATTTCGACGTAATTGTTATTGGTTCAGGCCCCGCCGGCGAGGGCGCATCCATGAAACTCGCCAAGTCTGGAAAGCGAGTCGCTGTGCTGGAGAACTACCGCGATGTAGGCGGTGGCTGCACCCACTGGGGCACAATCCCCAGCAAGGCGCTGCGCCACTCGGTGCAAATGATCAGCCGGTTCCGCGCCGATCCGGTGTTCCGCAAGCTGGCCGGCCCGCTGGATATCACCTGGCCCGATCTGCTCAAGTCCGCAGAGTCTGTGGTGACCCAGCAGGTCAACATGCGCGAGGGGTTCTATTACCGAAATCGCGTGGAGGTGCTGACCGGCACCGCCAGTTTCATCGATGCAAACACGCTGACCGTATCCAATCCGGCAGGTCACAGCGAAACGTGCCGCGCGGATAACATTATCATCGCGACCGGCTCTACCCCCTATCACCCCGAAGACATTGAATTCGACCACCCTCGCATCTGCGACAGCGACAGCATTCTCAATATCAACCTGGTGCCGCGGTCTATCATCATTTATGGCGCCGGGGTGATTGGCTGTGAGTACGCTTCCATATTCGGCAATCTGGGAGTCAAGGTGGATCTGGTCAACACCCGGGATCGATTGCTCTCATCTCTCGATATCGAGATCGCTGAAGCACTCGGCTACCATTTCAGGGAAATTGGCGTGACAGTCCGCCATCAGGAAAAATATCAAACGGTTGAAGCCAACGACCAGCACGTTGTGATGCAGCTGGAAAGTGGCAAACGATTTCAGGCAGACGTGCTGCTTTGGGCGAATGGTCGATCTGGCAACACTGATGCACTGAACCTCTCTAATGCCGGTCTGGCAGCCGATGAGCGCAAGCAGATAGAAATCGACGAATACTACCGCAGCAGTGTGCCGCATATTTTTGCGGTCGGTGATGTCGCAGGTCCGCCCGGGCTCGCCAGCGCCAGCTACGATCAGGGCCGTTTTGCCGGCGCCTATATCGGGGAAGGTCGTTGCGATAACACGCTGATTACAGATATCCCCACTGGCATCTATACCGATCCCGAAATCAGCTCACTGGGTTTGACCGAAGCACAGCTTACTGAACAAAAAATCCCTTATGAAGTGGGTCGTGCTCTGTTTCGATCCATTGCGAGAGCACAGATTACTGGTCAGACCACCGGGATGATCAAGATACTTTTTCACACCGAAACCCTGGAGATACTGGGGATTCACTGTTTCGGCTACCAGGCATCCGAGATTATCCACATTGGCCAGGCGATCATGCGCCAGCCATCACCCGGTAATCGGGTGACCTACTTCACCGAGAATACATTTAATTATCCCACTATGGCTGAAGCCTACCGGGTCGCTGCACTTAATGGTCTCAATCGCGTGCAGTGGCAGGCCCCGACCGAGGCCGAGGCCGAGGCCGATCAACCTGAAGAAACAGCAGAGCCGAGCGACGAACCGGAAGACTAATCCGTTTCCAGTGCTGCTCGTGCACGTACCACGGCTGCCGCAACTTGTTGTGGCGCTGTGCCGCCAATGTGATCGCGACTGGCCACCGACCCTTCGAGGGTGAGCACATCAAAAACGTCGCTCTCGATGCGGTCGCTGAACTGCTGCAATTCGGCCAAAGTGAACTCGCTTAGATCCAGCCCTCGTTCAACACCCTCTGCCACGGCCTTGCCAACGACTTCGTGGCTATCTCGAAAGGCCAGGCCCTTTCTGACCAGATAATCCGCAAGGTCTGTCGCGGTTGAAAATCCTCGCCTGGCAGCCTCAAGCATCACATCACTTTTGGGCTCGATCGCCGGTATCATGTCGGCAAACGCCCGCAGACAGTTGAACAGCGTGTCCATGGTGTCGAATAAGGGCTCTTTATCTTCCTGATTGTCTTTGTTGTAGGTTAGCGGCTGTGATTTCATCAGGGTCAGCAGGCTTACCAGATGCCCGACCACCCTGCCACTCTTACCGCGCACAAGCTCTGGCACATCAGGGTTTTTCTTCTGCGGCATAATGCTCGAACCCGTGCAGAAGCGATCGGGCAGCTGGATGAAGTCGAATTGAGCAGATGACCACAGCACCAGTTCTTCCGATATCCGTGACAGGTGCGTCATGCAGATAGCGGCATCGGCACAAAACTCAATCGCAAAATCGCGATCACTCACGGCATCGAGCGAATTCTCTATCACTTTTTCGAATCCAAGCGCACGGCAGGTATCCTCCCGATCAATCGGGTAGCTTGTACCGGCCAGCGCCGCGGCACCCAGGGGCGAGCGATTGAGCCGTCGACGGCATTCCAAAAGCCGTTCACCATCGCGGCAAATCATTTCATACCAGGCCATCACGTGATGCCCGAAGGTCACTGGTTGCGCCGTCTGCAAGTGGGTGAAACCCGGCATGATCACATCGGTGTGTCGCTCGGCCAGGTCCAGCATTCCGTGACGCAATCGGTTTAATTGTTGCACTATGTCGTCGATCCCTGATCGCACGTATAGCCGTATATCTGTCGCCACCTGATCATTGCGTGAGCGACCGGTGTGAAGACGCTTGCCTGCATCGCCGATCTTTCGAGTGAGCGCTGCCTCGATATTCATGTGAACATCTTCGAGCGCTATTGACCATTCGAATCGACCTTCGGCAATCTCGGTGGCAATTTCATCGAGACCGCGCTGAATATCGGCCACGTCGCCAGCACTCAGGACACCGGCTCTACCCAACATGGATGCGTGGGCTCTCGAACCCTCAATATCCTGTTGCGCCATACGTTGATCAAATTGAACTGAAGCAGTAAATTCCTGCACGAAAGCATCAGTGCTCTCGGTGAATCGTCCGCCCCAAAGTAAATTGCTCATCAGATCGTTTTTTGCCGTAACCAGTGCCAGAGCAGATAATATCAGCTAGCGTCCGGCCATATGGCCTGAAATCCAGAACCACCCAAGCTAAATACAGAGAACAACATGCCGCAACCGCTGCGCATCGCTACACGCAAAAGCCCATTGGCCATCTGGCAGGCCGAAGAAGTACAACGCCGTCTGGGCGCTATGGGTGTGGCATCGGAACTTGTCCGGATGACAACCCGCGGCGATGAAATACTCGACACCCCGCTCGCTAAAATCGGTGGCAAAGGGCTGTTCGTCAAAGAGTTGCAGCGCGGCATGCTCGAAGGTCGCGCAGACCTTGCCGTTCATTCGATGAAAGATCTTGGCGCAGAATTTCCGGCCGGTCTGCACCTCGCGGCAATTCTGGCTCGCGAAAACCCCCACGATGCACTGGTATCCAACCATTTCCAGTCGCTCGATGAGCTTCCTCAAGGCGCTCGCGTCGGTACCTGCAGCCTGCGGCGACAATGCCAGTTAATGGAGAAATACCCTCACCTTCAGATGCTGGATCTGCGCGGCAACGTCAACACCCGACTTGCCAAGCTCGATAACGGCGAATTCGATGCCATCATACTCGCAGCAGCAGGCTTGATCAGGCTCGAATTGCAGCACCGCATTACTGCAGAACTGCCGACAACAACCATGTTACCCGCCTGCGCTCAGGGGGCCATTGGCATAGAGTGCAAATCGGACGATGTTACGACCAATGAAATCGTTCGTGCCCTGCATCATAGCCAGACCGCGTCGCGCGTCGCAGCAGAGCGAAGCTTGAATGCCAGGCTGGGTGGCAGCTGCCAGACACCGATCGCAGCCTTTAGCGAACTCAAAGGCAACACACTGGCTATGCGGGCGCTGGTTGGCACAGCGGACGGTAAAACGGTATACCGTGCAGACGGCAGTGACCACGCAGATAACGCCACAGCGCTGGGTGCCGCTCTGGCGGACAAGCTTCTGGCAATGGGTGCACAGGCCATCATTGCCGATCTCGCCCTGGCCACACCGCGGACAACCTGACCATGTCGGCTGAGGCCACCTCGCTTGCGAGATTGTCGGTACTGGTGACACGCCCCGAACAACAAGCAGCCGGCTTTTGTAAATCACTGCAGCTCGCGGGCGCAAGCACCGCCCGGTTGCCTACCATCGAGATCGTTTTTCCGCCGTTGCCAGCCGATCCGCAGCGGTTGGCTCAATACAAGCTGCTGATATTCACCAGCGCCAATGCAGTAAACGGTGCCATTCGTCAGTGGCCGCGCGCCTGGCGCAGTGCAGAGGTACTGGTTGCCGCAATTGGCCCGGCTACTGCCAAAGCACTGGAGGATAACGGGATACGCGTAGATATAACGCCAGTAAAACATAACAGTGAGGGTATGTTGAAGGCGCTGTCAACGATTGATCTGCGCGGCTTCGACGTTGCGATCCTGCGCGGTGACAGCGGCCGCAACCTGCTGATTGAACAACTTACTCCACGAGCTGCCAGTGTGAGCCACCTCGAACTCTACCAGCGCAGAATCCCAAAGCTTGCTCAAAGCGATATCGAAAAAGCCGTGCAACAGACCAACGTCTCGTGCGTTAGTAGCGATCTTGGATTGCAAAACCTGGCGAAGCTACTGACGCCGGCACAGTTATCAGTTGTCAGATCACGGCCGTTAATCGTCAACAGTAGTCGATGCGCTGACCTGGCGAAGGCTCTTGGCTTTAGCGAAAAAATCAGCGTTGCCATACCCCCCGGTGACACAGGCCAGTTGCAAGCCTTGCGCGAGTGCGCAGAATCAACGCCTGCAGGCTAACTCAGCCACGGAATAGTCGGCGCCTGTTCACAAAATACAGTCATGACAAGCAATCCGGACACACTCTGGTGTTGCCAACACCACGCTATTGCTAAACCTCGCATATTTATTGCTGGTCACACTATCAGAATTTTGCAACCCGGCGCAAAAACGCTGCTAGACGTCTTGCAAGCTAATGATTGAGGATTACATGAAAACTTATTCAGCCCACTTACGGCTGCTTCCACTCGTTGTAGCACTAATTGGCAGCGGCTGCGCTGGCGCGCTGCCCACGCTGGAAATGGAGGCCGCTCGCTCATCTATTCGCGACGCAGAACGCGCAAATGCACTGCAATATGCCCCTGAGCTGTTCAAGAGCGCAACAGACCGTGTAGCAAAAGCTGAGGTGCTGATGCAATCCAACCGAAACCACCGCGCCCGACGTTTGATCGAACTGGCTGATGCGGAAGCTCAATTGGCCGAAGCGATCAGTGACGCTGAACACAGCGAAGCGTCGATAAATTCGCTGCAAAGTGTGCAGCCTGTCGCTGCGCCGCAAGCTGCCGCCGGCGCTGCGCGGACTGTTGTCTACACCAACGCAATCGATGAGTAGCCTGATGAATGTTATGAACGCAGGGGCGACCAAACCCGTTCTCAAACGTCTGTCATTACCACTGCTAATCAGTAGCGTACTGATGGTCAGTGGTTGCGCAGGAACGCTAAACTGGAGCCCTGAACTTGAAGAGGCAGAGCAGCTTTTCGAACGGGTGAGTAGTGATCCGAGCATTGCGGCACAGGCACCGGAAGAATTCGCAAACGCGCGCGAGCAGCTAATAAAAGCGCAAAATGCCGCCGACTATTTCAAGAGCAAGCGCACCATAGCGCATGAAGCTACTCTGGCAAAAACGCGCATCCTGATCGCACAGCAACGCGTCCGTGCAGTTCGGTCCCAGCAAAACCTGCAGGTTGCTATCGCTACCCAGAAACAGACCACCGAACGCCTGGTAGCAGCAGTTGAGCAAATTGAGCAAGAACCTGTCATGGCTGCTGCTCTGCCGGTAGCACCCAGTGCTGTACCGCAAAATACAAGAATTGCAGAGCTGCAGCAGCGCATTGCAGAGCTTGAAAAAGCGGTTGCCGAACAGCCAGCCGGGATAGTGCAACCAGCTAATCAGCTGTCAAACTATCAACCTGCCAGAGCCGCTATTGTCACCATGGCCGAACAGGTGATCGAGCCCGATCGTCAATTGCAGCAGGCATTGCATGCTATGAACGCACACCCCAGCCCGCGGGGTATGACGTTGGTGCTCGGCGATCGATACTTCGACGGGAATACAGCTCGTCTTTGGAACCAGCGTGCTACCCGCCATCTGGATAGTATTACAGAAATAATGAATACCAATAGCAGCTTGAAAGTTGCTATCGAAGGCTATACCGACGATATCAATACTTCTGATCTGAACGAGGTTATGTCCAGAGAGCGCGCGATAGCCGTAAAAACTGCGCTGATACAGCGAGGTGTTGAAGCTGATCGTATTACCGCTGAAGGTTTTGGCGAGACTCGCCCTGTTGCCTCAAACGAAACACCACAGGGGCGTCAGAAAAACAGACGCATCGAAATTATATTTCCGCAGACTACGCTCGCAAACCGCTAGTGGTAGTTACCGTCACTGCCATCCAGTGACGGCATTCGGCAACTAACAAAATCCGCCGCAATGGCGGATTTTTTTTCATTCTATAGGCCCAGACTCTGCCACATATCGTCGACACGACGCTTCACATCGGCAGACATACTGATTGGTTCTCCCCACTCGCGCTGTGTTTCACCGGCCATTTTATTGGTCGCGTCAAAACCAATCTTGGAGCCCAGCCCCGCCACCGGTGATGCGAAGTCGAGATAGTCGATTGGCGTGTTTTCAATGATCGTACAATCACGAGCCGGGTCCATGCGCGTGGTAATAGCCCAGATCACATCCTTCCAGTCGCGAATATCTATATCGTCGTCAACTACCACAACGAACTTGGTATACATGAACTGACGCAGGAAAGACCAGACACCCAGCATTACACGCTTTGCATGACCGGGATACTGCTTCTTCATCGATACCACTGCCATACGATAGGAGCAGCCTTCAGGTGGCAGATAAAAATCTACTATCTCGGTAAACTGCTTTTGTAAAATAGGGACGAACACCTCATTGAGTGCAACACCCAGAATGGCAGGTTCATCCGGGGGTCGGCCGGTGTAGGTCGTGTGGTACAAAGGATCATCGCGTTGAGTGATTAACTCCACATTGAATACAGGGAACGATTCCACCTCGTTGTAGTAACCAGTGTGATCACCGAAAGGGCCTTCAGGCGCCATATCATTGGGGTTTATATGACCTTCCAGCACAATTTCCGCAGATGCAGGCACCATCAAATCATTGCTGATACATTTAACGAGCTCTGTCCTGCTACCTCTGAGTAACCCTGCAAAGGCATGTTCAGATAAGGTATCAGGGACAGGTGTTACTGCTGCCAGTATTGTGGCGGGATCAGCCCCCAATACAACGGCGACTGGAAACGGCTCTCCGGGTTTTGCCTTTTGCCACTCGAGCAAGTCAAGCGCGCCACCACGGTGGGCCAGCCATCGCATAATCAGACGTTGCTTACCAATCACCTGCTGCCGATAGATGCCCATATTCTGGCGCTTCTTATTTGGCCCACAGGTAACCACCAGGCCCCAGGTAACCAGCGGGCCGGCGTCTCCTGGCCAGCAATGTTGCACTGGATACTTACCAAGATCGACCTCTGCCCCGCGCAGTATATTCTGTTGTGCTGCGGCTTTTGAGACTGTTTTAGGAGCCATATCCAATACTTTTTTGAATATCGGCAGGCTTTTCCACGCGTCAACCAAGCCTTTGGGCGGATCTGGCTCCTTTAAAAATGCCAGCAATTTGCCGACTTCACGCAAAGCTTCTACGCTGGATTCGCCCATACCCATCGCCACGCGTTCCGGTGTACCAAATAAATTGCACAACGCGGGTACATCGTAGCCAATAGGATTTTCAAAAAGAACCGCCGGACCGCCACTACGCAACACCCTGTCGCAAATCTCGGTCATCTCGAATTTCGGATCGACAGGTACGGATACTCGTTTCAGTTCGCCCTGTGATTCCAACGCGGCAATAAAATCTCGCAGATCCTTATATTTCATCTCAGCATTTGGTAGATCATCTGAACTTTCATCTGCAGCTATGCCGCCAGGCCAGAGTGACGCAACAATGCCGTGATATCCGGTTGTCGCCCTCTGAAATTCTCGAACAGCTTGATTGCCTTTTCGCTACCACCCATTTCGAGGATTGATTGCATAAAATCATCCGCTGTTTCGCGATTGAATATGCCCTCTTCCTCAAACCTTGCGAACGCATCGCAGGAGAGAACCTCTGCCCATTTATAGCTGAAATAGCCGGCAGCATAACCACCTGCGAAAATGTGGGAAAAGCCATTCTGGAAGCGCGTAAATTCGGGCATGGGATTAACCGATACCCGGCTTCTGATATCTGTCAGCAATGCCTGTATCTGCTCAGCGTCTGGATTGTCCGTAGAGCGATGCAACAGCATGTCAAACAGCGCAAACTCCACCTGCCGAACCGTCATCAGTGCCGATTGGAAATTCCTGGCTGAACGCGCTTTCGCCAATAGCTCTGCGGGTATTTTCTCGCCAGTCTCGAAATGACCACTGATCATATCCAGTGACTCCCGTTCCCAACACCAGTTTTCAAGAAACTGGCTGGGTAACTCCACCGCATCCCATTCAACACCGCTGATGCCGGAAATCTGCAGATAGTCCACCCGGGTGAGCATATGGTGCAAGCCATGCCCGAACTCATGAAACAGAGTGGTTACCTCCGAATGCGTGAGTAGAGCCGGTTCGTCACCTACTGGTGGCGTCAGGTTGCATGTGAGATAGGCGATGGGCAGTTGCACATGGTCCTTATGTGCCATACGACTCACACAGACATCCATCCAGGCACCACCACGCTTGTTTTTACGTGCGTAGTTGTCGAGATAAAACGCGCCACGCTTGCGCCCGTCGGCATCCGTGATTTCATACAGCGAAACGTCTTCATGCCACACATCGGCATCCTCTACCTGCGTGATCGACAGGCCGAATAGCTTGCCAACCACCGCGAACATGCCGGGTACGGTGACATTGGCCGGAAAATAGGGCTTTAAATCCTCTTCGGAAAAATCGAATTGTTCTTTTTTCAGCTTGTTGGAGTAGTAACCAACATCCCAGGCTTTGAAATCATCAATACCATCCAGGCGAAGAGCAATCTCTCGTACCTGCTCCATCTCTGCCAAAGCAGATTGATGCGCTGCCACGTTCAGCTCTTCCAGAAAATTAACCACCTGTTGAGGACTGTCTACCATCTTGGATTCAACAGAATAGTCGGCGTACGTGTCGAAGCCGAGCAATCGCGCCTTCTCGGTCCTTAGTCGCACAATGTCCTCAAGCGTGCTGGTGTTGTCATATTTCGCATCGTGAGGGCCCAGCGTACTGGCTCTTGTCATGTAGGCCCGGTAAACCTCTTCGCGAAGTGCCCGATCCGAAGCAAACGTCATCACGGCGTAGTAACTTGGAAACTCTAAAGTCAGCGCATAGCCAGTTTCACCGGCTTGCTCCGCAGCCTGTCTGGCCAGTGCCAGTGAATTTTCCGGCAAGCCAGCCAAACGCTCCTGCGAATTCAAATTTAAACGCCACGCATTGGTCGAATCGAGCAGGTTGTTTTGAAAAACAGTTTTCAGTTTGCTCGACTGCTCTGCAATTTCCTTGTATCGCGCTCGCTCCTGCCCCTCCAGCGCTACCCCACCTAACCTGAATGACAAGAGCAGATCATCAACGCATTTTTGCTGTGCCGCATCCAGCGATGAGTAAACGTCACTATCACGCAGTTGTAGTACCCGCTGATACAGCGCCACATTCTGCCCAAAATCTGTGTAGTACCGACTCAACAACGGCATGCACTCGCCGTACACCTCACGAATCTGATCGCCGCTAAGCACTGAATTCAGATGTCTTATAGGTGAAAAAAAACGTTCGATTTCATCGGAGAGTAAATCGACCTGGTAAATTAGATTGTCCCAGGTCGGTGCTGCTTGTGTCGCCAGTTCATCGAGTCGTTGACTGCATCTGCCTATAAGTTCCGAGAGTTGCCCGGGAGCAGACGCCAGATCGATGTTCTCGAATGTTGGCAGGTTATATATCTGTTTCATTCTGTGTGATTTTCCGACATCAACATTAAAGCCCCGGGGGATACAGCTGCAATTGGCCGCTAGACGTCCAGGTTTGAAACAGCCAGCGCGTTGCGTTCGATAAATTCACGACGCGGCTCGACCTGATCTCCCATCAATGTCGTGAATACTTCATCTGCGACCATTGCATCTTCAATTCTTACCTGAAGCATGCGCCTGACATTTTGGTCCATTGTGGTTTCCCACAGTTGGTCGGGATTCATTTCCCCCAGTCCCTTGTAGCGCTGAATCGATTGACCTTTCTTCGATTCGATCATCAACCAGTCCATAACATCCTTGAAACTGTTTACAGCATTCGTTTTTTCACCACGCTTTACCTGCGCTCCATCACCAAGCAGTCCGTCCAATCTGCCAGATAGTGCGGCAATGTTTCGATATTCCCGGGTTAGGAAAAATGCAGGCTCAAGGCGAACAATATACTTGTTACCGTGCAGCCATCGCTCCAGTTCAATACCCCATCCGTTATCTGAAGCCACCACACGTTGTTGATAAAAATTTCCATCTTCGGTGTGTCGCATCAGCGCAGCATGCAGAGTTGACGCCCACTCTGTCACCTTTTCCTCATCGGCAATGTCTTCTTCATTGAGAGGAGCGATGTTGAGAAGCTGATCCAAAACGTTGCGATCAATTTTCCTCGACAATACATCTATGCTGGCAAGAGCACCGTTGTAGGCGTTAGCAAGTTCTGCCAGTTGCTCACCACTGACTGAACCTGCTTTGGTGTCGGTTAGCAATTCTGCATCGGACAGTGCTAGTTCAAGCAAGTATGAATTTAGTTCTTCATCATCTTTAACGTAGCGTTCCTGCTTGCCCTTCTTCACTTTGTATAAAGGAGGCTGAGCGATGTATATGTGGCCTCGCTCGATCAGCTCATGCATCTGGCGGTAGAAAAACGTGAGCAACAAGGTTCGAATGTGCGAGCCATCCACATCTGCATCCGTCATTATCACGATGCGGTGATAGCGCAGTTTATCTGCATCAAACTCATCCCGTCCTATGCCGCAGCCCAGAGCGGTGATTAGTGTACCCACCTCCTGTGAAGACAGCATTTTGTCAAAACGTGATTTTTCTACATTCAGGATTTTGCCTTTAAGTGGCAATATCGCCTGAGTACGTCTGTCCCTGCCCTGCTTTGCTGAACCGCCTGCTGAATCTCCCTCGACCAGAAATATTTCAGATTTAGCGGGATCTTTTTCCTGGCAATCTGCCAGTTTTCCAGGCAGACCTGCAATATCCAGCGCGCCCTTTCGTCGGGTCATTTCACGAGCTTTGCGGGCAGCTTCGCGCGCTCGGGCGGCTTCGACAACCTTGCTGGTGATATCTCTTGCTTCTGACGGATTTTCGGCTAGAAAGTCAGAAAGCAATTCATTCATTGATGTCTCTACGGCACCTTTTACTTCTGATGAAACAAGCTTGTCTTTGGTTTGGGAGGAGAATTTGGGGTCAGGAACCTTTACTGACAACACAGCGGTAAGTCCTTCCCTTGCGTCATCACCGGTTGTATCTACTTTTGCTTTGGCCGTAATACCGGCATTTTCCATATACTGGTTAAGTGTTCGGGTTAACGCGGCACGAAAACCTGCCATATGGGTGCCACCGTCCCTTTGCGGGATGTTGTTGGTAAAGCAGTAAATGTTCTCCTGGTACGAATCATTCCATTGCAGCGCAACTTCTACTTCTGCTTCAGGTTTCTGCGCTTTTAAATGTACCACAGTGCTATGAATAGGCGTTTTATTACGGTTAAGGTGCTGTACGAAAGCTGCAATGCCGCCCTCGTACTGGAACACGTCTTCCCTGCCAGAAGCTTCCTCTCGCAACAGGATTCTTACACCACTGTTGAGAAATGATAGTTCTCTCAAGCGTTTTGAAAGTATGTCGTAAGAAAAAGTAGTAAGCGTAAAGATTACCGGACTAGGCAGAAAGCGAATCGTCGTGCCGGTTTTATCAGTTTCGCCAGTCGGCTTCAGATCTGCTACAGGCACACTGTCACGGTATTCCTGCTCGTACACATGCCCACCTCGATGAATGGTGAGGTGCAGTTCTTCTGATAACGCGTTTACGACAGATACCCCAACCCCGTGCAGGCCACCCGATACTTTGTATGAGTTGTCGTCAAATTTGCCACCGGCGTGGAGCACCGTCATGATGACTTCTGCCGCTGATTTGCCCTCTTCGTGCAAATCTACAGGGATGCCTCGCCCGTCATCAGTAACCGTTACCGAGTTATCTTCATTGATGATTACAGTAATTTCGCTGCAGTGCCCTGCTAACGCTTCATCAATAGCGTTATCGACTACTTCAAAAACCATATGGTGAAGACCGGTACCGTCGTCGGTATCACCGATATACATGCCGGGTCTTTTACGTACCGCGTCAAGTCCTTTCAGAACCTTGATGTTGGAGGAATCGTAAGAGTCGTTGTTATTGTTGCTATCGTCTTTTTCGGTCATTGGGTGATCCTTCCGCAATCCCCAATTATATCACCTTTCCGATTAAACCCTGTTCCACGTGGAACCGCTGATCAATCAGTGATTTCCCAACCGTCATGTCAGATATAGCTGTAAGAAACACCTGAACGCCCAACTTTTTCAAGTGAGATACCACGTACTCTTGCGCTATATCATCTAATTCTGAACTCATATCATCGAACAGTACTATCGGTGGGTGTCCGTGGTGCTGTTTGTAGATTTCACACTGCACTAGCTTCATGACTATGGCGAGGAGTTTTTGTTGCCCCCTAGAGTTCATGTAGCGTACATCCTGTTTTTTTACCCGAATCCGTAAATCAGCCCTGTGGGGGCCGACAGACGTCGTTCCGAGGCGCTGGCAGTTTAGTCTGGCAACCTGAAGCGCTTTGGCAAACGAGTATTCCCGATTCCAACCAGCGGAGTAAGAGAAATCAATTTCGTAGTCCAGTGGAAGGTTAGCTGCCACTGCTTCGTAATGGTTCCCGAAGGCTTCTACAACAGTCAGACGTTGTTCATGGATCGCTGTGCCAGATTTTTCGAGTTCACGATCCCAGCTATCTAAAATTGCATCTGAGCCTGGTATTTTTAACGCAGCATTACGTTGAGATAGCGCGTGTCTGTATCTACGGTAGTTGTCTCCGAATTGATGTTCCACGTGGAACACGATCCAATCAATGTAACTTCGCCGCAGGGTTGGCCCACCTTCAATGAGCTCATGGTTCCGAGCAGTAATTTCCAGACAGGGAAGGGCACTTGCCAATTCAGATAAGCGAGCAATGGTCTGCCCATCAATTTTTGCGAGTAAAGCGTCTCGTGACCTGGAAATACCGGAAATGCAACTGGAACCAGTCAATTCATTTTTGATGTGGCCGATAACAGAAAGCTCTTCGGCTTCGGCAGAGATTATGGTGGAAATTGCGCCAGATCTAAAACTTCTACCAGTTGAAAGCAGGGAGACAGCTTCCAGAAGGCTTGTTTTACCTGCACCATTCTCACCGGTGAACAGGTTTATCCCGGGGACGGGATGAATACTGACAGACTGAAGATTCCTGACAGATCTGACATCCAGTGATGTCAGATGCATGTTACAACCTCATTGGCATAATGACGTAGGTGCTCTGTTTATCGCCACCCGGATGAACAACCATACTGCTGGCATCATCTTTCAGGTGTAGCTCTGCGACATCGCCATCAATGATATTAAGTACGTCAAGCAGGTACGTGACGTTAAACCCCACTTGCACCGGACTGCCACTGTATTCGATTTCCAGTTCGTCTTCAGCTTCTTCATGATTCGGATTGTTAGTCTGAATACCCACTAAATTTTTATCCAGAGACAAACGAACGCCCTTGTAGGTCTCGTTCGCGAGGATTGCACTTCGTGCCAGTGACTGCTTGAAGCTCTCGCGATCGACAGTAGCGATAGAGCCGCCGGGCAGGGGGATGACTCGCTCATAATCAGGAAATTTTCCGTCAATCAATTTGCTCGTCATCTGTAAAGGCCCAAGACTTAGCTGCAAATGATTAGCAGTCATCTTGATTTCCAGATCTGAATCACTGTCGTCCAGCAACCGCGACAGCTCATTAATAGCTTTGCGAGGAATAATGGCAGTAACCGGTTCAGCTAGTTCAATCTCCGCAGGTGTTCGATGGAGAGCAAGACGATGTCCATCCGTAGCAACACAACACAATGAATCCGCCGACAGCTCTAACAACAAACCATTGAGGTAATAACGGACATCCTGTTGTGCCATTGCAAATGATGTCATTCGAATCGCTTTAGCAAGTTGCTTTTGCGGTAGTGACATAACTACGGGATCGGTCAATGCGTCGACCAGCGGAAATTCTTCTGCGGGCAGGGTTGCGAGAGTAAACCGGCTTTTGCCCGTTGCTATCTTGGCTTTATCTGCAGATACCTGAAAGTCCAGGTGCGCGGTATCCGGAAGTGAACGACAAATATCGAGTAGCTTTCTGGCGGGAATAGTACTCACACCGGGCTCAGACACGATTAGTGGTAAACGCGTCCTTTGTTCTACTTCGTTGTCCGTTCCGGTAATCATCAGGAAATCATCACCAGCTTCAAACAACAAATTGTTCATTACTTCATGTGTTTGCTTGCGTTCAACAACCCCGACAACCTGTTGCAGGGAGGGTAAAAGCTCGTTCTTGCTAATAGAGAATTTCATTATATTTCTTGGGATTATGAAGTCAGCTATGACTATTATTGAACGGGTTTTCTGTTACTAAAAAAATAAAAATCTTAAATATCAATAACATAACTTCGTTTTCTGCGATTTATCACTTGTTCACATGCTGTGGATAAACCGGGACAAAATGGAAATGTGTGCGTCCGCTGAAACTCGTGGACATATCGTAAACACTTTATCCACAGGATACTGAAAGTTATTTAGCAAGAGAGCAACCTGTTGAGTAGTCTCAGGTCTTCGGCTATGCGGTTATCACTGCGCTCAAGCTCCATTATCTTGCGATGCGCATGGAGCACAGTCGTGTGGTCTCGTCCGCCGAACGCCTCGCCGATCTCGGGCAGGCTGTGTGTGGTGAGCGTCTTTGACAAGTGCATCGCGACTTGTCGGGGCCGCGCAATCGATCGATTGCGTTTCTTTGACAACAGTTCTGAACTTCGGATCTTGTAGTAGTCACAAACCGTTTTCTGGATGTTCTCCATGGTGACGAGCTTTTCCTGCACTGCCAGCATGTCTCGCAATGCCTCCCGTGCAAATTCGATTGTGATCGGCTTACCTGTGAACTGGGAATTGGCAATTACCCGCCTCAAGGCCCCTTCAAGTTCCCGAACATTTGATTTGACTCGCTGGCCAATAAAGAAACCGACATCTTCCGGTAACGGGTAACCGGCCTGTTTGGCTTTGTTATTCAGGATTGCAACGCGGGTTTCCAGCTCGGGCGGCTCGATAGCAACTGTCAGGCCCCAGCCAAAGCGTGAACGCAGCCGTTCCTCCACCCCTTTGATTTCCTTAGGGTATCTATCGCTGGTGAGGATAATTTGCTGCCCGTCCTCGAAGAGAGAATTGAAGGTATGGAAAAATTCTTCCTGAGAGTGGTCTTTACCCTCGAAAAACTGAATATCGTCAATTAGTAACGCATCCAGGCTGCGATAATATCGCTTGAATTCGTTGATCGTACCGCTCTGGATTGATTTCACCATCTCTCGAACGTAGCGTTCGGAGTGCAGGTACTTCACTTTCTGCTTCTGACCCAGTTCAACCATCAGGTTGCCTACTGATTGCATCAGGTGGGTTTTGCCCAGACCAACACCACCGTATATAAACAGTGGGTTGTAGGAGGTGCCGGGACAGTTGGCAATCTGATAGGCGGCCGCACGCCCCAGTTGATTCGATTTGCCTTCTACAAATGTGTCGAAGGTAAAGTTGGTGTTGAGGCTGGTCTTGAAAACCTCACGTGGGGTAGAACGGGTGGCAGGCGCATGTCCGTTTGGCGTCATGGCTCCCTGATCACCCAGGCCGGTGGCCAGCGGATTGCTATGTTCAGCAGGGCCCTCACCACTATCGATTCCCAACTGAATATCGAAGTTTTCGCGTTCAGACAGGCTGCCGGCGATTTCCTTGATCCGGGCGACGTAATTATTTCGCACCCAGTCGAGTACAAATTGATTAGGTGCGAGCAGACGCAGGCCGCTGGCAGATTCCAGCGGTTGCAGGCAGTGCACCCAGGTACTCATCTCTTCGTGACTAAGTTCATTGGAGAGATGTGATAGACAACGGTTCCAGACCGACAAAGAGCAGACTCCGGGTTCGATAAAATTATTCAAGAGCGTCAGATCACCGTCGCAAACCGCAGTTTGCTCCGGAGTCTGGGATTCTTGCTGTGATGAAACAGGGGTACTTCCAGTCGGATATTTTGTCTGGTAGGACTTGTGCCGCGAGCTTTATTGTTGGTCTGGAGTCAGTGCTCGTCGCCCCGAACTTCAGGAAATAGTCTATTACTGTTGGTGAAAGTTATCCACAGTCTGTGGTCTCAGAGTCGCCATTTGTAATCATTGACAAACCCTGGTGGAACTGGCGATAATCCGTCCGTTATGCGTCGTGGACTCGCGCCAGGCGTAAAAGCAACCCCCGGTATCAAACCATGAAACAAACTTTTCAACCCAGCAACCTGCGTCGAAAGCGTACGCATGGCTTCCGAGCACGCATGGCAACCCGCGGCGGCAGAGCGGTAATCAGAGCTCGCCGTGCCAAAGGCCGTCGCCGCCTGTCTGCCTGATTTTACCTCGATGGCATCAGCTGATGCCGTCAGTTATTCAGATATCGAGACAGCAAGCCTGAGATAGCCAAGTGGGGCAGCACTTTCCCAGAGAATTCAGGCTTTTGACATCGGCGGACTATCGCCGGGTGTTCTCCGTCAACCATCGTCTGTCAGATCGTTACTGGACCATACTTTACCGGCACTCCAGTGCTGCAGACAGTCGGCTGGGTATGGCGGTTGCCAAGAAGCACATACGCAGGGCAGTTGACCGCAACAGGCTGAAACGTCTGATCCGGGAATCTTTCCGGACCGGCAGTGTGACTGGCGCTGTAGATATAGTGGTCATGCCCAGGGCTGCCTGTCTTGGAGCAAGTAACAGCGAACTGTCCAGCAGTCTACATTCACAATGGTCCCGGGTATCCAGTCAATGCGCAAAACAATGTGCGACATAATCTCTATTTACCAGCGGTACATCAGCCCAATGTTGCCGCCGCATTGTCGTTATCAGCCAACCTGTTCTGCCTATATGTCAGAGGCCATCATGCAACACGGTGTTGCACGCGGCCTTAAACTGGGAATGCGCCGCTTAATGCGCTGTCACCCATTTGGTGCATCCGGTTACGATCCGGTGCCAACTTCTGCTCGTGGAGAGTGCAACTGTGGGTAATCCGCGCGTATTGATTTATGCGGCACTTGGTTTTCTCTTGCTGCAGATCTGGACCAGCTGGCAGATTGACTACGGGCCAAAACCACAGCCGCCGCAACCGGTGGCAACCGGGGATACCGTAGCCGTTCCGGATACCCAGGGTGCTGGCACCGATAACGATCTTCCATCACCGGCAACGGCGGTGGTAACCAGCCCGACTTCCACCGATACGCCAGGCGTAGCCGCACCGGTTAGCGAAGATCAGTCTGCACCAGTCAGCAATCAACAGGTACGTGTGCTTACCGACACCATAGATGTCACGCTGGGTACTCGTGGCGGGGACATAAACGGCGTCAAGCTGAATCTTTATCCCACTTCTATCGATACCCCGGATGATCCCTTCGTACTAATGAGTGATCAGCCGGACCTTTACTTTATTGCTCAATCCGGTTTGCAATCGCGTGGCCCCGAGTCACCCAATCACCATGCGATGTTCACCGTGGACAAAACAGAATACGTTTTGCAGGAAGGTGAGCAGGAATTGCGAGTTCCGCTGCGATGGCAGGGTACTGACGGCACAACCGTCGTCAAAACCTATGTCTTTAAGCGCGATAGCTACGAGATTCGCATTGAATATGAGGTTACCAACAACTCTGCAGCGCCGTGGACTGTTAATCAATACCGCCAACTTCGACGTAAACCCGTTACCGACGATGAGCAGCAGGCATTCATCTACACCTATATCGGCGGTGTGGTAAGCACCCCGGACGATCGTTATCAGAAGATCAAGTTTGATGACTTCGATGAACCGGAGAACAATCAGCGAGTAACAGGTGGCTGGGCCGCTATCATCGAGCACTATTTTGTCGGTGCATGGATACCTGGCCCGGAAGAGACTAACTCCTTCTACACCAAGAAGCTGGCGTCGCCTGAGCGCTACATAATCGGTATGCAGTCCGATGCGGTTACCGTCCAGCCGGGCGCAACCGAAACCCTGACTACCTCAATTTTTGCCGGCCCCAAGATTCAGGAGCGGATGCGCAAGGTGGCCGAACACCTCGACCTTACCGTCGACTACGGCATGCTGTCTTTCATTGCAAAACCGATTTTCTGGCTGCTGCAGAAACTGCATGGCATCCTGGGTAACTGGGGCTGGGCGATTGTCGGTGTGACCATGGTTATCAAGCTGATATTCTACAAGTTGTCAGAGGCCAGCTATCGATCGATGGCACGGATGAGAAAACTCCAGCCTCAACTTGTCAGCCTGAAAGAGCGATACGGTGATGATCGCGCCAAGATGGGCCAGGCAACGATGGAGCTCTATAAGAAAGAAAAGGTAAATCCACTGGGCGGTTGTTTGCCTATTCTGGTTCAGATCCCGGTGTTCATCTCGTTGTACTGGGTACTGCTCGAGAGTGTTGAATTGCGTCAGGCGCCATGGATTTTGTGGATTCGCGATTTATCATTGATGGATAAATTCTATGTATTGCCGCTGATCATGGGTGTAACCATGTTTATTCAGCAGCGACTGAACCCGGCACCTATTGATCCGATACAGGCCAAAGTCTTCATGGTGATGCCAATCCTGTTCACTTTTTTCTTTGCATTCTTTCCGGCCGGTCTGGTGCTGTACTGGGTGTCAAACAATACGCTTTCGATTGCTCAGCAGTACTATATAACCAGGCATGTACTGGCTGAGAAATAGCTGAACTACCGATCGTTAGTGACAGCGATAATGTTGTCACTATGCTATTTGGAGTGCTTTTGCGGTGAGCCTCGATAGTGGTGACACGATAGTTGCGGTGGCCACGGCAAATGGCAGTGCAGCGGTTGGTATAGTCAAGGTGAGTGGACCGGCAGCACTGTCCATTGCCCGTGAAGTAACACATCGGGAATTGCCTGCTCGCCAGGCTGTTTACAATGGCTTTTATGACCAGTCCGGTGATTTGATCGATCGCGGTCTGGCTATTTGCTTTCCTGCTCCGGACAGCTATACCGGTGAGGATATTCTCGAGCTGCAGGCACACGGCAATCCGCTCATACTTGATCAACTTGTCGCGCGATCGGTGCAGCTTGGCGCCCGATTGGCAAAGCCGGGTGAGTTCACCCAGCGTGCCTTTCTCAATGATCGAATCGATCTGGCCCAGGCTGAGGCAGTTGCCGACCTGATCAACAGCTCCAGTAGCGATGCAGCGGCGGCTGCGTTGCGCTCTCTGCAGGGTGATTTTTCGAAATCGGTGCAGCTAATGGTGCAGCAGTTGGTTCAGTTACGCGTGTACATTGAAGCGGCGCTGGATTTTGCCGAAGAGGAAATCGATTTTCTCAGCGATCATCAACTCGGTGGGCAATTCGAACAACTCACGCACTTGCACCAACAGGTTTGTGCTCGGGCTAAAGAGGGCAGGGTACTTAAAGAAGGCCTTACGCTTGTGATCGCCGGCGCACCGAATGTTGGCAAGTCGAGTCTGTTGAATCGCCTGACTGGTCAGGATTCAGCGATTGTGACTGAAGTGGCGGGAACGACGCGTGATGTTTTGAGAGAGCACATCGTGCTCGACGGGATTCCACTGACAATAATCGATACGGCGGGTTTGCGTGACAGTGAAGATATCGTGGAGCAAGAGGGAATCAGAAGGGCGCGTGCACAACTGGAACAGGCAGACGTTGTATTGAAAATGAGTGTGGCTGGCGAACCATCGGATTTACAACTCGATGTTCCGATCGATACCCCAGCGCTTAAGTCACTCACGGTTTACAACAAGATTGATCTGCATCCCCACTTCTGCTGTGATAACGAATCAGCATTGCTGGTTTCGGCGAAAACCGGCGAGGGTATTGATGCACTGAGGCAGGCGATCAAACACATCGCGGGATATGAAAAGACACCCGAAGGTGCTTTCATGGCTCGCCGTCGCCACATTGATGCACTGGATGCGTCACGGCAGAATATTAATGAAGCCTGGCGTCGTCTTGAAGAAAATGATTTTCCGGAACTGGCTGCAGAAGAACTACGACTGGCTCAGCGACATCTGGAGACCGTTACCGGAGAATTCACCAGCGACGATTTATTAGGTGAAATTTTCGCAAGCTTCTGTATCGGCAAATAGCGCGAACACAACGGAACTCAACAGTGAGTGGATCAACAGAACAGTATGATGTGATAGTCGTCGGTGGCGGCCACGCAGGAACTGAAGCAGCACTGGCAGCAGCCCGAGGCGGTGCACAGGTGCTGTTGCTGACGCACAATATCGAAACGATAGGGCAAATGAGTTGCAATCCTGCGATTGGCGGAATCGGCAAAGGGCATTTGGTCAAGGAGATCGATGCACTCGGTGGTGCGATGGCGAAAGCGGCTGACCTTGCCGGAATTCATATCCGCACACTCAATGGTCGCAAGGGTCCTGCGGTCCGTGCGACGCGTGCCCAGGCCGATCGCCAGCTGTATCGTCATGCGATCCGCAAAATCGTGGAGCAACAGTCTGGTCTGTCGCTGTTCCAGCAAGCTGTCGATGATCTTATTGTTGAAAACAATCGCTGCTGTGGCGTGGTAACCCAGTCGGGCCTGCATTTCAGAGCGCGTGCTGTGGTGCTGACTGTCGGTACCTTTCTGGGCGGTACCCTGCATATCGGTGATGTAAAACAATCAGGGGGCAGAGCCGGTGATGCGCCTTCCAACGCGCTGGCTGCCCGGTTGCGCCAGTTGCCATTTCGCGTTGCCCGGCTGAAAACCGGCACCCCGCCACGAATAGACGGACGCAGTATCGACTTCAGCCACCTGGAAGAGCAGCCCGGAGATATGCCGCGGCCGGTATTTTCCTATCTGGGATCTACCGCTGATCATCCTCGGCAGACCGTCTGTCATATTACTCACACGAACGAGAAGACCCACGAAATCATTCGCGATAACCTGCATCTGTCTGCCATGTATTCCGGCAACATTGAGGGTACCGGTCCGCGATATTGTCCCTCTATCGAAGACAAGGTCGTACGATTTGCCGATCGCAGCTCGCACCAGATATTTATCGAGCCAGAGGGGCTCGATACCAACGAGGTCTACCCGAACGGCATCTCGACCAGTTTGCCCTATCAGACCCAAATCGATTACGTGCGCAGTATTCGAGGTTTCGAGAACGCACACATAACGCGGCCAGGCTATGCCATCGAATACGATTTCTTCGATCCACGCGATCTGGCGCCTTCACTGGAAACGCGCCACATCGCAGGCTTATTTTTCGCCGGGCAAATCAACGGCACCACAGGTTATGAAGAGGCAGCTGCGCAGGGCTTGCTTGCCGGACTGAACGCCGCGCGGCAGACAAAATCACTAGAGCCCTGGTGTCCACGACGGGATGAGGCCTACATTGGCGTATTGGTTGATGACCTCATCACCCGTGGCACCGCCGAACCCTATCGAATGTTTACCAGCCGGGCGGAGTACCGCCTGATGCTGCGCGAGGACAACGCGGATTTGCGGCTAACCGAAATCGGCCGCTCGCTATCGCTGGTTGATGAGACTCGCTGGGCATCGTTTTGCAAAAAGCGGGAAATGATAGAAAAAACCCGTGACTCTCTGGATGGCTGGTTTTTGCGTGCAGGCAGCGAGGATGCGCAATTGATCGAAAAGCATTTGGCGCTGCC
The DNA here is from genome assembly GCA_937920585.1 of uncultured Granulosicoccaceae bacterium. Classification (GTDB taxonomy): domain Bacteria; phylum Pseudomonadota; class Gammaproteobacteria; order Granulosicoccales; family Granulosicoccaceae; genus CAKZSB01. The sequence goes on along the minus strand of CAKZSB010000017.1, from coordinate 10,389 downwards.
ACTGCAAAAAGATCAGAAGGCGATTGATCTCTTGCGTCGGCCTGAAACCAATATTGCAAAAATGGCAGATCTTTTTCCGCAACATTTTCCCAGTGCCGATCCGATGGTACTGGCACAGCTGGAAGTGCAATTGCGCTATCAGGGCTATATCGATCGCCAGCTGGATGAAGTCAAACGACAGCAGCGCCACGCTGAAACCGCGATCCCCGATGGCCTGGATTTTGAAAAAATATCAGGACTTTCTGCCGAGGTCTGCCAGAAGCTGCAGCAACAGCAGCCGGCGACAATCGGCCAGGCGTCGCGCATACCAGGCATGACCCCGGCTGCGGTATCACTGTTGCTGGTCTATGCTCGAAAACAACGCGTATCGTCTGCAGAGATTGCCGGTGACGACGCCGCCTGAACTACTCGCCCGGCTGACCGATGGCATAACAAAGCTCGGGCTGGAAATACCGGCGAGTGATTGCGAAAAACTGCTCGCCTACCTTGGCTTGCTGGAGAAGTGGAATCGCACCCACAATCTCACCGCTGTCCGCGATATCGATTCGATGATCACGCGCCATCTGCTCGATTCACTATCCATCTGCGATTTTATTGGTGGTTCGCGTCTGCTCGATGTGGGCTCTGGTGGCGGTTTGCCGGGCATTCCGCTGGCAATCGCGAAACCTCACCTGACTGTAACGCTGGTCGACAGCGTCGAGAAAAAAACCCGTTTTCAGCAGTTTGCAGCCGGCCAGCTCAAGCTCTCTAATGTAGAGGCGCTGCATGTGCGCGTTGAACAGCTGCAACCACCGCCAGCGTACGACACCATCGTTGCGCGTGCGTTTGCAGCGACAGACAAGCTACTGCAACTCACGGCACACCTGCTTGCCGATGGTGGCCAGGTATTGGCGATGACGGCAGCCACTGATCACAGCGCCGGCGATACGCTGGACTGTGGCTTTTGGGTCGCAGAAAAAAAGAAATTAGCGGTACCCGGTGATAACGCGGAGCGCAACATAGTAGTATTCAAACGAATTGATAGTGGCCGGTAGTAACTGCCCTTGCAAGCGTGCTGGCCGCGTGAAAGTGTTGATACTCTGGCCACTGGCGTAACGTCGTGTCTGAAGGTGCGGGAGCTAAATGGCAAGAATAATCGCTGTTGCGAATCAAAAAGGCGGGGTAGGTAAAACCACCACCGCGATCAACCTGTCAGCTGCTCTGGGTGTCACCCAGCGTCGCGTGCTGCTCGTTGATATGGATCCGCAGGGCAATGCAACCACCGGCGCCGGCGTAGACAAGGACGATGTAGAGTACAGTGTCTGCGATATTTTGCTTGGCACCTGCGAGTGCCGCGATGCGATCCTCTCGCCCGAGCATGTCAAATTCGACGTCCTGCCTGGCAATGGTGACCTCACTGCCGCCGAGGTCAAGCTGATGGGCCAGCGTGGTCGTGAAAGACGGCTCGCCGACGCACTGGCGACAATCGCCGACAACTACGACTACATCTACATCGATTGTCCGCCAGCGTTGAATGTGCTGACGCTAAACGCCTTTGTGGCGGCCAATGGTGTGCTAATTCCGATGCAGTGCGAGTATTACGCATTGGAGGGATTGTCGTCACTGGTGCGCACCATTCGCCAGGTGCAGAGCTCTGTTAACGCCGGTCTCGAGATCGAGGGTATCCTGCGCACCATGTTCGATGGACGCAACAAGCTGGGGCACGAAGTGTCGGCGCAGTTGATCGAACACTTTGGCAGCAAGGTCTACCGAACCATCATCCCGCGTAACATCCGTCTGGCGGAGGCGCCCAGTTTTGGCCAGCCGATCGTCTACTACGACAAATCCTCTCGCGGTTCTATCGCACATCTGGCCCTCGCCGGCGAGATCATCAGGCGTGAGTCGACTCGGCAGGATAGTGACGATGCCACTACCGCAGCAGCGGCGGAAACCGCCTGACTGGTTGCCATGCTGCATACACATCAATCAAACTGCGCACTGACCACACCGTTAGTGAGTAATCGAACGTGAAAAAAAGCGGATTGGGCAGAGGCCTGGGAGCTTTGCTTGAGGGCGTCGATAACACCAGTACGCCGGTTAGCGTGTCGCAGGACGACGGCGCCGAGCGCGTCAGTCACGTCGACGTCAAGTCTATCCAGCGTGGAACCTGGCAGCCGCGAACCGAATTCGATGAAGATGCCCTCGCAGAGCTTGCAGAGTCGATTTCAGCGCAGGGGCTGATCCAGCCTATCCTGTTGCGCGAGCGCGCCGGCGGCTACGAGCTTATCGCCGGCGAGCGCCGCTGGCGAGCAGCACAGCTTGCGGGCTTGACGACTATCCCTGCGATCATCCGCGAGATGGACGACAATACCGCCGCCGCGGTCACGTTGATCGAAAACATTCAGCGCGAAGACCTCAACCCGCTGGAAGAGGCCAGAGCACTGGCGCGTCTGCAGAGCGAATTCAACATGACGCACCAGCAGGTCGCAGAATCAGTGGGCCGCTCTCGTGCATCAGTCTCGAACCTGTTGCGGCTGCTCGATCTCGACACCCGCGTCGCCGAAATGCTGGCCAGTGGCAAAATTGAAATGGGTCATGCACGCGCGCTGTTATCTCTCGATGAGGAAGATCAGCACGCCATTGCGATGAAAGTGTATGTCGAAGGTCTGAGTGTGCGTGCCACTGAGGCGCTCGTGCGCCAACAAAATGGCAGCGATAAAAGCGCTTCAACGGTTGCCAAATCTCGCCCCAGTGCCCATGTTAAAGCCCTGGAGACAAGACTTTCCGAACAACTGGGTGCCCGTGTCAGCATTAATCATGGAGAATCTGGAAAAGGAAGTCTGAAAGTCTCCTATAATTCACTCGATGAGCTGGACGGGATTCTGGCCCACATCAAATAACGGAATCAGCCGCCGGGCTCTGATGGATACTGAAAATGGTATCGATCACATAAGCTTATGCGGGTTGACCCAAATGAAGTGGCTCTTTATACTGCGCCGCGTTCGGTTCGTCACTCAGGTGGCAAATCGCGGTGGCGGGTTCTGGCTCTAGCGTACAAACGTACATGGCATCGCGATCATCTCAACCAGGTTTAGTCAAAAGGCTCCTGCTGGTGCAAGCAGCACTTGCATTCGGGATCCCGCTGATTCTTTTACCATTTGGAATGAACACTGCATTGTCGGCAGCGGCAGGCGGTGGAGCGAGCTTGTTACCAAATCTGTATTTCGCACACCGGGCATTCAGATACTCCGGCGCGAGATCAGCGCAAAAAATATTGCGTTCGTTTTACTCAGGCGAGGCTATCAAGCTTCTGCTGACCGCCCTGTTTTTTGCACTGGTGTTCAAATATCTGAAACCATTGAATGTCGCCGCGCTGTTTGGTGCCTTCATCGCCGTTCAAATGGCTGTTTGGGTTACACCGTTCGTAGCTGATCGCAACAAAATCAAGATTTCCAAAATACATGGCTAGCTCAGACTCATCCCACGGCGGTACCCAGACCGCGTCCGAATATATCCAGCATCACCTCCAGAACCTGACCTACGGCCAGAAAGCCGACGGGTCCTGGGGTATTGCGCATGGTGCACAGGAAGCCTCTGATATGGGTTTCTGGGCGATCCACCTGGATTCCATGTTCTGGTCGATCCTGCTCGGGTGCATCTTCTGCGGCCTGTTCTGGCTGGGTGCAAAGCGCGCAACCGCAGGTGTGCCGGGTGCGATACAGAATTTTTGCGAACTCATGGTCGAATTCGTTGATCAGAGCGTTCGCGATACCTTTCACGGTGAAAACAAGCTGATCGGTCCGCTGGCACTAACGATTGCCGTCTGGGTTTTCCTGATGAACCTGATGGATCTCATCCCGGTTGACTGGCTCCCCTGGGCCGCTGCCAACATGGGGATCGAGTACATGAAAGTCGTCCCCACCACCGATGTCAACGTGACACTGGGCATGTCCCTTTCAGTGTTTGCACTGATCATCTACTACAGTTTGAAGGTCAAGGGCGGAAAAGGGTTCCTGGCCGAGCTGACGCTGCAGCCTTTCTCCAGCGATAACAAGTTCATCAAGTACGCCTTTGTTCCAGTAAATTTGCTGCTCGAAGGCGTTGGTCTGATTGCCAAGCCGATTTCACTCGCGCTGCGGCTGTTCGGCAACCTGTACGCAGGTGAGCTGATCTTCATACTAATAGCACTGCTGCCTTTCTATCTGCAGTGGATGCTGTCAGTACCGTGGGCAATTTTCCACATTCTGGTGATCGTGTTGCAGGCATTCATCTTCATGATGCTGACTATCGTCTACCTGACGATGGCTCACGAGCACCACTAGTTACCTCAAGTTTCAATCACACAACCTTAATTTATTCTGGAGCTAAAAAATGGGCGTTGAATTTGTAGTTGGTATGACCTCTATTGCCGTCGCACTGTTGATCGGCATGGGTGCACTGGGTACAGCGATTGGTTTTGGTCTGCTGGGCGGTCGTTTCCTCGAAGGCGCTGCACGCCAGCCTGAAATGGTGCCGATGCTGCAGGTTAAAATGTTCATCGTCGCGGGTCTGCTCGATGCGGTAACCATGATCGGCGTTGGTATCGCACTGTTCTTCACCTTCGCGAATCCCTTCGTAGGCCAGATCACAGGCTAGATCGCTACCCTCTGGCAACATTCACGAAGGAGACGCTCAGGTGAACCTGAATCTGACCCTCATAGGACAGGCAATATCGTTCGCGATTTTCGTCCTGTTTTGTATGAAGTATGTCTGGCCACCGCTGATCGGTGCGTTGCGCGAGCGTCAGGCAAATATTGCCGACGGTCTGGCAGCTGCCGAGCGCAGTGCTCAGGCTAAAGAAGAGGCACAGGCAGAAGCCGATGAACTGCTGAAAGATGCACGCAATCAGGCTGCTGAAATAGTTGCGCAGGCTCAGAAGCGACACGATCAAATCGTCGGTGATGCGCAATCTGCGGCAACCAGTAAAGGCGAACAGATCATGGCTGCCAAGCAAGCAGAGATCGAGCAGGAAATCGTTACTGCCCGTGAATCGTTACGCCAGCAGGTATCTTCTGTAGCGGTTGCCGGTGCCGAGAAAATTCTCAAGCGCGAGGTCGATGCCTCGGCCCACGCCGGAATTCTCGACGACCTGATCGCGAAGATTTAGGAGTCCGGAAATGTCTGAACTAGTTACAGCAGCCAGACCCTACGCCAAGGCGATCTTCGAGATCGCCAAAAAGAGCAACAGCTACGACGCGTGGTCAGAGCGGCTGAAGTTTCTCGCCGCAGTCGTTGGAAACGACGAGGTCGCTGCTGCGCTTGATCAGCCAAACAGTACCGCTGCGCAGCGCGCTGAACTGGTTCAGGGAATCGCAGGTGATCGACTCGACGCAGATGGTGCCAATATGGTCCGTCTGCTCGCCGAGAATGGACGCCTGGGCTTGCTTGATTCCATTTCAGACCTGTACGACGACTACCGAGCGCTCGACGAGGGCGTTTTAGAGGCAACCGTCATCTCTGCCCAGGCGCTGGATGATACTTATAAGTCTCGTCTTGCCGAAGCGTTGGAAAAAAAATTCAACAAGAAAATCAACATCGTCAACACCGTCGATGAATCGCTGATTGGCGGTGCATTGATACGCGCGGGTGACGTTGTCATCGATGGTTCGGTGAAAGGCAAGCTACAGCAACTCGGCCAGAGCCTTAGCGCCTGATGCCTGCAGAATCGATCTAAAGGATACTCTCAATGCAACTTAATCCATCTGAAATCAGCGAGCTGATTAAAGAGCGCATCGGAAACTTCGAAGCCTCTTCAGAAGCACGCACCGAAGGCACAATCGTCAGTCTCAGCGACGGTATTGTGCGAATCCACGGTCTCACAGATGTAATGTCTGGTGAGATGATTGAATTCCCGGGCGATACCTACGGCCTCGCACTGAACCTTGAGCGCGATTCGGTCGGCGCGGTAATCCTGGGTTCATACGGCCATATCTCTGAAGGCGACAAGGTACGTTGTACCGGTCGAATTCTGGAAGTGCCCGTTGGTCCTGAAATGCTCGGTCGCGTTGTCAACGCGCTGGGTGAGCCGATCGATGGCAAGGGCCCGATCGCCGCCACCGAAACTTCACCGATCGAGAAAGTCGCACCTGGCGTTATCTGGCGTAAGTCGGTTGATCAGCCAGTGCAGACCGGATTGAAATCGATCGATGCGATGGTGCCAATCGGCCGTGGTCAGCGCGAACTCATCATTGGTGACCGCCAGACTGGTAAGACAGCTGTTGCGATCGATACTATCATCAACCAGAAAAACACCGGCATTAAGTGCATCTACGTGGCGGTTGGCCAGAAGCAATCAACGATTGCCAACGTGGTAGCCAAGCTCGAAGAGCACGGTGCGTTGGAAAATACCATCGTCGTAGCTGCGGGCGCATCTGAATCTGCAGCAATGAACTTCATCGCTCCCTACTCTGGCTGCTCCATGGGTGAGTACTTTCGCGATAACGGCGAAGACGCGTTGATCATTTATGATGATCTCACCAAGCAGGCCTGGGGTTATCGCCAGGTATCCCTGCTGCTGCGTCGTCCGCCAGGTCGTGAAGCCTACCCCGGTGACGTTTTCTACCTTCACTCTCGTTTGCTTGAGCGTGCTGCACGGGTATCCGAAGAGTATGTTGAAAAGTACACCAATGGCCGTGTGAAAGGTAAAACCGGTTCACTGACTGCACTGCCTATCATTGAAACGCAGGCGGGCGACGTATCGGCATTCGTACCGACCAACGTTATTTCGATCACAGATGGTCAGATCTTTCTCGAAACCGATCTGTTCAACGCTGGTATTCGCCCGGCAATTAACGCGGGTCTGTCGGTATCGCGAGTAGGTGGCGCGGCACAGACCAAGATCATCAAGAAGCTCGGTGGTGGTATTCGACTGGCACTGGCGCAGTATCGTGAACTGGCGGCATTCGCACAGTTTGCATCGGATCTCGATGAAGCCACACGAAAGCAGCTCGAACGCGGTCAGCGCGTAACCGAACTGATGAAGCAAAAGCAATACTCGCCGCTGTCGGTTGGACAAATGGCGGTATCGCTGTACGCCGCAAACGAAGGCTACCTCGATGATCTTGAGATCAATCAGGTTGTGCCCTTCGAAACCGGTCTGCATGCGCACGTCGGGTCAAACCATCAGTCCGTACTGGACACCATCGACGAGGCCGGTGATTACAACGACGATATCGAGGCGAGCATCAAAGCCGCTATCGATGATTTCGTTGCCAACGGCGTCTACTAGACCGGGCGAACTGATATGGCTGGCGCAAAAGAGATACGCACCAAGATCCGAAGCATTCAGAATACGCAGAAGATCACCAAGGCTATGGAAATGGTGGCCGCGAGCAAAATGCGCAAAGCGCAGGATCGCATGGCCGCCACACGTCCCTATGCCACCAAAATGCGTAGCGTCATCGGCCACCTGGCGGCCGGTAACGTCGAGTATGTACACCCGTACCTGCTCGAGCGCGAAGAGGTTAAGCGGGTTGGCTTCATCGTGGTTTCCACCGATCGTGGTTTGTGTGGTGGTTTGAACATCAACAACTTCAAGGGCGCGGTTGCCGAGATGAAGAAATGGTCCGAGCAAGGGGCCGAAATTGATGTCTGCACCATTGGCAAGAAAGCGCAGAGCTTTTTCCGGCGCCTCGGCAGCAATATTGTCGCCGAGCGCTCCGACATTGGCGATGCGCCCAAGCTCAACGATCTGATCGGCACCATTAAGGTGATGCTGGATGCCTACGACGAAGGACGCATCGACAGGCTGTACATTGCCGAGAACGAATTCGTCAACACCATGACTCAGCAGCCGAAGGTTGGCCAGCTGATACCAACGGTACCGGATACCGACGAACGCCTGAAGCATCACTGGGATTACATCTACGAGCCCGACTCCAAAGAAGTCATCGACGAGCTCATGAAGCGTTATATCGAATCCCTGATTTACCAGGCGGTAGTCGAGAACGGCGCCTGTGAGATGGCAGCGCGAATGGTGGCAATGAAAAGCGCTACCGACAATGCTGGCGACATCATCAACGACCTGCAACTTGTTTATAACAAGGCACGGCAGGCCGCGATCACTCAGGAAATATCCGAGATCGTCGGCGGCGCGGCTGCAGTTTAAAAGAACACTTAAGATATCCCGAGGAACGACAAATGAGTTCTGGATCCATAGTCGAAATTATTGGTGCGGTAGTGGACGTGGAGTTTCCACGCGACGCTGTGCCAAAGATTTTTGACGCATTGACAATTGAAGGTACCGAGACCACCCTTGAAGTTCAGGGCCAGCTGGGCGACGGCATCGTTCGCACCATCGCGATGGGTTCATCCGAAGGCCTGCGTCGTGGAATCGACGTAGTCAACTCTGGTGCACCTATCTCCGTACCCGTTGGTGAGGCCACACTGGGCCGCATCATGGATGTACTAGGCAACCCGATCGACGAAGCCGGCCCTATCGGCACCGACGAACGCTGGGCAATTCACCGCTCAGCACCGAGCTACGCCGAGCAAGCCGGTTCAACCGAACTGCTCGAAACAGGCATCAAGGTAATCGATCTGCTCTGCCCGTTTGCCAAAGGCGGCAAGGTTGGTCTGTTTGGTGGTGCCGGTGTAGGCAAAACCGTAAACATGATGGAGCTGATCCGTAACATCGCAATCGAGCACTCGGGCTATTCCGTATTTGCAGGTGTTGGAGAGCGTACTCGTGAAGGAAACGATTTCTATCACGAGATGAAAGAATCCAACGTACTCGATAAGGTATCACTGGTATACGGCCAGATGAATGAGCCTCCCGGAAACCGTCTGCGCGTGGCGCTGACTGGTCTTACTATGGCTGAATTTTTCCGTGATGAAGGTCGTGACGTACTGATGTTCATCGACAACATTTACCGCTACACACTGGCCGGAACGGAAGTATCGGCACTGCTGGGTCGTATGCCTTCAGCGGTAGGTTACCAGCCGACACTGGCGGAAGAGATGGGTGTTCTTCAGGAACGCATCACCTCAACCAAAACCGGATCTATCACGTCTATCCAGGCGGTATACGTACCGGCGGATGATTTGACTGACCCCTCTCCGGCAACCACCTTTGCCCACCTGGATGCAACCGTTGTACTGTCACGAAACATCGCCGAACTGGGTATCTATCCTGCGGTTGACCCGCTCGATTCCACCAGCCGTCAGCTCGATCCGCTGGTTATCGGTTCCGAGCACTACGATACCGCGCGTGATGTACAGAACACGCTGCAGCGTTATAAAGAACTGAAAGACATCATCGCGATCCTGGGTATGGACGAACTGTCGGAAGAAGACAAACTCGTCGTTGCTCGCGCTCGAAAAGTGCAGCAGTTTCTGTCACAGCCATTCTTCGTGGCGGAAGTATTTACCGGTTCGCCCGGCAAGTACTGCTCGCTGAAAGACACCATCGCCGGCTTCCGCGGCATTTGTGACGGTGAATTTGATCACCTGCCCGAGCAGGCGTTCTACATGGTTGGCAGCATCGACGAAGCTGTTGAAAAAGCCAAGTCCATTAGCTGATCCAGATAACCGCGAGATAGCCCATGGCCAATACCATGCAAGTGGACATAGTCAGCGCCGAACAGGAGATCTTCTCCGGTGACGCCAAGCTGCTGGTGGTGTCTGCAGAAATGGGAGACGTCGGTATTGCCCCCGGGCACGCACCGTTCATCTCCAAGATAAAGCCCGGTGAGATCACCCTCCGGGTCGAGAACGAAGAGCAGCACTTCTACGTCTCAGGCGGCATGCTGGAAGTTCAGCCGCACGTTGTTACCGTGCTGGCGGATACTGCTATTCGTGCAGACGACCTCGATGAGGCCGAAGCACAGCAGGCCAAGGAACGGGCAGAAGAGTCACTGAAAGAGAAACAGGGTACACCGGATTACGCGGCGGCAGCTGCGGAACTGGCAGAGGCTTCAGCACGTTTGATGGTATTGAAGAAGATGCGTAATACCAGCCGTTAGTCGGTCAGCAACACGATGTAAGAATAACGGCCCTCTCTCAGGGCCGTTTTTCGTTGTGGGACGCTTATTCGGGTCACGACCGAGCACCCCGGCTCGGTAAACGAAGCGGAACATCCTGATACATCTCGAACAATCGGGAAAATTACCGGGTTATTGCGGTAACCCTACATCGTACAACACAGTCTTTCTGGCTAATAATAATATCAGCTCAACAGGGACGTCGGCTCAGGGATGGGGCCAGGGATCGAGCCTGGACAGGTAGTAAACGCTGAAAGGGTATGCAAATTAGAAATAGCAGGGCAGGGAAGCCTGCACAAGGCTCACATCGGATGTGGGCCTTTTTTGTGTCTGTCCCTGCGTTTTATCAGATTATTCCATGCAAGGCACAGCTGCCTTTTCCTTTACCATA
>CAKZSB010000016.1 GCA_937920585.1 uncultured Granulosicoccaceae bacterium | reverse complement strand
ATCGACCAGCCCCTGTATTGGCAACCGGGCGCCCTGTGCCTCTTCCACCATGCGAATAATTTGTGCCAGAGTCGTGTCAGCGCCGACGCGGGTAGCGCTCAGTACCAGTCGCCCGGTGCCATTGACAGTGCCGCCCGTCAGCACGGCTCCGGTTGATTTGGGCACGGCCAGCGGTTCGCCGGTGATCATGCTTTCATCGACATTGCTCGACCCTTGCGTGACTGTACCGTCGGCTGGAATGCGCTCACCCGGACGCACAAGGATCAGGTCACCGGTCTGCAGCGCGTCGATCTCGACCTCGCGTATCTCGTCACCGTGCATGACGTGTGCGGTTTTTGGCTGCAGGCCCAGTAGGGCCTGAATAGCGGCGCCAGTGCGGCCCTTGGCGCGTGCTTCCAGCCAGCGCCCAAGCAAAATCAGCACAACAATGACGGCTGCTGCCTCGAAGTACACGGCGCGAACGCCCTGTGGCAAGAGCGACGGCAAAAAGGTGGCAATGGTCGAAAAGCTCCAGGCCGCACCAGTGCCCAGTGCCACCAGGCTATTCATATCAGGCGCACCTTTAAGTAGTGCGGGAATACCTTTCAGAAAGAACTGGCGACCAGGGCCTGTGAGCACAAGCGTTGTCAGGGCGAATTGCAGCAACCACGACGTTTGCGTGCCAATGGTGCGTTCGATAAGCATATGAAAGGCGGGCACAAGATGTGAGCCCATCTCGAGAATGAATACCGGCAGGGCGAGTACGGCGGCCAGAATCATGCGACGACGCTGCACTTGTGCCTCACTGGTCTGACGCTCGACCCGGCTCAAGGATGCGTCTGATGCGGCAATTGCAGCCTCGTAGCCGGCATCTTTGCTGGCCGCAATTATCTGGCTGGTCGTCGTCACACCGTCGAGGTATTCGACCGAAGCGCTCTCGGCGGCAAGGTTGACTGAGGCCGTTACCGTGCCCGGTACCGCGAGTAAGGCTTTCTCCACACGCCCCACACATGAGCCGCAGTGCATCGAGGCGATGTTCAGCGTCACCTGTGAGGTACGGGCAGGATATCCGGCGGTGGCGAGTGCGTCGGATACTTCGCTGATTCGATCAGGGTTATCGATAGCAAACGAAGCGGACTCACTGGCGAGGTTGACAGACACATTCTCCACGCCGGGAAGGGCGCTGAGCACTTTGTCCACGCGCCCGACACAGCCCCCGCAGTTCATGGCGGAAACCGAAAGGCTTATCGTTCTGGGGTCAGTCACGGTCTTTTCCATGCTAGTACGCTGCACAATATAAACCTTCTAGTGACTGGAAGCTCAAGTGGTCTGGCGCATCGGGTCGGAGCGGGAGATTGCTTGATGGCGACCTGGGAAGAAAAACTCCCTGGCCGGTAGCTTGCAATCTGCAAAGTAGACGGTGGATTTTGGCGTCGATATACTGCCCGATTTTTTTCATAGACGCTCCATGAATCGACTGATCAGCTATCTGACGCCCGGCTTCCCGGTGTCTCTTTTTGAGTCGATCGGGCGCATTATCGGTGCGCGGGTTCAGTACGAAACCCGCTACTCGGGGCCTGTGCGGGGCAGTGACCCCTTTATCGACGATGGCGCGCAACTCGCCTGGGTTTGCTCGACTTCGTTTGTCGATATGGCGAACAAGGGCGATCCATCGGTGCAACTGGTCGGTGTGGCGTGGGTTCCCGATGATCCCGATGCAGCAGGGCGTGCGGTTTATTTCGGCGACGTTGTAACACGGCCGGATTCGGGTATTACAACGTTCGATGATCTTCGGGGCAAGCGCGTTGGATGCAATGATCCGGTCAGTTTAAGTGGTTATTACTCGCTGATGTTCGAACTGGACGATCGCGGGCTGGACGAAGACTATCTGGATGTTATTTTCACCGGTGGCCACCAGGCCTCACTAACCGCGGTTTGCAATGGCGAACTGGATGCGGCGATTGTTGATTCGATTGTGCGTACTGCACGTGAACGCGTCGACTCCGCTACGAAAGAGCTGGTCGTTATCGAACGCCTCGGTCCCTGGCCGGTACAAGCACTGATTGCCCGTGGATCAATGAGTCGAGACGAGCTCGCAACGGTCCGTGAACGTTTGCTCGGTGCATCCTGTGACGGCGAGCTTCGGGATCAACTTGAAACTGCCGCGCTGTCGCATTTGACCGAGGTATCACTCGATCACTACGCACCGGTGCAGGCCGCAATGAACAGGCTCAATAAACGTAAAACCAGATGACTCCGTTACCCGCTTAAACAGCTCGGCAGGCGATTCTGAAAATCACTCGGGGTAATGTGCGAGCGCTTGAAGAAACATCGGCGTTAGCAATTTCTGCAGATTGATCTGTCGATCTGAAAAAGACTTCACGTATGCAACGGGAATAAAAAACTCAATGCGAAATAGCTCATGCAGGCATCAGCAATAATGAGTTCCAGTCTTTTTTGTTGCACTATGCCGGTAGCGAGGCCAATCTTAACTGTAACGCAGCCGCGAACGTCAGGCACTACACGTTGAGCCGTTATTTACAGCCTTGAGCGTGTATAGTGACACTACGCAGAGATGAATGAAATACTGCTCCTTATCAAACTTGCATAATCTATGCGGTGCGCTAATGATGGAATTAGAATTGTCTCCGGGAGAACGGTTTCTCCCGGGCTGCAGACAAAGGATTGTCCGCACGATTTTTTCGTTGGCGACAGTGCTGACCGGTTTTATACCTGGGCTGGTTCACGCGCTTGAATCACCAGGGTTCACGCTTAAAAACGATCATTGGGAACAGCTGGTCATTCCGGCAAACTCATCCGCAAGCTCGGTGCGCGAACTTTTTTCCGGGTCATTGGCGGTATCTGGCTACAACACGACCTGGACCATCTTTCGCTATAACGCTCAAACCGGGCGTTATTTTAATCCCCGACTGGATGACTCTATTCCCCAGGGCGCGGGTTTCTGGATGATACAGAGCACCGGTGTTCCGGTAACGGTTGTTTTACCCGCTGGTATTCCGGCTGGTTCTACCGAAACGGATGCTGTTTGCGCAGTGTCCGAGTGTGCCAGTGTGGTATTGCGTTCTCGGGCGTCAGCAACCGTTTACAATCTGTTGGGCACCGGTCTGGCGCAGTCGTCGGAGGTGCGCGGAATCAGGCTTGCAACATCGGGTGATTGCGTAGCCGGATGTAGTCTGGATGAAGCGGCGAACCTGCAACTGCTTGCTCGTCAATGGTGGCACTATGACTCAACGCAGGAGCGCTATCGGAATATCGCTTCTGCGGCAAGGATCGAACCCTGGCAGGCTTTCTGGGTGCCTGCCCGGAGTGAGTTGGGTGGGGCCGATGCGGTTTTGTGGTTTCCTGTGTCATCGCAGTTATCGCCCGCTTTGGCACAACGTGCCGAGGCATCACGGTTTCTTGCGCAAACTACATTTGGGCCCACAACCCATAGCATCGATTTATTACTTCAAACTGGTTATAGCGACTGGATTGATGCGCAAATCGATTTGCCCGGCAGCTCGATGCTCGATGCGTTTGATGCACTGCAGGCAAGTAATCAGGCCAGTGCACCCAGCAGAGACTGGATCTTTGAAACATTCTGGTCGCATGCAGTAACGGCGCAGGATCAATTGCGACAACGGGTGGCATTCGCGTTGTCGCAGATATTTGTTATATCGTTGCGAGAGGGAGCAGTGGCTGCGTTCCCAAGAGGTGTGGCTGATTTTTACACGCTGTTGTCGAACGGGGCATTCGGTAACTTTCGCGAGTTACTGGAAAGCGTCACGCTTCATCCGATGATGGGTTCCTATCTTTCGCATCTGGGAAATGAAAAAGGCGACATCACCACGGGCAAAGTACCGGATGAGAATTTTGCCCGTGAAATAATGCAGCTGTTTTCAATTGGTCTGCAACAGCTCAATGCAGATGGCAGTGTTGTGCTGGATGAGAACGGCGTGCCTGTTGAAACTTACAGCAACAGCGATGTGCAGGGCCTGGCCCGGGTATTTACCGGATTTTCCTGGGATGGCCCCGATACCAGCACCGGACGGTTTCAAGGCTGGATAAGTGTGCCGGATAGAGATGTAAGGCTCATGCAACCCTATCCGCAGTTTCACTCAACGCTTGCCAAGCAATTTCTCGGTACAGTTATCGGTGCACAGGCAACACCTGACCCCGAAGCGGATCTGGCGATAGCACTGGATACCCTTTTCAACCATCCCAATGTCGGGCCGTTCATTGGCCGGCAGCTGATCCAGCGCCTTGTGACCAGCAACCCGGATAAGCGTTATATTGAAAATGTCACGGCCGCGTTCAACGACAACGGTGAAGGAGTAAGAGGGGATATGCGCGCGGTCATTCGCGCTGTGTTGCTTGATCCGCAAGCGCGTGACATTAGCCTCATCGCTGGTCCTGCAGCGGGAAGAATTCGCGAACCCGTATTGAGGCTTGCGCACTGGATGCGCAGTGTCAACGTCGAGAGTCCGGATGGTCGTTATATCATTCTTGGCACCGACGATCCGGCGACCAGCCTTGGCATGACAGTACTTCGCTCCCCATCGGTGTTCAATTTTTATCGACCTGGCTATGTGCCGTCGAATACGCCGGTGGCAGAGGCGGGGCTGGTGTCTCCGGAGATGCAGATTACGCACGAGACGTCAGTTGCCGGTTATCTGAATTCAATGCTAAATGCTGTGGAACTGGGTACCGGTAGCGGCAACAATCTGAAAAGTGAATACCTCGAGGCCGCTGCCCTTGCCGCCGATCCGCAAACGCTGATAGATCACGTTAATGTGCTGTTTATGCACGGCGCAATGTCGGATGAACTGCAGGGCTGGTTGCGCGAGGCAATCGAGAGTGTCGATTTGCCCGCCAACGGTTCGGAGCGTTTGCCAGCTATGCAGCGGCGGGCGCGACTGGCCGTATATCTGGCCATGTCCTCGCCCGAATACATCGTGTTGAAATAGATTATGAATAATTCAGATATCTCACGACGCGCGTTTATGAATCTCGCCTCGCGGCTGTCGCTGGCGGGTGCTGCGGCCCCTTTTGCGCTGAACCTCGCAACGTTGTCGGCCGCTCAGGCGCAAACCGATGACTATCGTGCGCTGGTTTGCGTTTACCTGCATGGCGGCAATGATCACGGCAATTCGGTGCTCGCAACCGATGCTGACTCCTGGAGCATCTATCAGTCGCTGCGATCTGCCGGGGCTGATTTAACCCTGCCGGCACCAGGCGAGAGTGGCGGGGTAATTCCGATTAACCCTGCCAGCATTCAGTCAGGCCGGTCTTTCGCGGTGCATCCGTTGCTCTCGCCGGTTAAGACGTTGTTTGATCAGGGTAATGCGGCGATCGTGGCAAACGTCGGGCCGCTGGTGGAGCCGTTGTCGCGGACTGCCTATTTAAACGGGTCGGGACTGGCGCCACCTAAACTGTTCTCGCATAACGATCAGACCTCGGTCTGGCAGGCCTTTGCGCCCGAAGGGGCGGTCACTGGCTGGGGCGGGCGGATGGGCGATCTGATGGCTTCGATGAATCAGTCGCAATCGTTCACCTGTATTTCCCCGGCCGGAAATGCGGTCTGGATTTCCGGCCGGGACACTGTGCCGTACCAGATATCTGTGCGTGGACCAACGGCCATTCAGGGCGTTTACGGTGGTTTGAACTGGCCCGCACCTGTGTCAGCGATCTTTGAAAACATCGTCACCGCCAATCAGTCGCACAATGTGTTTGAGCAATCACTGTCAGCGGTGACACGTAGTGCCATTGACGCACAGCAGCGATTGCAGGGTGCACTTTTGGCGGATAATATTCTGCCTGCGGTACCGGTGGTGCCTTTAACCGGCACCCGCAACTGGCTGGCGACCCAGCTCAGGATCGTTGCGCGAATCATAGCCGGACGGCAGGCATTGGGTATGCGGCGCCAGGTGTTCCTTGTGACGATGGCTGGTTTCGACACACACGACAACCAGATAAGTCGCCACACGCCACTGCTGCAGGAGCTTGCGCAAGGCATCGAGTATTTTAATACTTTAATGGCACATCCGGCGGTGGATGCAGCGCAGGAGGCGACGCTTGCTACCGCCTCGGAGTTCGGTCGTACCATGGCCATAAACGGAGATGGTACCGATCATGGTTGGGGTTCGCATCACTTCGTGGTTGGCGGCGCCGTGCGCGGTGGAGATATCTATGGCCAGTTTCCGTGCTATGAATCCGGCGGCCCTGATGACGTTGGCAGCGGGCGGTTGTTGCCCAACTATTCTGTAGACCAATACGGCGCAACGCTCGCCCGATGGTTTGGTGTGAGTGATGGAATGCTCGATGACATTTTCCCCAACCTTGATAATTTTTCAAGCCTGAGAGATCTGGGGTTTATTCGAAGTTAATGCGCTGAATAAATACGTGTGTGGGCACGATTGGCAGTTTGTGAGACCCGGAACGCACCGTGGGCAGCGATGCGAGTGTCGCGTGGGACAAACGGTGACTCGGTGATGAAGCTTGTCAAACTAACAGGCGAGTCGCATCGCTGTCGATGCGACTCGCCGCTGCTATGTCACTGGTTGGTGCTGCTGCAGTTAATAGCCAACCGCGTGCCAGCGTTCTTGTAAATTCTGACACCGACGATTGTGACCAGAAAGTCAGCATCACCCGTGACGCTGCCACTCTGGACGATCGAATCTGTGTTCAGGTTTGTGGCGGTCCAGCTACAGTTTTCATTTTCATCCACATCGAATTGCCGGGTACGGCGCGGTGTGATATCGGCTGTCTGAAAGTCGCCCGTTACCGTCACAACAGGTCCGGGTTGGCTGACGACAGGGTCGAACGTTCTCAGCGTGATCTCATACCGGTCGGTCTCATCGAGTATTGTGCCAACAAAGCCTTTGGTATTAGGAGTTGCCCACTCGATATTCATGTTGTACCA
>CAKZSB010000015.1 GCA_937920585.1 uncultured Granulosicoccaceae bacterium | reverse complement strand
GCGGGCAAACTACAGCGGGTGCATGGCGGCGCCCTGCCCAAAGCGCGTGCGGAGGCAGATTTACCGGCGCGCGCGACCATCGCCAGTCGCTCCAAACAGCAGGTTGGCAAAATCGCGGCATCGTTGATCAAACCCGATCAGGTGGTGATCATCGATGGCGGCACTACAGCACTGCAACTGATTGCCCATCTGCCGCCCGATCAGCCAATCACGGTAGTCACCCACAGCCCGGTCATCGCCGTAGCGCTGGAACCCTGCCCGGCCATCACCGTTGTGATGATTGGCGGCGTGCTGTATCGCCATTCAATGGTCAACACCGGTGCGGCGAGCATCGAAGCCATGTCACACATCTACGCGGACACTTACTTTATGGGCGTAACCGGAGTAGATGTTAAGGCCGGTCTCACCACCGGCAATCTGGAAGAGGCCTACGTTAAAAAAGCGCTGAGCAAACAGGCTGCAGACACCATCGTCATGGCATCGAGTGAAAAACTTGCCGTGGCCTCGCCCTATGTGGTCATGCCTCTAAAGAACGCGACGGGCATTGTGATGGACAACTCGGCGCCTGAAGTTTTTAGAAAAAAGATGCGCAGTGCAGGCCTGGAAGTGCACACCTAAAACAACACCAGCTCAAGCTGATCGCGACTCACTCGCAACCGCCAAAAGCCACTGACGAAATGCTTCGACTTTCGGTTTCGCTGCGCTGTCCATCTCGGTCAGCAGATAATACGAAAACGATAGCGGTGTACTCAACGCGTTATCAAACGGACGAACAAGCCTGCCCGCGGCGAGATCGTCGGCCACCAGAACATCACCCACTAACGCAACCCCCTGGCCATCGATCGCTGCCTGCACGGCCATCGTCTCCATCGAATAATGCGGCCCGGCCGCGGGCTCGACATCAGTCACCCCCGCGGCCAGCAACCACATGCGCCAGCTAGCCTCGGCATCTTTCCAGTCTATGTGCAGCAGGGTGTGATGACGAAGATCACATGGGTTATTCAGCGGGTGCGCACCCTCTAACAAAGCAGGGCTGCACACTGGCGTGTTAACCTGGCCAAATAGCCGATCGACTCTTACGCCACTATAACCACCGGGCCCGTAGCGCAGCGCGACGTCGATGTTGTCGTGGTGCAGATCGACTTGTCGATCCGTGCCATCAAGGCGAATCTCGATTCCGGGATGCTGGCGACGAAAATCCTCCAGTCTTGGCACCAGCCACATGGCGCCAAACGACGGACTGACACTGATCGACAATACTGCTCCGCCATCGTGTTCGCGCAACAGCTCTACACCTTCAAAGAGCTTATCGAAGCCATCGCTTAGTTTGGGAAGGGCAAGTTGACCGGCATCTGTCAGATCCAGTGCCCGCGTTCGTCGATGAAACAATGCGACGCCAAGGTAATCTTCAAGCGATTTTACCTGATGACTGATCGCACCCGGAGTGACATTAAGCTCGGCGGCCGCCAGCGTAAAGCTCAGGTGGCGGCCGGCAGATTCGAAGGCTCTGAGTGCGTTGAGTGGCGGAAGTGAGCGAGCCATTGTTTCCCGATTGAGTTTTTCCTGCGGCCAGGCCGCCAAGTTAACACACCACTGGCATGCTTATCGTAAACGTGGTTCTACCCTTAGTAGGGCCTGGAAGATCAAGTGCCGCTGACAAACCGCTCTTACCTGTTCGTGGGAGGAGATCCACGATCCACGAACCAGTCGTGCGGGGAAGCTTGTCCAGTGCCCATTAAACAAAAAAACTGCTCTTACTTGTTCGCGGGCCGGGGGCCTTCTCCCACGGCGCTCGCGGCGTGCTATGCGCTTTCGCGATTTTGATCTCCGCACACGCAGATAAGTAACTATCTTACCGCCCTTCAAAATCACAACTAAACGTCAGCCCGGCGTTTTCCTGCAGCCTTTTTAGCAGAGGCTCGCCCATCGCCACAGATGGCGTGAGCACACCCGCGACATCCGGTGTTGCATCACGCGCCAGACATACGCCGCATTCAGCCATCATTTTGCTGGTTGAACCGTAACCGGGATCCATATCGCCGGTGACTTTTGCCATTGCGATGGTGCCGTCGTGCAGCGTTGCGTAAAATCGCAGGTTGTAAAAGCCCGCCGCACGGCTGGCGGCATCGGGCCCTTCCCCGGGATCGGGCAGAAAACGGTCGATTACTTTTTTCAATAGTGAGCCCGGTTTGGCCATCATAACAATGCCAAGCATTGACGCTGCTATCAGGCCCTTGATACGGCCACCAACGCCATCACCGCTCATGACGGCCTCGTCGTAGCGAAACTCCCTACCCCACGGATAGCCCGCCAGCGCATGGCTGCGTCGCACTACTTTGGTATTGATGCCGGCCATGATGAACGGATAGATCCAGCTGTTACTGACTTTATCGTATAT
The DNA here is from genome assembly GCA_937920585.1 of uncultured Granulosicoccaceae bacterium. Taxonomy (GTDB): domain Bacteria; phylum Pseudomonadota; class Gammaproteobacteria; order Granulosicoccales; family Granulosicoccaceae; genus CAKZSB01. The sequence goes on along the minus strand of CAKZSB010000015.1, from coordinate 806 downwards.
CACACGTTGCAGGTCGCGCTGGTCCGGGCCCTGCTGTTCGCCTTCGGGATTCAGGCTGTAGGGCTCAATCAATGTCTTGAACTGGCTGCGATCTTTGGTTGCTTTTTCTATCGCATCACCCAGTGACGCGTAAGTGCCGCCACTCATCTCGCCCTTGAATGCTTTGACACGCATGTTTATCATGCCTGCTGGCTGGCCGGTTTTTTCGATCACCTGTTGCTGCGTATAGAAAACACCCATATCAAATGGCACTGAATCAAACCCACAGGTGTGCACGATTTTTGTGCCGCTGGCCTTTGCCGTGTCGTGGTGGGTATCGATCATTTTTCGCATCCACGGCACTTCACCGGCGAGATCGCAATAGTGGGTGTGGTGTTTTACACAAGCGGACACCAATGCTTCACCATATTTTCCGTAAGGGCCCACGGTCGTTAAAATGACTTTGCAGCGCTGCACCATGGCGTCGAGACTGTGCTCATCATGGCTGTCAGCGGTGATGATCGGCACGCTGTTATCGGCCACCTCGGCACGCACAGATTCAAGCTTCGACTGACTGCGACCGGCCATGGCCCATTTAAGGGTCGACCCGTACTTTGTGTGCAGGTATTGCGCGACCAGCCGGCCGGTGAATCCGCTGGCACCCCAGACGATGATGTCGAATTCCCGGTTGCTCAAGGTGGTCTCCTGGTGGAATGTTATAAAACAATTGGTACATGCGCCTGGCGCTTATGGCCCCTACAACATGCGCCGCGTGCTCGTAAGGGGGATAAGCCTCAGGGCGCATCCACCATTTTCCGAAAATACAA
>CAKZSB010000014.1 GCA_937920585.1 uncultured Granulosicoccaceae bacterium | reverse complement strand
CCGTCGAATACTCCGACCACACGCTTACAATAAACGGCACAACAATCACCACTGAAGCAGTCAGTGAAGATCAACTCACCAGGCAGGAGTGCCTTGAGTCAGTCTGTTATCAAATAAAATGGGAGCAACTCAACGATAAACACCAGCCAAAGCGATTTGTCGTACCGGCAGACACTTACTTTGTGATGGGCGACAATCGCGACAACTCAAACGACAGTCGAATCTGGGGAACGGTACCAAAATCGTTCGTGCTGGGCGATCTGATCTTCAACGCGGGTCAGCGATCGCGCTTTAGCATCCCGTAAACCACACCGCCACGCTGCCGATCTGTTGCACAGTGGTAGAATCGTTCGATGGAACCTGAATACGCAATCATTGGCGGCGGTATCGTCGGCCTGTCAGTCGCACACGGCCTGCTGGCACTGGGCAAGCGCGTCGCGGTATACGATGAGGGCGACAACGGTATACGCGCATCGCGCGGTAATTTCGGATTGATCTGGGTACAGGGCAATGGGCTGAACCTGCCTGCCTACTCGCTATGGACGCGTCGTTCTGCTGCTGCCTGGCGCGACTTTGCCGACGAAATAGAACAACAATGCAATACTCGCCTGAATCTGAAGCAAGAGGGTGGTTTTCGCTATTGTCTGAACGAAGATGAACTAGCCGACGTGGCCGAACAGTATCGCGGACTGGCGGCGCAGACCGGCGATGACTATCCCTTTGAAGTACTGGGCCACAATGCCCTGCGCCATGAAGAACCCAACATAGGCCCGAACGTCGCCGGCGCCACTCTGCACCACGAGGACGGCCATGTGAACCCGCTGGCCTTGCTGCGCAGCCTGGCAACGCTTGTCAGGCAACAGGGCGGGCAGATTTTCAATTCAATCACGATCGACAAAATCACAAGGAGTAATTCAAAGTACGCGCTCTTCAGCGGCAAGCATGAACTGGCACGCGCACAACACGTTGTACTGTGCTCGGGCATCGGCAATCGAACACTCGGCCCGTCACTCGGCTTCAAGGCGTCGGTGCGTCCCCAACGCGGCCAGGTACTGATCACCGAGAAAACCGCCCCGCTGATGCGCCGCCCTTCCGATGTGATCCGTCAGGTAGACGAAGGCGGCGTGCAAATCGGTGCATCGGCCGAGGAAGTTGGCACAGACGACCGCGACAGCCTCGCCATCACCGCACAACTCGCCGCCGAGGCACAACAGCTGTTTCCGGCTCTGAGCAACGTCAATATCGTTAGAGGCTGGGGGGCATTACGCATCATGTCGCCAGACGGTTTGCCGATCTATCAACACTCGAAAACTCACCCTGGCGCCTTTTTTGTCACCTGCCACAGCGGCATTACGCTGGCCGCCGCCCACGCAAAATTTTTGCCCTTGTGGATTGTCGGCCACAGCGACGCCCCCGACCTTGAATGCTTCAGCGAGGATCGCTTTGAAACTCACCCGAATTGAACCGCTTGCAGACAATGAAATCACTTTCACCTTCGATGGCAAAGTAATTAGCGCTGCCAGCGGTGACACAATCGCCGCTGCACTGCTCGCCGCGGGTGTTACTGCAACACGGCATACGCCTGTCAATGGCAGCGCACGCGCACCCTTCTGCATGATGGGCGCCTGCTACGACTGCCTGGTGGAGATAGACGGCGTCGCTGTGCAAGCCTGTATGACCGAAGCGCTACCCGGCCTGCAAGTGCAACGCACCACTTTGTCGGCCAGCATCGAATGAGCAAAGTCGAACCCGCCGAGCTTGTCATCATCGGCGCAGGCCCGGCGGGCATGGCCGCCGCGATCACCTCAGCCAATTATGGCAACCGTGTTGTTCTGCTCGACGAACAACCCTCCCCCGGTGGCCAGATTTATCGCAACGTAACTCATTCAACGCACCTGCGTGACAAAATCCTCGGAACAGACTTTCAGCACGGTAGAGCGCTCACCAGCAAACTCAAGCAACCACAGATCGACTATCGCCCGAATGCAAAAGTATGGCGCGTCGACGATGATGGACAAATCTGTTACTCGATCGAAGACAAGGCGACACGCATCACCGGTAAACAAATTATCATTGCCACCGGTGCACTTGAGCGCCCGGTCCCGGTGCCGGGCTGGACATTACCTGGCGCCATGACCGCGGGGGCGGTACAGATTCTGCTCAAGAGCAGTGGCCTGTTGCCAACCCAAGCCGTACTAGCCGGCGCAGGTCCATTGCTGTATTTGCTGGCTGCACAAATGATACGCGCCGGTGTACCGCCATTGGCCATAGTAGAAACACAGCAACGCAGGGACTACATCTCAGCAGCCAGATACCTGCCCGTTGCGATGGGCAACTGGCCACTGCTTGGCAAAGGCCTGCGGCTTCTGGCTGAAATCAGGCGCGCAGGCACACCACGATATACCACCGCCAACAACATCAAGATCACGGGTAGCTCCGACGTACAGGGCATACAATTCAGTTCATCCGGAAAGCACCATGAGATCGAATGCAATTGCGTACTCTTGCATCAAGGGGTGGTGCCCAATACCCAGATAAGCCGATTGCTCAGGCTCACCCACAGCTGGCATCCGCAGCAGCACTGCTTCGTGCCCAACACCGTTGCCCACGGCAAAACAGATAATCCGATATTTCAAATCGCCGGTGATGGTGCAGGCATCAGTGGCGCACTTGCCGCAGAGCACCAGGGCAAACTCTGCGCGCTAAATGCACTGCAACAGCTTGGCGCAGCCGATCAGACCATTATTGAAACGGAACAATCAGTAACACTCAAACAACTCAATCGCGAGCACCGAGCACGCCCGTTTCTCGACACGCTCTACGCCCCACCAACCGAGGCACTAGCGCCTGCGAGTGACACGATCATATGCCGCTGCGAGGAAGTGACTGCGGGAGCAATAAGGCAACAAATACCCAAAGGCTGCACCGGCCCCAATCAGACCAAAGCATTCAGCCGCTGTGGAATGGGCCCGTGCCAGGGGCGCTACTGCGGACTAACCGTAACGGAGATACTCGCGCGCGAAAACGCGTTGGCACATGATGAAGTAGGAGCTTATCGAATACGTGCGCCAATAAAGCCAGTGACGGTTTCTGAATTAGCCAGCTTGCACGAATGAACAAGACAGCTTCACACATGCAGCAATATTCCCGAACAAAACCGCGTCGCAAGTTGATGAAATAAAACTACTATCGCCCCCAAATCTCACTATGAATACACTGCTGACTGCAGATGAAGCTCTGCAAGTAATTAACAAGCACTACAACCTGGGCAACATCGCCTATTGCATGTTCATCAGGCGCGGGTTCAACGACACGTATCTGGTGGAGAGCGGACGCGACAAATACATCTTTCGACTGTATTTGAATGGAAAATACTACGTTGAGTCAGATGATGCCTATAGATTCGAACTGGATCTTGTCGAGCATCTGCACCAACACGATGTACCGGTAGCCACCGTAGTACGGACCGCAGATGACGAATTATCGGGTACGGTGAAAACAAGCCACGGCCACAGAACATTCGCTTTGTTTCACTATGCCGATGGCATCCCGCTCAGCAGGGACTCTGTGACAATTGAACAGGGCTACCAGATGGGGATGGTCATGGCGAACTTACATCTGGCCGCAAATTCATTTGAGTCACAATTTTCGCGCTATAAACTCGATTTGAAGTATTTGATAGACGAGCCCTTAAGACTGATATCAGAAGGAGAGAAGCGCTGCGAACCCGGTGCCGGGATAAAACATGGCAGGCGGATCGTGCAGAAGCTGCAGCCAATAGAACCTTACATAGATCGAATCAACCGCATCGGAACCGGGGGTGAAAAGTTCGGCATCATTCATGCCGATATGCACCTCGGGAACATTCACTTTCGCGGCAACGACCTGACCCTCTTTGATCTTGATCACTGTGCGTATGGTTGGCGCGCTTATGATCTCGCCATCTCTTATGGGTTACCAGAATTGCAACGAACATCAATGATCGAGGGTTATGAAAGCAGGCGGCCACTCAGTCAGGAGGAACGTGGCAGCTTGCAGCATTTTGCCAACCTTAGAAATCTTTGGGATATTGGTGATGTATTGGCGACGGAGAATCTCGGGGCGCAGTAATGCGGTGATAATAAGCTACTACAGAGTCCTGTCGGCCAAAGAGACCCGAGCCCCCTTTAAACCACACGACCGTGACATAATCACTGTCTGCTCCTTAACCCGACATGCACATGCCCATCAACACACCAACTGCTGCACCGCCATTCGCGAAAAAAAGGCCAGCCACATGCTCGGCCCACGGCGAAACCTGGACAGATGACTACGCATGGCTACGTGCTGACAACTGGCAGCAAGCGATGCGCGAACCAGAACTGCTGCCAGGTGATATAAAAGCTTATCTGGAAGCAGAAAACGATTACTACCAGCAAGCGATGGCTGGCACAGAGTCACTGCAGCAGGAGCTGGTCGCTGAGATGCGGGCCAGAATTCAGGAACGAGACGAGGCGATACCGGATCGTCATGGGCCCTATCTGTATTCCTATCGATACAACGACGGCAGCGAACACCCGGTGTATTTCCGCATACCGGCAGACGACACTAACAACAACGAACAAGTGCTGCTCGACGTCAATATCGAAGCCGAACAACACGACTACTTTGATCACGATCTAGTCGAACACAGCCCGGATCACAAAATGCTTGCCTGGAGTCGTGACACCAGTGGCGCCGAGTATTTTCAGGTGCACCTGCGTGACCTGGAAACCGGCAAGGACAGCCACTACGTCATTGAGGATGTGGAAACACTGGCATGGGCGAACGGCACGACACTGTTCTACGCCCGGGTAGACGAAAATCATCGCGCCAACCGAATTTTTCGTCACACCGTCGGCAGCGATCCGGCAGACGATGTACTCGTTTTCGAGGAGCACGACACCCGTTTCTCATGTGGTGTGGACACCAGCATATCAGGCGATTATGTATTTATAACGACAGGCATGAATGATCAGGACGAAGTCTGGTATGTCCCGGCTGCCAAGCCGGACGAAACACCCACACTGATTGAACAGCGCACTGACCGGCTTGAGTATAGCGTCGACCACCAGGGCGACTATTTCATTATTTTAACCAACGCCGACAACGCTGACGACTTCAAGGTGGTTAAAACGCCGATTGCCAATCCGGCCCGCCAGCACTGGCAGGATCTCATCGTTTACCAGTCAGGCCGAATGATTCACGCGATCGAGGTTTTTAAGGACTGGCTGATTTGGCTGGAAAGTGAAAACGCCCTGCCCCGAATTTGCTTTATGGACAAGCATGGCGACACCAAAGCCATCGCGTTCAACGAAGAAGCGTATTCACTGGGGCTCGACACCGGCCTTGAGTACAACGCCGACAACTTCCGGTTCGAATATTCCTCACCCACCACCCCTGCGCAAACCTACCAGTATGACATGCACACCGGTGTTCGCACCTTGCTCAAAGAACAGCAAATACCATCGGGCCACAAACCCTCAGACTATGTTACCCGTCGTATCAGCGCCAGCGCTCACGACGGTGAAGTCGTACCGGTCACCCTGCTGCACCATCGCGACACCCCGATCGATGGCTCAGCACCCTGCCTGCTCTATGGCTATGGATCATACGGCGCTTCAATTCCAGCGTACTTTTCCAGCAACCGCTTATCATTGGTTGATCGCGGATTCGTGTACGCGATCGCACACGTGCGGGGTGGTCAGGAAAAAGGCAGAGCCTGGTATGAAAGCGCCAAGTTTGGCAATAAGACCAATACCTTTCATGACTTCATCGCCTGCGCTGAAACATTGATCGAGCAGCGCTACACGGCATCACGAAAAATTGTTATTCACGGGGGCTCTGCAGGCGGACTGCTGGTTGGTGCAGTGTTAAACATGAGGCCGGAAATTTTGGGCGGCGCCATTGCCGACGTACCGTTTGTCGATGTACTCAACACCATACTGGACGACAGTTTGCCACTGACACCGGGAGAATGGTCACAGTGGGGCAACCCAATTGAAAGCAAAAAAGCCTTCGATGATATTCGCGCCTACTCCCCTTACGATAACCTTGCGAGCACTGACTATCCGCCCGTTCTTGTCACTGCGGGCGTATCTGACCCACGGGTAACCTACTGGGAACCGGCAAAATGGGTCGCCAGACTGCGTAGCGTGAAAACCGACAACAACGTTCTACTCCTGAAGACCAATATGACATCGGGTCACTTTGGTAAAACCGGGCGATTTGCCGGACTGGAGGATTCTGCTCGCTCGACTGCGTTTGCCTTGAATGTAGTAGAGTAACAACGCGCTCCCCGAGGCTGCTGGATACTACAGCCTCAATTTTGCAGAACAGACTATGACCGAACCCAGGTGCCCGGAATGCTCGGGCGAGTACACCTACATTGATGCCGACAACTACGTATGTCCGGAGTGTGCATATGAATGGCCAGTCGCCGGTGAGGACGAGCCGGTAAAGCAGGTGCTCGACGCCAATGGCAATGCCTTGCATGATGGCGACATGATCACGGTGATCAAAAACCTGAGAGTAAAAGGTTCCTCTACGGTTGTAAAGGTAGGTACAAAAATCAAGTGCGGCCGCGTTAATCCCGACGCGAAAGATCACGAAATAGATTGCAAGGTACCCGGTGTTGGCGGGATGAAAATTACGGCAAAATTTACCAAAAAAGTGTAAAGGGAATCAGAACCATGCTATGCAAAATCGGCGATGTTGAGGTTTGGCGAATTCTGGATATTCATGGGCCATTTTTGCTACCTGAGCAACTGTATCCGACAGCAGGGCCGGATGTCGCCGCGATCATCGAATCGCACGCGCCAGGCAGCGTTTGCCCTGCATCGGGCAAACTGATCCTGCCGATTCAGGGCTTTCTCCTGAAAACGCCCACACATAATATTCTGGTCGATAGCTGTGTTGGCAACGATAAAACCATCCCGGGCAACCCGGCATGGCACCAGCGTTCAGATACCCGCTTCGTATCGTCACTGGTTGCGGCTGGCGTGAACTTTGGCGATATCGACTACGTGCTTTGCACGCATCTGCATACCGACCACGTTGGATGGAACACCCAACTGGTCGATGGACGCTGGGTGCCAACGTTCCCGAATGCGCGCTACCTGATGCCCACTGCCGATGAAGCGTTTCAACGTGCGCAGGGCACGGAAATGTACAACGAAAGCGTTCTTCCGGTTGTTGAGGCCGGACAAACCGAACTGGTACAAGCCGGCCACGAACTGGGCGATCACGTATCACTGATTCCCACCCCCGGCCACACACCTGGACACGTATCCGTGATGGTTAACATTGGCCACTGCGAGGCGGTGATAACGGGTGACGCATTACATTCAACCGCTCAATGCTGGCACCCGGACTGGCATTTCAAATTCGACGTGGATCCAGAAATGGCCGTAACGTCACGTATACAGTTACTGGAGCGTGTTTCAGAGTCAGGCTGTATCGTATTGGGCAGCCATTTCTCGCTGCCATCCATAGGCCGAGTCAGCGCGAACGGCGCCACCTTTCAATGGCATGAATAAAGACCGACCGGTTTATTGGTAATCGCAGACCATAACGGAGAAACGCTGCCACCAGCGCACTCTTCTTCGCAAATCCCGACCACCCCAGGCTGCGTAAGCAACGCATCCTGTTACATCCACAACCGCCTTCACTGCCTTCCCGGGCTCCTGGCCAGGTTGTACGCGCAACGGGGCAGACTTTAAACAATTGTTACAGCGAAAATCATTCGCCTCACTAGATGATCGATACTCTAACAAAGCCGCTGTTCCAGACAACCGGAGATCGGGTTCCCTGTGTACCAAATTTGACAACCTTAATGTCATGACATATTGTTTGACCCTGCACCGGTGCTTTTGATTCAGCTGCAGGCACAGCCACACTCGATGGACAAACAACAGGAACAGGCCCCGCCAATTATCGCGGTTGTGGCATACAAGCCGATAAATTGAGTAAAAAAAGCCAATGAACCCAAAAAAATCACCTGCCATTTCAGGATCAACTGATCATATTGACACGCGACATATTGCACTGGTCGCGCTGCTCATTCTGGCTGGAGCACTGGTTCGACTGTTCATGTTGACCAATCAGAGTCTCTGGTTCGACGAGGGACAGAGCCTGGTTGTTTCCGACTCAAAAACAATAGCCGGCACGCTTTACGAGCTGACCATCCGGGCTGGCGGCGACAAGTACCAGCCGTTGTACTTCTTTATCCTGTCAATCTGGCGCTCGGTTATGGGTGACAGCGAGTTTTCGCTCAGATTGCTCTCGGTACTCCCGGGCGTTGTTTCGTTAGGGTTTATGTATGCGGCCGTCGTCAACATATTCGGTACCCGTCACGCCTTCTGGTCGACTGCCTATGTCACCGTCAGTGCGTTCTGGATTTGCTACAGCCAGGAGGTACGGCCCTACTCACTGTTATTCGCCCTTGCCACCGTCCAGCTGTTTCTACTTAGTAAAATATTTGAAGAAACCAAGAGCCCCGGCATGGTGCGTATCGCACTCTTCGCAATCGCCACAGGCATCAGCTGCTTCGCAAGCATCCTGCTGGTGGCATTCACCATTGCACTGGCAGTGGCTCATATGACTGTCGTCCATCGTGCCTCTGACTGGCTTCGGTGGTGGGCACCTGCGTTGATCGCAAGCTTGCCTGCAGGGATCTACCTTGTGGGCACACCCGCTGTCGCCGAATTAGCTGTCGATTCAACCAATGGGCTGGGCCTTCCACTCTATAAGAACAGCCTGTTTGCCATCTACGGCGTTCTGGTTGGCCACTCCTTTGGCCCACCATTAGATCTGCTGCGCGAGAGTGGCAAACTGGCAGAAGGTATCCTGCGCTATATAGGCCCGCTATCTGCACTGGCACTTGCCAGTCTGGTGCTGTGCATTGGATTTGTCAGCTCTCAGCTCTGTTTTACAGGCGCCAAAAGAAGCGAGAGTAGCGGGTTAAACCGCAATCGCTTTTGTCTAGCCTTGCTTGTCAGCTCGTTTATCGTGGCGATACTGGTGGCAAAAGTATCGGCAATAAACTGGATGCCGCGGCATTCATTTTACCTGACCATTCCGATAGCGATTCTGTTGCCACTGACATTTACACCAGCCACACTGCAAAACGGAATAGTCAGACAGCGCATCGGCCAGAGCGCAATGGTCGCCTTTTTAGCACTAATGACTATGAATGCTTACGCCAGCTATAACTACTTTTACAAAAGCGAATACTGGAGAGATGATTATCGCTCTGCTGCCAGATATCTGGTAAACAACTTAACAGAAACAGACAGAGCTATCATGTTGTGGGGCGAGCCGCGTTTGTTGTCCTACTACGGAGACACCAGCACTCAGAATCGATGGGAAGTTGATTCACCTCCGGTAAGTTCAGTAATGGACGATGTCAACCACGATGGCGGAAAAGTCTTCGTTGCGATCAATCGCGAATTCACCTGGTCACGAGGAATGCCCACCTCCGACAACCTTCAAACGCAGGTGGCGGAAAAATACAACCTGCTTTCGGTTGAACGCTATGTCAACTTCAATATTTACGAATTCGAAAACAACGCCCCCTCAACTGACCTTACGCTGCCATTAATCAGTGCCGGTGATGTCGAATTGCAGTCTATGTAAGGACCTTAACTTTGTCTAACTGGCCTATCCCAACCTGAAACCACAGCGGGATATACAACCACAATATGTCCTCGCCGAACACGCCAATCAGCCAGGCGGGCATACTATCCTCATGTCTGGCTGGTTTCTGACTATCGGCCACAGCTTTATCGTCATGACGTATAGATCTTTTGGTTGTTGTGGTTGTAAACACAGGTATCCAGGCCTTCAATGGTATACTCTCGGCGCTAAACGTAATCTGGATCCGGGATGAATAATCTTCGCGCTATTGCTGTTATCCTCGCCATCTTTGCCAGTCAGAGCGCCTCCGCACTGACCATATCAAAAATGCAGAACACCCCCAGCGGAATCGTCTGGTCAAAAGTCCTGCAGGAAGTCTATAAACGCGCCGGAATACCGATAGAGTTCGTGGACATGCCGACTAAACGCTCCCTCTCTCAGTCATCGAGAGGACGTATTGACGGAGAACTGGTCCGCATACATAAAGTCGGGGAGATATACCCAACCCTGATTCGCATACCCACTCCCTTCACTTTCTTCGAGTCCAGAGCATACGCACGATCACAAGATACCCAACAGCGTATCAATGAGGATGGATGGGACGCACTCCAGGACTTTCGTGTCGGGATAGTACGGGGTTTAAAATATGCCGAAATTGACCTTGATGGCATCAAGGATGTCGTTGAGGTAGATAGAACTGAGCAACTATACAAAATGCTTGAACTCGGCAGAATTGATGTAGCGCTCTCCACAAACGTAAGTGGTCTTTTCCTCATCAAAAAATTCAACCTGCAGTCTGTCTATCTTCTTGAACCGGCCCTGCAACGGCATGAGCTCTACCACTATCTGCATGAAAAAAACAAACAGTATGTCTCCGTACTGGACAAAACGATTCAATCTATGAAGGAAAGCGGGGTGTTAGCCAAACTCGAAGAGAAATTCACTCAAGAACTTCTGGAAGCACAATAAGGCGATCGCACCTCATCACCTGCGTTCTTGTTATTGAGCCAGTGATGCAAAACCAAAAAAACGCTGACGCCAATCGGGATCACGCCATGAACAACAGCAACTCGTCTTCCAGCCACTGCTTGCAGTGATCGAAAAGCGACAGATATCTATATCAAAACAGCCGTGAAAAACGCTGTGATACGAGTGACGAGCTTGTCAATAAAGCGGCATGCCCTCTCGCTTGCGCACTACGGTGGCGCACGAATACCGACAAAAAGGGCATCGGCCGCAAAACACGAAGACTTCAACTGGTGAAAAAATCAGCTCCAGGATTCTCCGCCCCGCCCCCTCTAAGCTGATGGTCAATCCTATCCTGCCTCCAGCCGGTAGTGGAAAGACAACAGGCTCGTCCGGCTCAACGCTTGCCGGCAGTCTGATGATGGCAATGGCGATGTCGCTGATCGGGTTGATTGATGCGATCGCAAAATACAGCACATCACACTTACACGGCTTACAGGTTACCTGGATCTACTTTCTGGCCATGCTGATCAGCCTGCTGATAACCATTGTCCTTGCCCGCGGCAGGCTGGCGTTCACGATGCGGACAAAGCACTGGCGACTGCAGTGCCTGAGAGGACTTTACATCGTGTGTTCCCTCTCCCTTCTATTCACCGGGCTGACCTGGCTACCACTGGCCGAAGCCACGCTTATCAGCTTTACCGCCCCCTTGTTTATCATCGCACTGGCCGGGCCGATCCTGAAGGAATCGGTCAGTTTGCGCATGTGGATTGTAGTGATTGTCGGGCTATGCGGCGCGCTGCTGGTCATTCGCCCCGGATCCAGTCTGTTTCAATGGGCATCTCTGCTACCACTTGCCGGTGCCGTATTCTTTGCGATGTTCAATATTGTCACCAGGCAAATCGGTGCAGCGGATTCTGTCGCCACCACGTCGTTTTACACTTTTGGCTTCGGCGCACTGGCACTGGCGTTGGCGCAACCGATAGTGTGGACCACGCCCACCGCCGTAAGCCTTGCACAAATTGCAGCCGCCGGAGCGATGGGCATGATGGCGCATTTGCTCATCGCGCTTTCAATTCAACGAGCACCCGTATCGATCGTCGCACCATTGAACTATGTGCGTTTGATCTGGGCGCTGTCACTCGGCTACTGGTGGTTCGGGGAAATACCCGATCTGCTATCGGTCGTGGGCGCGATACTGATCATTAGCAGCGGTGTGTACACCGTTTATCAAAGCGCAGTTAACCAATAATATTCCGAGGGTAATCAGGTGAAACTGACTGGCGAATGCTTTTGCGGTGAAATCCGGTACGAGATCAACGGCAACCTTCGGGATGCGCGATCATGCCACTGCTCCCGCTGCAGAAAAGCGTTCAGCGCACAGGCATCTGCCTACGCGCTGGTTGATCCATCGGATTTTCGCTGGATACGCGGCGCATCGCTGCTCACCTCCTATGTGGGCGAGCAGGGCTTTGGCTTGCAGTTCTGCCGGCAATGCGGCTCTACTTTGTGTGGAATTTACCAAAACGAAATTCACGGTGTCACGCTGGGCTGCATCAACGAAGACCCCGCCATTGAAATTGGCCAACACATCTATGTCGGCTCAAAAGCCAGCTGGGAAGTGCTACCCGAAGGTGTGCCACAGTTTGACGAGCATGCACCCAAAACGGGCTAGCTCCTCTCAGAGAAAAATCACAAAGCCGCGGCACACATCGTTATCGCTCTGTTCTAACCGGTAACCAAAACCGAGGCAGCATTCGATAATTGGCGACTGGGTGCGGCCGGTTGGGCGTGAGGATTCACATAACTCACCATCACCCCGTACGCGTCATTCCGGACTTGCTCCGGAAACCAGATGTTTACGCTGTGCCGGTACGATATTCAGAGGGCAAATCAAATACTGAAAAACATCTGGATACCGTGGCAAGCACGGTATGACGGCTGGGTGCGGGCGGTTGGGTGTAAGGTCCCACGAGACTCACCGCCACCCCCAAACCCGTCATTCCGGACTTGCTCCGGAAACCAGATGTTTGCGCTTTGCGGGTGCGATAGTCGGAGGGCA
>CAKZSB010000013.1 GCA_937920585.1 uncultured Granulosicoccaceae bacterium | reverse complement strand
ATGGTGGGTTATGAGTGAGGTTGGTTTAATATGTGGCGCTTCTACGGGCAGGGCGTTTAATAATATGCAAGGTGCGGGCGTGCCCCGAATCTGTCATGCCGTGCTTGCCACGGTATCCAGATGTTCGTTCTTAGAATGGCGTATGTTCACGTTCGACAATCGAGCATAAAAACATCTGGTTACCGGAGCAAGTCCGGTATGACGTGTAGTGGGTGTTGTGTGAGGTTAGTTTAATGTGTGGCGCTTGTGCGGGCAGGGCGTTTAATAATATGCAAGGTGCGGACATGCCCCGAAGCCGTCAAACTGTGCTTGCCACGGTATCCAGATGTTCGTTCTTAGAATGGCGTATGTTCACGTTCGACAATCGAGCATAAAAAACATCTGGTTACCGGAGCAAGTCCGGTATGACGGGTGGTGGGTTATGAGTGAGGTTGGTTTAATGTGTGGCGCTTGTGCGGGCAGGGCGTTTAATAATATGCAGGGTTCGGGCGTGCCCCGAAGCCGTCATGCCGTGCTTGCCACGGTATCCAGATGTTCACTTTAGAATGGCTTATTGTTCACGTTCGACAACTGACCTAAAAACATCTGGATACCGGAGCAAGTCCGGTATGACGGGTGGTTGGTGTTGTGTGATGTTCGTTTAACGTGTGGCGCTTATACGGGCAGAGGGTTTAATATTATGCAAGGTTCGGGCGTGCCCCGAAGCCGTCATACCGTGCTTGCCACGGTATCCAGGTGTTCGATTTAGAATGGCGTATTGTACGCGCGCTCTAACACAACATAAAAACATCTGGATACCGGAGCAAGTCAGGTATGACGGATAGTGGGTTATGTGTGAGGTTGGTTTAATGTGTGGCGCTTGTGCGGGCGGGGCGTTTAATAATATGCAAGGTTCGGGCGTGCCCCGAAACCGTCATACCGTGCTTGTCACGGTATCCAGGTGTTCATGCGATAAACGAGACTGACGAGTTATCGAGGCGCTGTGGGAAACCATGACCGGATCGACGATATTAAATCTGCTCAGCAGCAGTTCGACGAGCCGCTACAAGCCCAGTCTGGCAACACCATGATCGGCGCAAAGCCGCCGGCAGGGGTACGGAAATTGGTTGTCTGCCCCTGATACATACGCGCAACCAGTGCGATAGCGCGGCCGTTGTAGGCGTAGGCGCGGACATCGAATTTATGGGAATCGAGGTGACCTTGCTGTTGCACACAACGACGGGTGGGGGCGATCTCGCGTTGTGCTACGTGGCTGCCTTTTGATATTTGATCCCACACGCGGCGGGTAATCTTGCTGCCGCGGTAAACTGCTTTGCTGCCGAATCCGTCCACCGGTTTGAAGTAATATTGCTTTCGTTGTTGCCAGAGCTCCTGCTCGCTGGCGCCATTGAGTGCAACGGTGTGCGGAACTGACTGCAGAGTTTCTACTGCGGTTTCAGGCAGACCAAAACCACGCAGTGCCAATGCATCGCTGAACAATTGCAGATTGCGTTTGTCAGCCAACAGGCGATGATTAAGGGGCGAGGGTGAAAGCACAACGGCATCATCCTGCCAGGCTCGCAGCAAGGCGGTGTTGGCGGTATCGTGCAAGCTGAAATCGGTCAGTCGGTTGTACACCATGTCCACCGGCTGATCGCGGTGCGTCAGTATTCCGTTTTGATAGTGCAGGTCGCGGGAAGCGACTATCGAAACCCTGGTTTTGTTATTCTGCAACAACGTTCGCGCCAAAAGCATATCGGGATACAGAAATTGCTCGCGGGGGTTATCATCGACTATGGCCAGATGTGCCGGGGCGTTACCGGTTCGCTTTGCCCGCTGCCACTCTGCCAGCACCATGTCGCGCAGGTCTTTTGTAATCACGATGTCGTTACCAAACGGATGTGCAGAACATAGTTCAGTGGTTTTCGACAAGCGCTGATTGTGTTCCCTTATCAGGGACTGGGTGATGAAAGCTCCACCAGCGTTGGTGTTTACTTCAATCAGTTGTGGACCACCGGCCGACAGGTGGAAATCGAAACCGCTCACAAGGCCTTGTGTGTCATCGTCGCGATGATCAATGTGCGGGCTGCGCTGTGTGCAATGTGCACGGTAGGCAGGCAGCGTGATCAGTGTATAGATTGCCGATATCACGGCATCTATTTGTTCGCGATCACTTTGCGATAGAAACACGGGCGTATTGGCGAACAGGGTAGAAACGGCCAGCGGTTTATCGGTTATTGATACCTGTTGTGCCGATGTGTCCAGACCCAGTTGTTCCAGCGGCACGCAGGTACAGGTTTGATTAATATGGCGCAGGCTTTCAAACTGACTGGCCGGGTTTTGGGTCATTGTGGTGTTGCTCCTGATTCAACAGCTGATTCAATTTCCTGCTGCAGGCAGGAAAACTCGCCGGGGCTACCGCTGCAGCAGTCTTTGAGCATTGCGCCCATCAGCTGCGCGATGCACGAATAATCCGCACAGTAAATGACGGATTTACCCTCGCGCCTGGAAGTTACAAGCCTGGCATTGGCCAGCACCTGCAATTGCGCCGAGGCAGTGGTTATTCCCACCCGTGCATGTTTTGCCAGGCTGCCACAGCTTTGGCCTTGCATGCCTACCTGCACCAACCGACGAAAGAGCTTAAGCCGCCCCTGGTGGGCGAGCGCTGCGAGAGCTGCGATCATTTGTGATTCTTTCATTCCATGGATATATAGAATGAAAATCAGGATTCAAGGGTAGTGTGTGTTGCAATGGGAGAGCCGCCTGTCAGCCTTGTTGCCACGGGCATATCTGTATGCCGTGGCTAGGCGTGTCACGCTGGCGGCAGGTAATGTCTAATCGATCGAGGGTTACAGAGTCTCGCCCATTGCCGCCAGCACTTCATCGCGGCTGCGTACTGCGCCGGTTTGCAGATACTCCATCGCATTGAGTGATGCCGTATGGGCTTCAATGCCGGATCCGGCAACGCAATCTTCGATGACTCTGCAGTAGTAGTCGGACTGGTGGCCGTCGACAAAAGTGTAGTGCACACATACGTCGGTAAGGCCGCCAACCAGAATCAGTGTTTGCACTTTCAGGCCACGCAGCAGGATTTCCAGATCGGTGCCAAAAAAGGCTGAGTAACGCCGCTTTTGAATGTGATAGTCGTCGGGGCGAACGTCCATTTCCACACGCGCCAGATCAGTCTCCGGGTTGTTGTCGAGGCAGTGCACGGTTTCGACGCCGTCGAGCTCACGGCCAAAATCGATTAGGTTGGCGCGATGAATTTCCTGAATAAAAATTACCGGGATGTCGCATTCACGGGCCTTGTCTATCACGGCGCGTGACTTCAGCATGCGGGCTGCATAATCTGGCATGTGTGGAATGGCGCGAGCATCGTCGGGTTTGTCGACAAAGCAGCTGGCCTGAATGTCGATAACGATCAGCGCTGCGCGGCCTTCGATGAGCTTGCGCTCGGTGGTTGCTGGGGTCAAAAGTTGCTCCATTCCGGGCAAAAAATATCGTCGTTATTGTAGCGGTTTAATGGCTGTGGGATCGAGTGTCGTTCGTCTTTGACGGTGTAGTGACAGGGTGGGCAATTGGCGCATGCTGGTGGTGGTGTGAGTGTATTATTCTGTCCATGGAAAAAATTGAAATCTTCGGGCGTCACACGTCGTATAACGTGCAGAAGGTGCTCTGGCTGCTGGAAGAATTGGCGATTGTCTATTCGCATACGCCGGTTGGCGGGCGTTTCGGTGGCAATGACACGGCAGAATTCCTGGCGATGAATCCGCAGGGCAAAGTGCCGGTGCTGAAGCACGATGACAAAATTATCCGCGAATCCAACACCATCGTGCGTTATCTGGCCGATGTGTTTTCCGGCGGTGCCTGGATCTCTCCTCGCGCCTATCAGCGCAGCCTGGCCGAGCAGTGGATGGACTGGTCGATCGAAAAGTTCGAGCCTGCTTTTGTGGGCGTGTTCTGGGGGTACTATCGCACGCCCGTTGAAGCGCGCGATAATGATGAGATCGCGGCAAGTGTCGTGAAGTGCGAGGCCTGTATGGCGGTGTTGGCTACGGCACTTGCCGATAAACCTTTCCTAACGGGCAAACAGGCCAGTGTGGCCGACATTGCGACCGGGGTATTTCTGTACCGCCTCGACGCCATCGACCTGCCTGTGGCGATGCCACCTGCGGTGTTGGCGTGGTATCAGCGATTGAGCGACATGAAGGGCTATCAGCGCTGGGTGATGAGTGATTTTACTGAGTTGCGCGGGCGCTCCTCGTATTGATTGAGCGCAACTAAAATGGCACCTGCCGATCAGTAGCGGATAACTCAGTGCCCTCGGATGGTGCCGTTTAGGCTTTTTACATGGCGGTAGACCGTGCTGTTACACATTGACAGCATAGCGACCCGCTACCAGACTGACGCACCGATCACGACGGACAGTCTGCATGACACGTGCACCCCGGCCCGCTATGGGCATCGCCACCGCTACCACGACCGACAACAAGATTCGCTACCTGCAGTATCTTCAGCAATACGATGCTGGCGTAGCGGCAGTAAAACCTGCGATCGATAGCTACTTTGCAACCGATGCCAATTTAAAGCTCGGCCATCCGATCAATGAGTCGCGAGGTGCAGAAGGCTACTTAAACCAACTGATCATGCCGCTGGCACAGGCGTTTGACGGACTGTGTCGAAAGAACCCTGTGGTGATTGGCGGTGCCTATCTTGACGGTGAATGGGTCACCTCGACCGGCTATTTCTACGGCCATTTCAAAGCGCCTCTGTTTGGCATTCCGCCGTCCGGAAAAATGGCGTTTCTGCGCTATGGCGAGTTTCTGCGCATCGAAGGTGGCCAGGTGGTCGAGGCCGAGTGTTTTATTGGTCTGGCCGAGCTCATCATCGCGCTCGGTCTGTGGCCACTGTCGGTCAGTCAGGGTTATGAAGGAGTGGTGCCCGGGCCTGCTACTCACGACGGCGTGCGAAGCCACCGCGCCGATCCCGCGACATCGCGCATCACCGGTAATCTGGTTGAGGACATGCTGCTGGAGCTCGCATCGGAGGATCGCGCCTGGCGCCCCTACTGGGATGAACGCATGGTCTGGTATGGCCCGGGTGGATTTGGCAGCTACGCCACGCGCGATGCGTTCGAGGCATTTCAGGTTCCGTTCGAAAAGTCATTTGAAGGCTGGGGTGATGGGCAGAACGAAGGCCTGTCCGGGATTGGATCAAGCTGCAAGTCCGCCGATGGCGACTATGCGTTTCTCAGTGGCTGGCCACAGATCACAGGCTTGCACGTAGCGCCGTTTCTGGGCATCGCACCGACCGGCAAGCGGGTCTACATGCGCGATTGTGACTGGTGGCGCTGCGCCGATGGCAAGATCATCGAGAACTGGTGCATGGTCGATACACTGCATCTCGCATTGCAGTTGGGCCGAGACGTGCTGGCAGAAGTATCCGCCTGACCTCTCGGATTCGGGTTTTACCGGCCGTTGTGGTGAAGACCGGGTGAGCGGCCGCTTTAATTTGCGCTTCGCGCCCCAAGATCGAAGCGATGGACAATAATCTTTCGATGCGTGACAGCGTGATTCTGGTCTGCGGATTCACGCTGATCCTGTGGGTAACCAAGCTTGGCGAAACTCTGCTTGGGCAAAGTCTGCACGCACTGGGTGTCTATCCGCAGAGCCTAAGCGGGCTGTTTGGCATTGTCGCCGCGCCGTTCATTCATGGTTCCTGGCAACACCTGATCAGCAACTCGCTGCCGATCGTGCTGCTCGGTAGTATGCTGATCTACGGCTATCCGCGATCGCGCTGGCGCGTGCTGGGTATCGTGTGGGTTTTGTCCGGCATCGGGGTGTGGCTGTTTGCCCGCGAGAGTTATCACATCGGTGCCAGCGGCTTGTCTCACGGCATGTTTTTCTTTTTGTTCTTTGCCGGCATTCTGCGTCGCGACAAACGCTCAATCGCGCTGTTGATGGTCGCGTTTTTTATGTACGGCACAATGTTCTGGACTATTTTCCCGCGCGAACCGGGTATCTCCTTCGAGTATCATTTATTTGGCGCGTTGAGCGGTGCGATATGCGCGTTTGCATTTAGCCACCGGGATCCCAAACCGCAAATCAGGACCTACTCCTGGGAGCAGGAGGCCGCCGACAGTTCAACCGATGAAGACGACGATGTGATTGGTGATCAGTGGAGAGTGATCGATGTTGAACGGCAACAGGACAATCGCTGGCAGTAATACGGCAGCGATCGCCGTAAGCTCGCAGCCACGTACGTAGTCGACACGGCCGATTGTGTTGTGGACTCAGTCAGCGTCGGTGACTGGCTTGAAATGGGTAATTGAGATCTGCAGTGCCTGCAAATCATTGATCGTGTGTTCAGTTCGACTCCAGGTAATCAGGCCCAGCCGGTGCAGGCGTTGTAGTTCCCGACTGACAGCCGGTCGCTGTGAGCCGATACGCGATGCGAGGTCTGAGTGGGTCGGCGGATTGGTGATGATGATTTTGCCATTGACGGGTTCGCCGTGCCGAACCGCTAACCTCACCAGTTCGCAGCGCAGCCGATCTTTGGCGGTGTGTGCACTGAACTCCACCACACGCTCCAGCTGGTTTCGCACTATCGAGGTTAGGCGCGTCATGACATAGCGATTCAGTCCACGATAGTTGTCGATGCAACACAGGAAGTCGTCCTGCGACAGTACGGCGACAACAGACTGTGTAATCGCAATGCACTCACCGGATCGACCGCCGCCGTCGAGCGCAGCCAGTTCACCAAAAACCTCCCCGACGTCGAGATCCTCGAACTGAATTTCCTTGCCATCAATGGTTGAGCTCAGCGCGCGGACTCTGCCACTGATGAGAAAATACACCTCACTTGTGGGGTCGGCGCGGGAGACAATCGTGTCGCCGGGCTCAAACTCCATCCGGTACAGCTTTTTCGTTAACGCCTGGCGTTGCGCCGGCTCGAGTGTCTGGAAAGCGGCGATTCCCTCGATTGAAACCGGCTCCAGATTCCGGGGCGATGTACGACACGCTGTCTTCATGTGAACCTGTGTGCTCCGGTGGTGCCACTAGCTGTTACTGCGCTCACTTACTACCCCTGTAAACTTTTTGTTACTCGATCTCGCGCCTGCAGACGCGGCTTCTACTGAATTGAGGCACTGTTTCGTAAACGACAAGAAGTTTATTAGTTTGTGCTTTTTACTACAAGAAGTAATAGGTACTGGCCTGTATCGTCCGGGTTGTAAGACAGTTTTACTCCAAACAGAGGAAATGTTGTTGTGGATGGCGCTGGCCAAAATCTCTCGTTCTGCACAGCCGACGACCGCAATAGTCTTCCGGGCGTGTGCGTGAGTGGCGAGCAAATCAGCGCTACCGTTGGCCACCAGTCGTCGTGTATTGAGTATCTCAAAGAAGTACTGCTTTGTCTTACACCTGCCAGTCTGAAAGCGACAGAGAGGAGTGAGACGGTGCGAAGTGTCCACGGCCTCTCCATGACTCTATGCTGCGGGCAGGCAAAATTTAAATCACAACTAACGAATAGTCTGGCGATGGTCAGCTTTGCTGCCCTGTGCCAGATGATGTTGCCGAATTTGTGTCTTTACCAAAGTCGGGTGGGCAGCGAAACGGGTGTTAACGCTGCCAGGTCACGTTCGCATGAACATCTCTAAGAGGGAGCTGCAATGTACTACGAGAAAAGCTACAACCATGGTGACGTGAAGTCCAAATTGGTGGGGAGCCTGATGGGTTTGACCGATGGATTGAGTGTTAACCAGATTGGCGCGTTGCTATCGCTTGCCGAAAAATACTCATACTCTGTTCGGCAAAAAAGCGACTGCAGTTACAACGGTCTCAGCTCCCGGGAACTCGAGGTGCTGGTGTTGCTTGCCAATGGATATACCCGCAAGAACATTGGCGAGTCACTGGGGATTTCAAAGAACACCGCAGCCCGGCACATCTCTAACATCTATCGAAAGCTCGGTGTTTCATCGGTCGCCGAGGCAACGCAGTATGCCTATTCGAACAGGTTGTGTTATTTACCCTCCACTGCTTGATCGTAGCGAAGTGGCACACCGGGTTTGCCCCTCGGCGCCCTGTGCGGGTGATATCGAGTTCGAAACCAAAATGAAGTCTTACTGCGCGACAGGCATCTGTTGCGATTCATTGGGGAAGCCCCGCAGGGCCAGCGTGCGTGGCCGAATTCGCAAAGCGGTTGGCCAGAGTCATAGGGTAGACTGTCGCTTTCTTGATCAAGCGGGTTCGGAATGTGCCAGTAAAGAATAGATACGCAGATTTGCAGCAGGAAATCACGGCCTGGAGACACGATTTTCATCGGCATCCCGAATTGCTTTTCGAGGTACACAGAACAGCCGCTCGGGTAGCGGAACTGTTGCGCGAGTTCGGTTGTGATGAAGTAGTAGAGGGGATCGGGCGCACCGGCGTGGTAGGGGTTATCAAAGGCAGGCAGACTGCCAGCGGCAGAGTTGTGGGTCTGCGCGCGGATATGGATGCGCTGCCGATTGCCGAAACCACCGGACTCGACTACGCCTCCGAATCTGAAGGCTTAATGCACGCCTGCGGCCATGATGGCCACACCTCGATGTTGCTGGGCGCCGCCAAATATCTCACCGAAACACGCAATTTCGATGGCACCGCTGTAGTGGTTTTCCAGCCTGCAGAAGAGGGTGGCGCC
>CAKZSB010000012.1 GCA_937920585.1 uncultured Granulosicoccaceae bacterium | reverse complement strand
CTCGAACTGGATAATCCCCCTGCGAATATCGCACAGGACATTCATCTGGGCTGCGACCGCGTCGGCCGGTTGAATCAAGCGCTCAGCGCACTGGAGGTGGCATGACTCAAATCCCCGATTTCAGCAAAATTGCCTATGCGGATTTATCCGCCGACAACAACACAACAGCCAGCGAGCCGTGGACTACCACCACGCCGGAACAGATCGATCTCAAATCGTTCTATAACGCGGCTGATACTGAATCATTGGCTGGCATCGACACATGGCCGGGTCTGCCACCTTTTATACGTGGCCCCTATTCAACGATGTATGCCACGCGGCCGTGGACGGTCAGACAATACGCCGGATTCTCCACCGCTACCGAGAGCAACGCCTTCTATCGCCGCAATCTCGCCGCCGGGCAAAAGGGCTTGTCAGTTGCGTTCGACCTGGCCACCCATCGCGGCTACGACTCGGATCATCCCAGGGTTAAAAGCGATGTCGGCATGGCTGGAGTGGCGATCGATTCGATCATCGATATGCGTACCTTGTTTGCAGGAATACCGCTGGATAAAATGAGTGTATCCATGACTATGAACGGTGCCGTGCTGCCGATCATGGCGTTGTTTGTGGTCGCCGGTGAAGAACAAGGCGTCAGCCCGTCGCTGCTCTCTGGCACCATTCAGAACGATATTCTCAAAGAGTTCATGGTGCGCAACACCTACATCTATCCGCCCTCGCCTTCGATGCGAATTATTTCGGATATTTTTTCCTACACCTCGCGCGAGATGCCAAAATTCAACAGCATCAGTATTTCCGGTTACCACATGCAGGAGGCCGGTGCGACCGCCGATCTGGAACTGGCCTACACCCTGGCCGACGGCGTCGAATACTTACGCGCCGGCATTGCCGCCGGTCTCGATGTCGATGCGTTCGCCCCGCGGTTGTCTTTTTTCTGGGCGATCGGCATGAACTACTACATGGAAATAGCCAAGATGCGCGCCGCCCGGCTGTTGTGGTCGCACCTGGTCAAACCGTTTAATCCAAAGTCGCCGAAGTCACTGTGCCTGCGCACCCATTGCCAGACTTCCGGCTGGAGCCTGACCGCACAGGACGTCAACAACAACGTTATCCGTACCTGCATCGAGGCAATGGCCGCCACCCAGGGCCACACCCAGTCGCTGCACACCAACGCATTCGACGAAGCACTGGCGCTGCCGACTGATAATTCGGCTCGCATCGCGCGCAACACACAATTGTTTTTGCAACAGGAGAGCGGCACCTGCCGCACGATCGATCCATGGGGTGGCAGCCACTTCATCGAATCGCTCACCAACGACCTGGCCAATCGAGCCTGGCACCATATTCAGGAAGTGGAATCCACCGGCGGCATGGCCAGCGCCATTGAGGCTGGCATTCCCAAAATGCGCATTGAAGAGGCGGCAGCTCGCACTCAGGCACGTATTGATTCCGGCATGCAAACCGTTGTTGGCGTAAACAAATACAAACCGCAAAGCGCCGAACACGTCGACGTGCTTAAAGTCGACACCACAAGCGTGCGCGAACAACAACTGGCCCAGCTCGCACAATTGCGACGCGAGCGCGACGAAGTCGCCACCCGTCGCGAATTGAAAGCACTGACCGACTCGGCCCGCAGCGGCAACGGCAACCTGCTGGAACTATGCATCGCAGCCGCACGAGCCAATGCCACCGTGGGGGAGATGTCCGACGCAATGGAAGAGGCATTCGGTCGCCACACCGCCGCCGTGCAGGCGATTCGCGGTGTCTACAGTGACGAACTCAATCGGGGGAACAGCAGTGTGGCAAAACTAACCGCCATCATCGAAAGTTTTCACCAGCAAGAGGGCCGCCGCCCGCGCATTCTGGTGGCGAAAATGGGCCAGGACGGACACGATCGCGGGCAAAAGGTTATCGCCAGTGCGTTTGCCGATCTCGGCTTCGATGTCGATATTGGCCCGTTATTTCAAACGCCCGAAGAAGTCGCCCGCCAGGCCGTTGAAAACGACGTGCACGTGATCGGTGCGAGCTCACTGGCCGCCGGTCACCTCACCCTGGTGCCCGATCTTCGCGCCGCGCTGCAGGCACAGGGACGCGACGACATCCTGATCGCCGTTGGCGGCGTCATCCCGCCAGACGACCACGAAGCACTCTACGCCGCCGGTGCAGCCGCAATATTTCCGCCCGGCACAGTGATCAGCGAAGCCGCCGAAGACTTACTGATTAAGCTCTGCGACTCGCTAGATTTCGACATCAGCACCGCGCTGGCCTCGTGACGGCCTCGTGAATGCCAGGCGCCGCAACGCACTATCCAGTGCAGATTATGTCGCGGGCGTACTCGCCGGTGATCGCACAATACTGGCGCGTGCGGTCACACTGATTGAGTCAACCAATAACGCCCATCGCGAACAGGCACAGCAAGTACTGGCAGAACTGCTGCCCCATACCGGCGGCGCACGCCGCCTCGGCATCACCGGGGTACCCGGCGTCGGCAAAAGCACCTTCATCGAAAGCTTCGGCCTGAACCTCACTGAGGCCGGCCACCGCCTGGCCGTATTGGCAGTCGACCCGAGCAGCGAGCGCACCGGCGGCAGCATTCTCGGCGACAAAACCCGCATGCAGCACCTCAGCGCCAACCCGCTGGCCTTCATTCGCCCGTCGCCCAGCTCCGGTATGCTCGGCGGTGTCAATCAGGTCACTCGCGAAACCATGCTGTTGTGCGAGGCCGCCGGTTGCGATGTCATCATTATCGAAACCGTCGGCGTCGGCCAGTCTGAAACTGCCGTGGCCTCAATGGTCGACTTCTTTCTGGTGCTGATGTTACCCGGCGCCGGTGACGACCTGCAGGGCATCAAGCGCGGGCTGATGGAAGTGGCCGACATGATCGTCGTTAACAAGGCCGACACCGGCAACGAACAGCGCGCACTCGCCGCCCGCACCGATTACAGCCATGCTATTCGCATGCTGAGCGCGCAGGATCAGTGGCAGCCACCCGTGCTCACCTGCAGTGCCCTGCACAACACCGGCCTCGATGAAATCTGGCAACAAATTGAACGCCATCGCAACCTCATGCAAAACAGCGGCGCATTCGACGAGCGACGCCGCCGGCAGTTACTACACTGGTTCGACAGCACCCTGGAACAGCACCTGTTGCGACGCTTCTACCAACACCCGCAAATCGCCGATCACTGGCAGGCCCTGCGGCAACAGGTATCCGATGGCACCACCACACCTTCTGCTGCCAGCGATGAGCTGGTGCAATTGTTCTCAACCGTTGAACCTGGTGTGGTGCAACATTCAAACTGATAAACGCCAGACATCTGTTTTTAAAGAACATTTTTGCGAATCAATGTGTGGTAATGACAATGCTGTACCAGAACTGCCGAATACATATGCCGGTATTGTTAAAGTTGCAGCGCCACAGCGGCAGCCTAGCAGGACACCGGGTGCTATTCAGCCCTGCAATAATGAACGCTGTACAAAGTGAGACAAATTTCATAAATTTAAAGGCTCAGGTGTCGCCAACTTAATGGAAGAGCGAGTGTTTTCACTCGATCTGCCACTGCCGGGGAGAGATCCATGTTCGCCAACCGACTCATCACGCTGGTTACGCTATTTGCTCTTGCCGGACCATTGGCCATAGCCGATCAAACCGACGAGACCCTTCCGGAGCTCTTCACCGAGCTGAAAGAGGCCGACAATGCCCAACAGGCACTGGCCATCGAATCGCAGATCTGGAAGATCTGGTACGAGCGTGAAGACAGTGAAGGTGGCGACAACATGTCCGCCGCCGTCGAGGCCATGACCTCCGGGCGCTATACCATTGCCCTCAACCTGCTCAACGGCCTGGTCGAAACACACCCCGATTTCGCCGAAGCCTGGAACCGCCGCGCCACC
>CAKZSB010000011.1 GCA_937920585.1 uncultured Granulosicoccaceae bacterium | reverse complement strand
TTGTTAATTTCATCGCCACCGGCCGCACCGTGCGAGAGTGTCCAGAGCTCACCGGTAAGCGGATGGATCGCAGCACCCTGTGGATTGCGATGCCCGATCGACCAGATCTCGGGCAACGCGCCTTTGCCATCGGCGTAGGGGTTGTCGGCGGGAATCGACCCGTCGCGCGCAATCCGCACGACCGAACCGGCGTGATCGAAAGGATCCTGGGCACGCAATTGCGTACCGCGATCACCGAGGGTAACGAACAGTGTTTTGTCGGCCGCGAATCGTAGCCTGGAACCAAAATGCCGCCCGCCGGAGCTCTTTTTGTTGGCGCGAAAGATTGTCTTGCGGTTTTGCAACTGCCGGTAATCGTCCGCGAGCCGGGCTCGCACCACAGCGGTGCCGGCTCTGCCGTTTTCATCAGCCTCGGCAAGTGACAGATAAATCGTTTGATTTTCGGCGTAATCGGGATCGAGCGCGATATCGAGTAATCCACCCTGCCCCGATGCCAGCACCGCCGGTACACCCTCAATGGGCGCCGACACCTCACCACCGACGATACGCCGCAGCGTACCGGCACGCTCGGTAACCAGGATGGATCCGTCGGGTAAAAAAGCCATGCCCCAGGGTCGCTGCAGGCCGCCGGCAATAACTTCGGCTGCAATTGAAACCGTCCCCGCCTGCGCGTTGCAACAAACAGCGGGTCCGGCCTGCACCGGACCCGGCATCGCACAACTGGCACTCAGGCACGCTATCGATAGCAGCAAACCGGGAAGCGCATTGTTATATGGCATGTTCTTAATCACTCAGATGTTAGCTGACAGGTATTTACAGGCCAACGCGGCTGCAACGACTTTCTCTGTTACGGTTGACGGTATAATTACGGCCCGATCTCTCAACCGCACAGCCAATGGCTTTCAATCCAGATTCTACGCAAAAGCAACGCTTTGATGCAGACGGATTTATCGTCGTCGATCAGCTGATCAGCACGGATAAAATACCTGCACTGCACCGCGCTTTCGACCACCTTTTCAACGGTAAGTTTGAAACCGGGGTGAAACCCGATGAGGTCAACTGGCAAAACGGTATCAGCGACCCGAGCCTGTCGCGCCAGATCTGCAATGGCTGGAAGGCCAATCGGACTATCGCGGGCGTTGTGCTCGACGAAGCACTGGGTCGTTCGATCGCAGCACTCACTGGCTGGACTGGCGTGCGCATTATGATCGACAACGTGATCTGGAAAGCGCCCAACACGAAGTCGCTGAGCTACCATCAGGACAACGCGTTTCTAAGCTGGTTTTCCCCTGGTGAAATATTCACCTGCTGGATAGCGCTCGATGACACGACAGCCAGTGGTGGCACGATTGAATTCGCCCGTGGTTCGAATCACTGGGAACTGGGCCAGCCAGAAGGTGAATTTCACGCACCCGTTGACTACCTGAAACCGATGCGTGAAGCCGCCGCCCGCGCCGGCGTCGAGCCGGATATTCGCTATGTTGAAGTAAAGGCCGGCGGCGGATCGTTTCATCACGGCGGTACCTGGCACGGATCGGGGGCGAACCCTGGCCCCAATCCGCGACGCTCCCTGGTGTTACACGCCATGCGCAGCGATGTTCAATATGTTCCCGAGAATTTCGATCAGGGGATTGGCCCGATTTACAGTCGCTACAAACGGCTCGGCGACAACACGCTCGATGAAAACTATTTCCCGATACTCTGGCGGGAGGATGGCTATAGAACACCGCAGATCAAAGACTATCTCGCCGGCACTGAATAGCCAATGAGCAGCGACGCCGCCGACGCCTATGAACGACATGCGGCCGGGTTTCTGGCTGCGCGAGATCACTCATCGGTGGGCTCGAAAGTCGTCGCGCGCTGGGCCCAGACATTGCCGGCTGGTGCTTCGACAATCGAGCTCGGTTGCGGTGGCGGCTTGCCGATATCAAAAACACTGATCGACGCCGGACTGAATCTACATGCGGTTGATAGCTCCCCGTCACTTTGTGCAATCTTTCAGACACGCTTCCCGGATGTACCGCTGCAGTGTGCCAGAGTAGAACAAAGTGATTGCTTTGGCCGTCAGTTTCACGCGGTAGTTGCGATCGGGCTGATTTTTCTGCTGCCTGAATCAGATCAACAAAGGCTGATTCGAAAAGTGGCCACTCTAGTCGAGGCGGGCGGACGATTTCTATTTACCGCACCGCTTGAGACGGGTGAGTGGAGCGACGCGAATACCAGCATTACCTGCCGCTCGCCAGGGCAGGATCACTATGTGTCAGGACTCAGAGCAGCAGGGTTTGCGAGATTAGCTGTTTTGAAGATGCTGGCGCCAACAACTACTATGACGCTGTGCGGGCAAGCTGAATTGCTTTGCCCTGCCAGTGGCGCGATGCGCACCACGGCTTAGCTGATCAGGTTTCGTGTGCTAACGCATCGCACCACTATCAATCCACTGCCTGATCGCATCTACGACGTCAGTATCCAGCGGTATTCCACGAAACGGCATTTGCGAGCCGACCTGTTGCGTACCTTCCAGCTTATGCACCAGGTAGCTGTTTGCCGCATCGTTGGCAGACACGCGATCTTTGTCGGGCTCCTGCAGGCTGAGCGTGTTGATCAGCGAATTGTAGCTGGCGTCGGCTGACGTCAGATCCATGATGCCCGGCAGACTGGACCCGCCACCGGTATGACACCCTGAACAAGTGGGCGTAAACACCTTGGCCTGAATGTCATCAAGCGTTGGCAGCACTGCAATGTCAATGACATCGGCGGTTAGCTGTGCGCGGATTTCGCCATCCGGCCAGGTGCTCGATTGCACACTGGCATACATTTCACCAGCTTGATAAGCCACAATCTGTTGCGGACTCAACACCGTACCCGCAGGTACCTGGAATTCATTGGCTGCAATCGCCTCGAGGGTGACGATCACCGCGCCATTCGCACCGGTTAATCCGGTATGAATGGTGGCACTACTGGCGGACGATACGGAATGCACGATAGTGCCGGTTAACGCACCGCTGACTGTATTGAGCGTTAGATTAACTGTACCACGGGCACGCGTCGGCACAGCCGGCACCACTTGCGTACCATCCATCTCCAGACGCGCCAGGGCGCTTGCAAACGAAGGATTGGAATTGGCCGACTGATCCTGACCGGTGGGGAAAACGGGCTGATTGTTTGGCGTGCTGGGGCTGCCCCCACTGACTGTTGCACCACCGTTTCCACCACCACAGGCGGTGACCAAAAATGCACTGGCGATAACACCGGTGATCAGCTTTGCTTGTTTCATATTCACCTTTCTTGTTAACCGGCCGCGTCGGCGCAGCCAGGCCACTAAAGGTGCCAGCATCAGCCAACCGGGACCAAACGCACCGCCACCATCATTGCCATTCAGGGCCGCCTGTATCGCGGGCTCACTATTCTGAGACTGGCTGCCCTGTTGTAGCGTATAGCTCAAACTGCCGGTGTCGGGAAGGAAGTCGATGGCATTGCCACCTATGGCGGCGTTATCACCGCGCATCAACACATCGACGCCGTCAGTGATACCCAGCATCGAAAGCGCAATCCGACCCTCGGCACTGTCGCCGGCGACGACCAGGTCGACAGTCTGCTCAGACCCCCAGGACCATTCATTCTGAGTGGCCCCGGTGTAGCTGAGCAGCTCGGTACCTTCGAGCAGAAATTCCGCACCCACAGCAAGTTCATTCGCAAAGCCCTTGAAGCCGGTGGTCGCGTCCTGATCGACATCCAGATAAACACCCAGACCCCAGCCCAGCGTCAGCGCCTGGTAACCCTGATAACCGAGGTAGAGATTGTCGCCATCGTTGGCCATCAGCACGCGACGCCAGTCGAGCGTGTTCGGCGCAACCATATCCTGCGGATCCTCTCCACCCAGTTGAGCACTCTGCTCCCATTCTTCGAGGTTGCCATCGAGTGTAATCGCAAGAGACGGCACCGGTGGGTCGACAGGCGCTTGCGGCTCAACAGTACTGTAGGTGAAACTTCGATCGGTGGCTGACGCCAGCCGATTGCTGACTGCATCGGGGTAGTAGTCGGTCACTGTACCGCCAGTCGCGTTGTTGTTGCCGATGAAAAAGAGATCCATCGCCACCGGGTTGCCGAGGGTCGCACGGGGAATGGCGATTTCAACGTTGTTGCCGGCAATTGCCGGTGCCATATTGCCGCCGTCTACCCACACCCAGTCTGTACCGGCACCGCTATAGCGATGGATGGTGTCAGCTTCAAGCAGATAATCCACACCAATAGGCAGCTCGTTGCCAAATCCGGTAAAACCGGTTGATCGATCCCGGTCGCTGTCGACCATGATGCCATTGCCCCAACTCAGCTGTGCCGCCTCGTCGTTGCGCCAGCCGATGTAAAAATCGCTGTCGCTGTGTGCCATCCAGCCCTCACGCCAGTCGATGACATTGCCATCGCCGCTTGCATCATCGGAGTCGCTGCCAAACGAGGCCAGTGCATTCCAGTCAGCCAGATCGCCATCGACACCGAGGCTCGCGACCGGGTTATACAAAATCGATGACGGTACGGTGGTCGGCGGCGGATCGACAGTTACCGGCGTGACCGGGTCGGTGCCAGCGTTGTAGGCAAAACTTCTGGTTGCGAGCGCGGCACTGGTGTCGGCTGCCGCATCGGGATAAAAATCCAGTGCGCTGCCGTTGACGGCAACATTGTTGGCGTAGAAAAACAGCCGCATCGCCGCAGGATTGCCCAGCGTTTCACGCGCGACCTGCATTTCGAACTCGGCGCCGCGGATCGCTGCAACCTGAAGTTCACCCGGCGCCCAGCTGAAGTCATTGCCGCTGCCGGTGTATCGATGCAGCGTCTGGCCCTCGATCATGTAGTCGACGCCAATCGGCAGTTCATTGCCAAATCCTCTGAAACCGGTAGCCGGGTTGGCATCGGTATCTATTTGCACACTCATGCCCCAGCTGATCTGCACGTCGTCCGGCGCGTGGTTGCTATAACGAAAGTAAAAGTAGTTGTCGTCGTGTGCGATCGCGGCACTGGCAAAATCCAGCACATTATCCGCACCACTCACATCATCGGCGTCAAGGGCGTAGCCGACCAGATCATTCCAGTCAGCGGTATCACCATCGACCAGCAGTGACGCCGACGGATTAAAACTGCCATCGGCAGGATTGACAGGGTCTACCGGATCGACAGGGTCAACGGGATCCACCGGCTCTGTCGGCCCATCTCCCGTCTGTCCATCGGCCGCATCGTCCCAGCCATCATTATCGATGTCCACACGATTCTCGGCATCCAGTCGACCATCGCCATCAGTATCCAGGGATGCGAATGGCGTTGCGCTGATATCGGTGGGACCACTGCCATCGTTCGCGCTGTTGCTGCTCTCGAGGTCGAGAAAGTCCGGCACACCGTCGCTGTCTGTGTCGATTGGATCGAGCAGTGTGCCCTGCGCGGTGGCCGGATCGTCGATGACACCGTCGTTGTCGCTATCCACACCACCGGCCTCGATGACGTCGGGAATGGAATCGTTGTCGGAGTCGAGATCGATCTCGTTGGGCCTGCCATCGTTGTCGGCATCTGCCAGTTGCGAGTCGTCGTTCGGCAGGGCCGCCACACTGATGCCCTGCATCGACCAGGCCCACGCGTCGGTATCACCAGAGGTCGTGCTGCCTAAACTGTAGCTGCCTGATGTACCGTTGGCGCTGTAGTAGATGGAGCGGTTTTGATCAGTCGATAAACCGAGATACTGCGGCTCGCTATAGATTGTTTGCTCTGCACCCTTTAACAGAAAAAATTCTTCATTGCCATCGATGGCACCGTTCGGCAATGGCGTGCCAACGGGATTGAACGCAGTGCCATCGGCATTGCCCGACAAACGCACGATATCGTTGCCACC
>CAKZSB010000010.1 GCA_937920585.1 uncultured Granulosicoccaceae bacterium | reverse complement strand
TATCGAACACGCGTGCGAGAAGTCGTGCGCCTGTACGACCTGTCATGTCCACGTGCGTGAAGGCGGACAAAGCCTTGAGGAGGCCGACGAGCTCGAGGAGGACTACCTCGACAAGGCCTGGGGCCTGGATCCCGATTCACGCCTGTCGTGTCAGGCGATCGTGGGCGATACCGATCTCATCGTCGAGATCCCGAAGTACACCATCAACATGGTGTCGGAGAACCACTGATGCTGCAGTGGACGGATACCCGCGAGATTGCGGAAGCCCTGTTTGACGCCCACCCTGACGTGGACCCGCAATACGTGCGTTTTACGGATATGCACGCATGGATTCTGGCCCTCGATGGTTTTGAGGACGATCCGGAAAAATCCAGTGAAGGCATCCTCGAGGCCATCCAGATGATCTGGATAGACGAGGCAGAGGACTAATCCCGACGCCACGCACCCCCAATGACGCAAACGGGCGCCCGCGATGGCTCAGGGAAGGCTACACTTGACGCAATCGGGGTATGGCGCAGCCTGGTAGCGCATCTGCTTTGGGAGCAGAGGGTCGCAGGTTCGAATCCTGCTGCCCCGACCAATTTTTTCTTCGCCGTCGGGAACGAAAAGGCGCCCGTAGCTCATTTGGATAGAGCATCGGCCTTCTAAGCCGAGGGTAGCAGGTTCGAATCCTGCCGGGCGTGCCATTATCAGTGGTGGGCGTAGCTCAGTTGGTAGAGCGCAGGATTGTGATTCCTGTGGTCGTGGGTTCAAATCCCATCGTCCACCCCACTTTTTTTGGTTGTAAAGCAGGTTGTGCAGTGCTGTGAGCCGATGCTGGCGCCAGTCTGCCGCAAGGCGGTGTGAGCCGCTTCTGGTAATTCGCGAGTGTGGCGGAATTGGTAGACGCGCTGGATTTAGGTTCCAGTGGGGAAACCCGTGGGAGTTCGAGTCTCCCCTCTCGCACCAATACAGCAGGCACTTTCGTGGCTGCATCAAGTCGTCAGGTTTCCTGGCGTACTCTCATCCCTGTAACTGATGCCGCTGAGCGGCCGATCGAGGTGATCATGCAAGTTGTGGAAGAGTCGGCGAACGGCCTGGAACGAAAAATCAAGGTCCAGGTACCGGCCTCCAGAATCGATGACGCGGTCAATGGCAAGCTTCAGGAGTTGTCAAAAACAGCTCGGCTGAATGGCTTTCGCCCTGGCAAAGTCCCGATGGCTGTCGTTCGCAAACGCTTTGGCGGGCATGTGCGGCAGGAGGTTCTCGGCGAGGTCATCAATGAGAGCTACCAGCAGGCCCTGAGCCAGGAAAATTATCGACCTGCAGGCGCCCCGGAAATCGAGCCAGTGGCGGCCGAACCGGTGGCAGACGGCGGTGATTTCGAATATCGCGCGACCTTCGAAGTCTTCCCCGAAGTCGAGATTGCAGACCTGGCCGGCAGCGAACTAATTAGCACGTCCGCTTCAGTGGGCAGCGAAGACGTCGACACCATGATTGAGACGCTGCGAAAACAGCGTACGGAATGGGTTGACGTCGAACGTGCTGCCGAGAGCGGCGATCAGGTCACGATGGACTTTGTCGGCAAGATCGATGGCGAAGAGTTCCCCGGCGGCAGCGCTGAGGATGCGCCACTGGAATTGGGCAGCGGGTCAATGATTCCGGGATTCGAGGATCAACTGATCGGTGTGACGAAGGGCGACCAAAAGGAGATCAGTGTTAGTTTTCCGGAAGATTACCGGGCGACTGAGCTGGCCGGTAAGGACGCAACCTTCGAAATCACAGTCAAAGCGGTGAAGAAAGCCGAACTGCCTGTTGTCGACGACGAATTTGCCAAGGCTTTTGGCGTTTCTGAGGGTGGAGTAGAGACGTTACGTGCCGATATCCAGAAAAACATGGATCGTGAGCTGGAACAGTCGCTGGAAGCGATGAACAAGCAGGCAGTAATGGAGCTGTTGCTTGAGAAAAATGAATTCGATGTTCCGCGTGCGATGGTGATAGAGGAATCCGGACGCATGAAGGAGCAGTTGCAAGAGCAAATGAAGAACAACGGTGGCCAACAGATGGACATGGGTCTCGAAATGTTCGAGCAGGATGCAACCCGTCGCGTGAAACTGGGTTTGCTTATTGCTGAGATAATCAAGAAGCATGAGATCAAGCCCGACCCTGAAAGGGTGAAGCAAAAGATCGAAGCGGTAGCCTCCTCGTACGAGAGCCCGCAACAGGTTATCGATTATTACTACGGTAACCAGGAGTACATGCAGAACGTTGAAGGCCTGGTACTCGAGCAACTCGTCGCTGAATGGGTGCAGGGACAGGCTTCTGTCAAGGATCGGACCATGACTTTCAAAGAAGTCATGAATCCCGAGAATAAACAAGCAGATAGCTAGCCTTTGGCTGGTGGAGAACCGCGAAGAATGACCAACCGTCCGCTGGATATGTTTGCAATGCCGCCGCAGGCTACAGGCTATGTGCCAACTGTAGAAGAAGTGACGCCACGCGGTTCCATGCGTTACGACATCTACTCCAGAATGCTCAAGGAGCGGGTGGTTTTTCTGGTGGGGCAGGTAGAGGACTTCATGGCCAACGTGGTTGTGGCTCAGCTGCTGTATCTGGAATCAGAAAATCCTGACAAAGACATCTCTCTCTACATCAACAGCCCCGGCGGATCTGTCACTGCCGGGATGTCCATCTACGATACCATGCAGTTCGTGAAGCCCGACGTCAGCACGCTGTGTGTCGGGCAGGCGGCCAGCATGGGAGCGGTGTTGCTCGCTGGTGGTGCCCATGGCAAGCGCTACGCACTGCCGCATAGCAGAATGATGATTCATCAACCACTCGGCGGGTTTCAGGGCCAGGCGACTGATATCGAGATTCACGCTCAGGAAATTCTGTCCATTCGCGAGCGGTTGAATCAGGTGCTGGCCCATCACACCGGCCGGGCGCTTGAAGATGTGAAGAACGACACTGATCGCGACAACTTTATGACTGCGCAACAGTCGGTGGATTACGGTTTGATCGACCGCGTTGTTGAAAACCGTGACAAGGAAGCCGGACAGGCGACCTCTGGTTAAGGTATTCTTGCGCGCTTAGCGGGTGATTGATTGAGCGACCTGGTAGTGGTTGGTAAACAAGCATTTTGACGTATGCTCGAGAGTCGGTCAGCTTGCAATATATACCAAAAACCGGCAAGGTTATCCTTGCGTGAACTGGATTGTGATGATCGATGAGTGACGGCGAAAACAAGAATCAAGACGACAGCAAGCTGTTGTACTGCTCATTCTGTGGCAAAAGCCAGCACGAAGTCCGCAAACTTATTGCGGGCCCCTCGGTGTTTATCTGCGATGAATGTGTCGATCTGTGCAACGACATTATCACCGAAGAGATGCAGGAAAAGGCGGCCACTGCCACCAACGAGCTTTTAAAGCCACAAGACATCCGCGACACGCTGGACTCCTACGTGATCGGTCAGGAGTCAGCCAAAAAGATCCTGGCGGTTGCCGTATACAACCACTACAAGCGTCTGGAGTATCAAAGCACCTCCAAAGACGATGTCGAACTCGCGAAAAGTAACATTCTGCTGATCGGCCCCACCGGGTCGGGAAAAACCCTGCTCGCGGAGACGC
Organism: uncultured Granulosicoccaceae bacterium; assembly: GCA_937920585.1. Classification (GTDB taxonomy): domain Bacteria; phylum Pseudomonadota; class Gammaproteobacteria; order Granulosicoccales; family Granulosicoccaceae; genus CAKZSB01. Next base: position 66,252 of record CAKZSB010000010.1, on the reverse strand, counting down.
TTGCGAGGTTATTGAATGTTCCGTTTACGATGGCAGATGCGACAACCCTGACTGAAGCGGGCTATGTTGGCGAAGATGTCGAGAACATCATTCAGAAACTGCTGCAAAAGTGCGACTACGACGTAGAAAAAGCACAGACCGGCATCGTCTACATCGACGAGATCGACAAAATTTCGCGCAAGGCGGACAACCCTTCAATTACTCGCGACGTATCGGGCGAGGGCGTTCAGCAGGCATTGCTTAAACTGATCGAGGGCACTGTCGCCTCGGTGCCGCCACAAGGCGGGCGCAAGCATCCTCAGCAGGAATTCCTGCAAGTTGATACACGCAACATACTCTTTATTGTCGGTGGAGCATTTGCTGGCCTGGACAAGATCATTCGGGACCGATCCGACAAAGGCGGAATCGGGTTCGCTGCAGAAGTTAAAACCAAGGACGAAACGGCTAAACTGGGCGAGCTGCTGGAAACAGTCGAGGCCGAAGATCTAATCAAGTATGGTTTGATACCTGAATTCGTTGGTCGTTTGCCGGTCATCGCGACCCTCAAGGAGCTTGACGAAGAGGCCCTGGTCCGCATCCTCACCGAGCCGCGCAACGCGATCACCAAGCAGTACCAGAAGCTGCTTAGCATGGAAGATGTAGAAATTGAATTCCGCGAAGATGCCTTGTATGCAGTAGCCGAGAAAGCAACCGAGCGAAAGACCGGTGCACGTGGCCTGAGAACGATTCTGGAAAATGTTCTGCTGGATACCATGTACGATCTGCCTCACCTCGAAGATGTGAAGAAAGTTGTGGTCGACGGCGCAGTTGTAAGAGGAGAAACCAAGCCGCTGTTACTGTTGGCCAGCAATGAGCCGAGCATCGAGGGAGATCAGAAAGGCTTCAAGAAGGCTGCATCTGACGAATAGTCTGAACGCGTCTACTCGAACAAAAACGCCGCTGCAAAGCGGCGTTTTTGTTTCTGGGGCAGCGAGACGGTTTTTGTGCAGGGCTAATTGATTAGTCATACGCTTTTACCTGCCTGCGCTGCCGGAAGACCGCTTGCTTGTAAATTCTCTCGCTGGCCTTAAACTCTAGGGGTGTGCGCAACCCGTGCATACATCGCTAGCATCCGCGAGGCAGCATGGCCGACAAGCCTGATACGACTGATACACCTTCCGACGAGTCCCTTGCCGGACTACCCCTTTTGCCACTACGTGATGTGGTGGTTTATCCACACATGGTCATCCCGCTATTTGTCGGGCGCGAGAAATCCATCCTTGCGCTCGATGAAGCGATGGGGCGAGACAAACAAATTTTGCTGGCTGCACAGAAGCGTGCTGATGTAGACGAGCCGGATATTGAAGACATAAACGAGTTCGGCACCCTGGCTGACATTCTTCAACTGCTGAAACTGCCGGATGGAACCATCAAAGTACTGGTGGAAGGCAGTGTGCGTGCTCGCATTTCGTCAATCCACAAAACCGATGAAGGCTACTTCGCCGCTGATGCGGTGGAGGTAGGTGGCGACGAGGAGGTGAATGAAAAAGAAGCTGAGGTCTTGATTCGATCAGTGACCAGCCTGTTCGAACAATATGTAAAGCTGAACAAGAAGATCGCACCTGAAATACTGGCGTCCCTCAGCGGTATAGACGATCCCTCGCGTCTGGCAGATACCGTCGCAGCCCATCTGGCACTGAAAATTGATGAAAAGCAGAAGATCCTCGAAATGGAATCCTGTGTGGATCGGCTCGAGTATCTGATGGCGTTGATGGAATCTGAGCTGGATATGCTGCAGGTTGAAAAGCGCATCCGAGGTCGGGTCAAGCAGCAAATGGAGAAGAGCCAGCGCGAGTACTACTTGAATGAGCAGATGAAAGCCATTCAGAAAGAACTGGGCGATATGGACGATGTGCCCAATGAAGTGGACGATCTGAGTGAAAAGATCGAAACGGTCGGGCTCAGCAAAGAGGCTCATGTAAAAGCCTCCGCTGAACTTCAGAAGCTCAAGATGATGTCGCCGATGTCTGCGGAAGCGACTGTTGTGCGAAATTACATCGAGACGCTCGTCAATCTGCCCTGGAAAAAACGCACTCGATTGAAATCTGATCTCGGTGGGGCGGAAGCGATCCTTGAAGAGGACCACTACGGGCTTGAGAAGGTAAAAGAGCGCATCCTCGAATATCTCGCGGTGCAAAAGCGTGTGAAGAAATCCAAGGGTCCGATACTTTGTCTGGTCGGTCCTCCCGGCGTGGGCAAAACCTCACTAGGAAAATCCATAGCCAGAGCGACGGGCCGAAAATTTAGTCGTATGGCGTTGGGCGGTGTTCGGGACGAGGCTGAGATTCGCGGCCATCGACGCACATATATCGGTTCCATGCCGGGCAAAATTCTGCAAAATATCACCAAGGCAGAGTCGCGCAATCCGTTGATGCTGCTCGACGAAATCGACAAGATGTCGACCGATTTCCGGGGTGATCCGTCTTCTGCATTGCTGGAAGTGCTCGATCCCGAGCAAAACCACACGTTTGCCGATCACTACCTGGAAGTCGAGTACGATCTGTCCGATGTCATGTTTGTGGCCACCGCCAACAGCATGAACATTCCGGCACCATTGCTGGATCGAATGGAAGTGATTCGCATCCCGGGCTACACAGAAACAGAAAAGCTGAAAATTGCGGTGAACTATCTGGTGCCGCGAAAGCTTGAGGACAACGGTCTGAAGTCTGGCGAGATGGAGATTTCCGACGAGGCGATCAGACACATCATCCGCCACTACACCCGCGAGGCAGGAGTGCGAAATCTCGAGCGCGAGATTTCCAAGATATGCCGTAAGATCGTCACCGAAATACTTTTGCAGAAAGACGTCAAGCAGGTTTCAGTGACACCCGATAACCTCGACAAGTATCTTGGCGTCTGGCAATTCCGTTTCGGCAAGGCGGACGACGAAGACAAAGTCGGTCAGGTCACTGGTTTGGCCTGGACACAAGTTGGTGGCGAGCTGTTGTCAATAGAAACGGCAGTGATCCCCGGTAAGGGCAAACTTACCTACACTGGCCAGCTGGGTGAGGTAATGCAGGAGTCCATTCAGGCCGCGCAAACGGTGGTGCGCAGCAGAGCGCTGTCACTGGGTCTTGGCAAAGATTTTCATGAGAAGCAGGATATTCACATTCACGTACCAGAAGGCGCGACGCCGAAAGATGGCCCCAGTGCCGGTATAGGAATGTGCACCGCTCTGGTATCAGCCTTGACGGCAATTCCGGTCCGATCCGACGTCGCGATGACAGGGGAGATCACTCTGCGTGGCGAAGTGCTGCCGATCGGCGGCCTTAAGGAAAAACTGCTTGCGGCGCATCGTGGCGGAATAAAAACTGTGATCATTCCGGCTGAGAATGAGAAAGATCTTGCCGATATCCCCGCCGAGGTTACCGACAATCTGGTAGTCAAGCCGGTGCGGTGGATAGATGACGTGCTGGAGATTGCGTTGCTCGCTATGCCGACTCCGTTGCTTGAAGAGCCAGCTGCCGAGGCAGTCGATACGGGCAAGAAAGGCAAGGTGAGCAATAAGGAAGACGAGGGCTTGCGGCGCCATTGATGCCCTCTTTGTCAGCTGCCGGTGAATCTCGCTCTGTGCTTCGGAGCGGGATTAATTGTTCCGGCGTGTGTCGCCAATAGGGCCATATGTGATAAAATCGTGGTTTGGTTAGGCAGGGTGTGCCGAGTCTGGCTAACACAACACCTCCCGTCAGCTTGAAAGAGCAGGCCAATAATACGTCTGGTATCCAGCCTGCTGCCTGAAACTTGTGTTCCAGGGAAGAAGGTTGGGAAACCGCGCTTTTTTATTTTTCTTTACGAGGACTCTGCTGAATGAATAAATCCGAGTTTGTTGACGCGATTGCGGATAAGGCTGATCTGGCCAAATCGGATGCTGCAAAGGTGATCGATGCGATGGTTGATGTTATTGGCGATCAACTTAATAATGGCGAGCAAATCACTCTGGTTGGATTCGGAACCTTTCTTGTCAGCAGACGAGAAGCCAGAAAAGGGCGAAACCCACAAACTGGTAAGGAAATTGATATAGCTGCATCCAATGTTCCGCGATTTAAACCTGGTAAAGCTTTAAAAGATGCGGTAAACTAGAGAGCTGCAGTCGGGTGCTTAGCTCAGCTGGGAGAGCATCGCCCTTACAAGGCGAGGGTCGGGGGTTCGAGCCCCTCAGCACCCACCAAATTTTGGAGCGGTAGTTCAGTTGGTTAGAATACCGGCCTGTCACGCCGGGGGTCGCGGGTTCGAGTCCCGTCCGCTCCGCCATAACGAAAAAGGGTGCCGATAGGCACCCTTTTTTTTTGCTGATGCTATAGTTTTCCAGTTATCCTTTCCTCTATTGTTGGCATTCGATACCTAACCCATGTTACTTGATCTCAGAGACGGCGTACGCAATTCAAAGTGGCTGAAATATGTGCTCGTGGGTATCATCTGCGTACCCTTCGCACTGTTTGGCATCGGCTCGTACTTCGGCGGTGGCGGTCCGGACTATGCGGCGAAAGTAAACGGCGAGAAAGTGGGTCTCGCCGAATATAACAATGCCTATCAGATTCAGCGCAATCAATTGCGTCAGGCATTTGGCGGGCGTATGCCCGAAGGCTTTGACGCTGCCGGCATGATTGGCCAGCAGGCGATGGATACCGTCGTTACTCGCGAACTGTTGAGACAGACCACCACCAACAACAACCTGGCAATCGGGGACGATGCGCTCGCTCGGGAGATCCTAACCGCTGAGGCGTTCACCGTGGACGGTGTCTTCGACAAAGACCGTTACCAGCTTCAGTTGCAATCGCAGGGTATCGATGCCGGGCAGTTTGAAGCGCAGTATCGCGGTGACCTGCTGTTACAACAGCTACAGGGTTCTGTGGTTGAAACAGCTTTTGAGCTCGACACAGAAGCTGAATTGGTTGCCGTTCTGCGCGACCAGCAACGGACCCTGTCTACCGTCACATTCGCGCTGCAGGAAACTGCTGACGCGATTGAAGTGAGCGATGCGGACATCCAGGCCTATTACGATGAAAACACCGCAAACTTCAACAACCCCGAAAAAGTAAAAGTTGAGTATCTGGAACTTAAGCCCGAGGATCTCACCAGTGATCTCGAGGTAACAGAAGAGCAGCTGCAGGAATTCTTCGATCAAAATCGCCGTGAGTATCGCAGTGCAGAGCAGCGCGACGCATCGCACATATTGTTGGCAATGGACAGCGATGCCGGTTCAGGCGAGGCGGACGAAACCAGGCAAAAGGCGCTGGATTTGATCGCCAGAATAAATGCCGGTGAAAGCTTCGAAGCATTGGCAGAAGAATTTTCCGACGATCCGGCGTCGGGTGCTGACGGCGGGTCGCTGGGTGCTTTTGAAAGAGGCGTCATGGTCGGGCCTTTTGAAGAGGCAGCTTTCTCGATGGCAGAGGGAGATATCAGCGAGCCCGTGCGATCCGATTTTGGTTACCACATCATCCGGCTCAACAGCATCATTGCAGAGCAGGGTAAGTCTTTCGAGGATGTAAGGGATGAGCTGGATCAGCGCTATCGTAAAGAACAGGCTGATCAGGCCTTCTATGAAGTGCGAGAGCAGCTGTCTAATGCGAGTTACGAGAACAGCGATTCCCTGGAGCCCGCCGCCGAGGAGACCGGGCTTGAGATAAAGGTATCAGACTGGCTCGACGCCAACAGCACAGACGGAATTGGTCAGTATCGTCAGGTGCTCGCCGCCGCACTGACGGAAGACGTGCTGAATGACGGGCAAAACTCTGAGGTAGTGCAGGTTGGTGAGGACCATGTCATCGTTTTGAGAACGGTGGAGCACGAGTTGCCCAAGCCGAAAGCGCTCGAAGAGGTTCGCGATGATGTCGTGAAACAACTTCAGCAACAGCGCGCACGCGAGCAACTCGACGAATTGGCTCAGTCGACTATAGAGGAATTGAAAGGCGGCGCTGACATTGTTGCTTTAGCAGAATCCCACGGTGCGGCGTATGTTGAGCCAGCAGCGGTAGGGCGCCAGGGTGGTGAAACCGATCGAGCGATTGTTTCGGAGCTATTCAAAATGGCCAAGCCTGCAGCCGGTGAAAATAGTTATCGGCAGGTGACAACCAGTGCGGGTGATGTTGCTATCGTTGTGTTTTCGGGCGTGGCCGAAGCGGCACAAGATGAGTCCACCGAAATAGCTGACAGCGAGAATGTCCCTGCGACTCCTTCGCTGGCGCCACGTGCCGGTGCCGCAGAATTTGCCGCAATGGTCAGTGGCCTGCAGGCTGGCGCTAAAGTTGAGCAGAACGACTTCCTGCTCAACGGTGGTGGTGGAAGTAACTACTAGACGTACCAGACGTAAAAAATGGCACAGTGCCGCTTTATCGCGCTGTGCCAACTGCTTGCGCTGCTGGCAGGTTTGAGCAACCTGCCTGCGAGATGGCGAGCTAGGCGGTAGACGGTGGCATGGCAACGTTATTGAAGCCATTGTCTACATAGACGATTTGCCCTGTAATCCCCGACGCCAGATCTGAACACAGGAAGGCTGCGGTGTTGCCAACTTCATCGATGCTGACGTTGCGACGCATGGGTGAAGAATCCGCCACGTAATTGAGTAGTTTCTTGAAGTCGCCAATCCCCGCTGCGGCCAGTGTTCGGATAGGGCCGGCAGAAATCGCGTTAACTCTTACACCATCCGGCCCCATCGCGTGGGCCATGAAGCGTGTGTTCGCTTCGAGACTGGCCTTGGCTACGCCCATTACATTGTAATTTGGCATGGAGCGTACCGCACCAAGGTAGCTTAACGTCAGCAACGCGGCGTTCTCGGCGAGCATTGGCCGCGCCGCTTTTGCCAGCGCTGCGAAGCTGTATGAGCTTATATCGTGTGCAACTCGAAAGCCTTCGCGGGTAACACTATCGACGTAGTCGCCCTCAAGCTGTTCCCGGGGGGCAAACGCTACCGCATGTACCAGAGCATCAAGCGACTGCCACTCGCCAGCGAGTCCGGTCATCACTTCTGCAATCTGTTCGTCGGACTCGACGTCACAGGGCAGCACCAGTTTTGAGTCGCATTCTGCCGCGAGGTCAACGACGCGATCTTTCAAACGCTCGTTTTGATAGGTAAATGCCAGTTCGGCACCCTCGCGGTGCATGGCGCTGGCAATGCCCCAGGCGATTGAGCGCTTGCTGGCGACCCCGATAATTAGCGCCTTCTTTCCTGCTAGAAATCCCATATGACTCCGCCACGGTATGAATTTGAGCCCGGATTATACCTTAACAACGGCGCTGGCCTTTTGTCTTGTCATGAGCGGACTGGCGTGCAGCTTCTATAATCCGTGCAACACAAACAGGGTTTTGGCGCGCGCCAACGCGGAGCACCGGCATCGATAAAAAACTGACATTCAAGGACTTCCTTATCCTGCTGTCTATTACGGCGGTCGGCATGCTGGTATTGCTGTCGATGTATATGGTTGATCGACAGTGGCGCATGATGTCGCAAATGCGCGCGAGCATGGCAGAGCAGGCCGATGACATTCGAGGTCTGCGTCTGAGCCTGAGCCAGTTGCAGGCGCGCGGCGTTGGGGTAGCATCGGCATCTGCAGGTAATAGCGCTGCATCAGAGACACCGGATGTGTTTGCCCGGGCGCAGCAGATCTCGCAAAAGCCGGATTTTGCCGAAGGTGACTGGCTGGTGTCTGCGTTTCCTGTCGGTTTGAAGACAATAAGCCCTCTGGTTTCATCCGATGTCTATGCGTCATATGTGCAGGACTATGTGCTTGAGTCATTGCTGGCCCGCAGTCCGCAAACACTGGAGTGGGAGGGGCTGCTCGCCCGCGATTGGCAAATCAGCGATGATGGCCTGACGATTGAATTTAGTCTGCGCGACAATCTCGGTTTCTCAGACGGTGAGCCTCTCACGGCAGACGATGTCGCCTTTACCTATGAATTCATCATGGATGACCGGATTGCCGCGCCGCGCCATCGCGCGACAATGGAAAAGATCAGCCAGGTAGTTGCCATTGACGATAAGCGGGTTCGATTCGAGTTCAGCGAACCCTATTTTGAGGGTCTGGGCCTGGCGGGCGAAATGAAAATTTTGCCCCGCCATTTCTATGAAAAATACCTGACTGATGCAGAGACGTTTAATCAGTCCCGCGGTCTGCTGATGGGCTCCGGACCCTATCGATTAATTGATCCTGAAAGTTGGCGACCCGATGAAGGACGCGTGGAGCTGGTGCGAAATCAGCGCTACTGGAGTAGCGTGCAGCCACCCTACAACCGCATCGTCTGGTCTGTGATTGAAAACGACAGTGCCCGGCTGGCAGCTTTTCGCAACGGATCGATCGACGTCTACTCATCAAAGCCACGGGAATTCAGGAAACTGCTGGCGGATCCGCAGATTGACAACAGTACCCACAATCACGAGTACATGAGTCCGACTGCCGGTTACAGCTACATCGGCTGGAATTCAGAGCGCAGTGATGGGCCAACGCGTTTTGCCGATACCAGGGTGCGGGTTGCGATGACGTTGCTCACCGACCGACAGCGAATAGTCGACGAGCTGATGTTGGGATATGCCGAGATCGCTGTGAGCCCTTTTAATCCCCGCAGTCCGCAACACAATCCGCAGTTGCAGGCCCGGCAGTCCGATCTCGCCGCTGCGAAAGATCTGTTGGCCGAGGCAGGTTATGCCGATCGGGATGGTGATGGTGTACTGGAAAACGATGCGGGCGAGCCATTTGAATTTGAACTCGTCTATTTTCAGGACAGTGACGACACACGCCGCATTGTTTTGTTTCTGAAAGATCTTTACGCCCGTGCCGGCGTTTTACTGGTGCCCAAACCGACCGAGTGGTCGGTGATGATTGATCTTTTGAACAATCGCAACTTTGATGCAATAACACTGGGCTGGAGTAGTGGTGTGGAAACCGACATCTATCAGATGTTTCACGGTTCGCAAGTGGAAGATGGTGGCGATAACTTCGTCAACTACAAAAATTCCGAGCTCGATCGCCTTATAGACGAGGCCAGATCCACAGTAGATGAAGCGGCGCGCATGCAATTGTGGTGGCAGGCCGAGGCCATTTTGCACGCCGAACAGCCCTACACGTTCCTCATGCGCCGCAAGTCACTGCAGTTTGTCGACAAGCGAATTCACGACGTAGCCGAGACCCGGCTCGGGCTGAATCTGAACCACGTGCCAGTAGTGACCTATGTTCCGGGTGCGATACAGAAGTACCAGCAGTGACAATGTTCTTCAGCGAATTGTGGTCGCTCGTTGAGTCGCCATGCTGACATACCTGCTGCGCCGGGCGTTGTTGATGATTCCGACCCTGCTCGGTATCACATTGGTGGTCTTTTCGGTGATGGCCGCATCACCCGGCGGTATCAGTGCACAGGGGCTGATAGAGGGCAATCTTGAGCCTGAAGCGCGTCGCGCGTTGGAGGATTACTACAACCAGCGATACGGCCTCGATGATCCGCTTCCGGTGCAGTACTGGAACTGGCTTAAAAATATTTCGCCGTTCGGCGCCTACCAGGCAGATTCAGATTCACCGTCCGGCGGATTGCTAAAAGCGCCAGACCTGGGCACCAGTTTTCTTTATGGCAGGCCGGTAACCGAGTTGATCGCCGAGCGTTTGCCTATCACGCTGTTGCTCAATCTGGTATCGATTCCGCTCGTATATCTGCTAGCCATTATCATCGGTGTGCAAGCGGCGACAAAACGCGGGCAGTCCTTTGATGTGGCATCCGGTACAGCGTTGCTGGCGCTTTGGTCCGTCCCGGTGATGTTAGCGGGTATTTTGCTTATCGGGATTTTTGCCAGTGCGCAGAACTGGCACTGGTTTCCCGAATCGGGTCTTTCGTCGCGAGGGGCAGCCGAAATGCCGTTTTTACCCCACTGGGGAAGTGCGAGCCAGGCATTGGTATTTTTTCTCCTGAACGTTGCAGTTGTCAGTGGATTTGTGGTCGTCAGTAAATACAGCAAACTGCTTTGTTCAATATTGTTTGCGACCACCGGCGCGCTGGCAGGCTATGCGATGGGCGCATCGGTGGGCCAGCCTTCAGGCAGTGTCGTTGTGCCTGTGCTAACGCTCCTGTTGGCTGTGTTGTTCGTGATGGTGGCGGTTTACGGGGCGCGCGGATTGCGTGTCGGGTTCGCTGTAATCCTTGGTGTCACGGTTGCCTGCTGGCTGGCGTTCAATGTTCTCAACCAAACTTTCGAGTCTGGATTTCTGTTCGACAGGCTTTGGCATCTTGTCCTGCCGATTCTGTGCCTCTCGTTTGGCGGGCTTGCCTTTCTTGCGAAACTGACGCGCTCATCGATCCTTGAAAATCTTGTTGCCGACTACGCGCGAACTGCCAGGGCGAAAGGGGCCAGTGAGAGTGTAGTGTTATGGCGGCATGTATTCAGGAATAGTCTAATTCCATTAATTACTGTGGCGGCTGCATTGCTGCCGGGGTTGCTTGCGGGTTCGGTGGTGGTGGAAAGCCTTTTTAGCATAGATGGAATGGGCAAGCTTGCCGTCGAAGCAGTGAAGGGGCGGGATCGTGAATTGGTACTCTCCCTAACGCTGATCAGTGGTGTGTTGACGTTAGTGGGTTATCTGTTGGCCGACTTTTTCTATGCACTTGCTGATCCGAGGGTCAGCTATGAGTGAGCCTGAAGCCGGACGGTCGGGCTCGGCAAGTCAGGCCGAGCGCGCCAGTGTGCTGCAATTGGTATTCAGACGCCGGGGCGCACTTATCGGCGCCGGCTGGATTGGCGTGCTTGTGTTGATTTCTGTATTCGCCCCGTTTATCGCCAACAGCCGGCCATTGGTGATGAGCGTGGAGGGACAGTTGTCGAGCCCGCTATTGCAAAACCTGAGCGCCGTCGATGTCACGCTGTTGTTGGCCGGTTTTCTCACGCTAGTGGTGTGTGTGATCAGGCTGTCTGCCAGTGTGCGTATAGCGGTTGTCGGCATTGCGTCATTGTTGTGTTTTTTGCTCTGCTCGCAGTTACTTAATCCGTCCCGCCTGACTGTGCATGAACAATATCGTGATGCATCACGTGCCGGACAGATCGAATGGCTGGTTTCCGCTCCGATACCGTGGTCGCCGAAGGATTATCTGCGTGACTTTGGCGATACCGGTTTGCAGCCGCCGCTGATTCAATCCTCACGTGTCCATCTCATGGGTACCGAGGAAAACGGGGCAGACCTTTTAAGCAGAATGGTGCACGCGAGCCGGCTGGCACTCGGGATCGGCATTGTCGCCACCGGCATAGCGCTGGGCCTGGGGGTTTTACTGGGCGGATTGATGGGCTACTTCAGTGGCTGGATCGATATGCTGGGTATGCGCGTGGTTGAGATCTTTGAAGCGGTGCCAACGCTCTTTTTGCTCCTGACGTTTGTCGCGTTCTTCGATCGTAGTCTCTACATGATGATGGTCATTATTGGTCTCACCAGCTGGCCGGGCTATGCGAGATATGTTCGTGCAGAGTTTCTCCGATTGCGGCAGCTCGACTATGTTCAGGCGGCGATTGTCGCCGGGCTGCCGCTGCAATCCATCCTGTTTCGTCACATACTGCCCAATGCGGCCGCGCCGGTTCTGGTTGCGGCAAGTTTTGGTGTGGCCTCGGCGATATTGGCGGAAGCAACACTGAGTTTTCTTGGACTCGGGCTGGTCGATGATCCCTCCTGGGGACAGATGCTCAATCAGGCTGTTCAATCCTCTACATTCAATTGGTGGATGGCACTGTTCCCCGGGTTTGCGATTTTCATGACGGTGTTTTCCTACAATCTGATTGGCGAGTCATTGCGTGACGCGCTGGATCCACTGGTCGCTGAAAACACCGCGGCAACGCCCGGTGCTCGCACGGCGTCGGGCAAGGCGTAAATCATGTTGCTACAGGTAACAGGGCTGCAAACGAATCTGCAGATTGGCGAGCATTCAATTCAGGTCGTTCGCGATCTGGATTTGCATTTGCGCGCTGGCGAGACACTGTGTCTGGTGGGGGAGTCGGGTAGTGGCAAATCGATCACGGCTCTGTCGATCATGCGTCTGTTGCCTGCCATTGCGTCGCATCCTGCCGGCAGGATAGGTTTGCAACGGAACACCGGAGAACGAGACACCGGCGAAGCCGATGATCTTCTAACGCTGGATGAGACGGCGCTGGGGAAAATTCGCGGACGCCGAATGGCGATGATTTTTCAGGAGCCGATGTCGTCGCTGAATCCGGTGTTTACCATAGGCGAGCAAATCGTCGAGGCGCTGCAGTTCTGCCATCCCGATATGTCCTGGGACGCGGCTCGCGATATAGCCATCGAGACACTGCGAGAAGTGCAGATCGATGACGCGCAGGATCGATTCGACGACTATCCGCACCGGCTATCCGGTGGACAGCGCCAGCGGGTGATGATCGCAATGGCGCTGGTATGCGAACCCGATATCCTGATTGCTGATGAACCGACAACAGCGCTTGATGTAACCGTGCAGGCTGAGATACTCGCGTTGATTCGAAGGTTGCAACTCGAACGTTCGATGGCGGTACTTTTCATTACCCACGATCTTGGTGTTGTGGCACAGATTGCAGATCGAGTTGCGGTGATGCGCGATGGCAGAATAGTGGAGACCGGCGCGCGTGAAGATGTGTTGTTTCATCCCGCACATGACTACACCCGGCAATTACTTGCCGCGCTGCCGGAAAATTTGCCAGCGGACATCGCCTCTCCCGAGGCCGGTGAGGTCCTCGCAGGCGTTAGTGATTTGCAGGTGCACTTTCCCAGAAGAGGCGGCCTCTTTCGCACCGTGCGCAGTTACGTGCGTGCAGTGGATGGCGTGTCGTTGCAGATCAGGCGCGGCGAAATTGTTGCACTGGTTGGCGAGTCGGGCAGTGGTAAGTCGACGCTTGGGCGTGCATTGGTGCGATTGATTAAACCCACTGCAGGCGAAATACATTTCGATGGCACCAATGTGACCGGGTTTTCTCGTCGCGATTTTCACTCATATCGCAGACGTATGCAGTTCGTCTTTCAGGATCCACTGTCGTCGCTGAACCCAAGGCTCAATATTCAGACTGCCCTGTGTGAACCGATGGCGGTTCACGAGATCGGTGAATCGGCGGAGGATAGAGTCGAGCGCGCAGCCCGATTGCTTGAGGACGTGCAATTGCCGCGTGAGTTTCTATGGCGTTATCCGCATGAATTCTCTGGTGGGCAACGCCAGCGCGTGGGTATTGCCAGGGCGCTCGCAACACAGCCGGAATTCATCGTGTGCGATGAAGTGACCAGCGCGCTGGATGTATCGGTTCAGGCAGAATTGCTGCAGCTATTGATGAATCTGCGTCTGCGCTTCAATCTCTCATTATTGTTTATTACCCACAATATTTCCGTAGTTGAATACATCAGTGACAAAACAGCGGTGATGCATCGCGGCAAGTTAGTGGAGTTTGGTGATACGGATAGTGTCTGTGGAAGCCCGGCTGAGGAATACACGCGCCAGCTGATTAGTGCGGTGCCGCGAATCAGGGCTGCGTAACCAGACGATGCTGCTACCGCCGCGTATTGTGTATTCTCAAGCCTCGTGCCTAGTTAAGCCCATTCCTCCAGGGTGCTTACATTGATTGAAATTGAAAGAAAATTTCTGGTCGCGGCCGACGGTTGGCCTGCGCCGCAGCGCACCATTCGAATCCGCCAGGGTTATCTCGCGTCGCGTGACAACCTGGTTTGTCGGGTGCGACAGAAAGACCTGCAATTTTTCCTGTCTGTAAAAGCTCGCATCGATAACAGGAGCAACTACGATTTCGAATATGAAATTCCCGCTGCTGATGGCGAGCTGATGTTGTCGACACTTTGCGACAGAGCGCCACTTTCAAAGCGGCGTCACCATGTCATGCACAACGACATGCTGTGGGAGATTGACGTCTTTGAAGGCCCGAACGACGGGCTGATAGTCGCTGAAATAGAATTGCCGGATGCCGACACACCATTAGAGCTGCCGAACTGGGCAGGGCAGGAGGTCACCGAAGATCTGCGCTACCGAAACAGCAATCTCTATCTCGATCCGTGGTCGACCTGGACCGCTTGAACCGCTGTAGAAACGCTGCGAACTAAATGCTCGCTTATTAAGGGTTTGCCAGATGCTCGCGCAGAATCACGCTGTAGACATCGGTTAGCGTATCGAGATCTTTGCAATTCACGCATTCGTCAACCTGATGAATGGTTGCATTGACAGGGCCGAGTTCAATCACCTGTGCACCGGTGGGCGCAATGAATCTGCCGTCCGAGGTGCCGCCGCTGGTGGATAGCTCCGGTTCTATCCCGGTGACCGTGCGTATTGCGTTGCTGGCCGACTGCGCCAGCGTGCCAGTACCGGTCATGAAGGGTTCGCCAGACAGGCGCCATGTCAACTCATGTTTGATACTGTGTCGTTCGAGCACTTCGAGCACAATTTGCTTTAACTGTTCGGCGCTGACTTCGGTTGAGTAGCGAAAGTTGAATTTCAAATCGAGGCTCGCCGGTATGACATTGTCGGCCCCGGTGCCTGCGTTGATATTGGAAATCTGAAACGTAGTCGGCGGGAAATGCTCATTGCCACTATCCCACTGTCGGGCCGCCAGCTCCTGCAGTGCCGGTGCGATCGCATGAACCGGATTGTCTGCCAGGTGTGCATAGGCGACGTGGCCTTGCACACCGTGTGCCTTGAGATGGCCGTTCAGCGAGCCGCGCCGACCCACTTTAATCGTATCGCCGAGTCGGGTTGTGCTGGTGGGTTCACCCACAATACACGCGTCGATTGTTATCCCCAGATCGCCCAGATGCTGCATAACTCGTTTAGTGCCGTTGATCGCCGGACCTTCCTCATCGCTGGTGATTAAAAACCCGAGTTGTGCGGGCAGCGTATCTGTGTGGTTTTCGGTCAGTACGCGTTCGCAAGCAACAATCATTGCTGCGATACTGCTTTTCATATCGGCCGCGCCGCGACCGTGCAGCATGCCGTTGTCGATAGTGCCCTGAAAGGGTGGGTGTTGCCATTCGTTCTCATCGCCGGGCGGGACGACGTCGGTATGTCCGGCAAACACCAGTAGCGGTCCCTGTGTGCCGCAGGTTGACCAGAGATTGGCGACTTCATCAAATGGCAGGTGCTGGTTTGTAAAACCCAGCCTGGCGAGTCGGTCGGCGATTAAATTCTGGCAGCCGGCATCATCCGGCGTTACGGAGCGGCGCGTAATGAGTTCACGCGCGAGTTCGATTGTCGGGGTCACGATCAGCTATCTTCAGCGAGATTTCGGGTCAGAGTATCGTGCAGAAGCGACAGGAGATTGGGGTCGGTAACCTTGTTGTTGTCGCTATCCTGCAGATGGAAAACGTCTTCAGCTTTTTCGCCAAAGGTCGCAATATTGGCCGCTATGACACGTACATTGAACTCGGCCAGGGCATGGCCGATGACGCTTAGCAAGCCGGGGCGATCGATTGCAGTGATTGCGAGGCTCGTATAGCCTGGCGCTGACTCGTTATCGAACTCGATGACTGGCTCAAGGCTGAAGTGTTGCAATCGATGGGGGGCTGGCAATGGTTCCAGAGCGGGCATGTTGTCGATGTCGGACAGTGCGGTGACGAGGCTATCCCGGATTGCCCTGGATCGCGTCGCTTCTGTGATCGGGCTGCCGTCGCGGTCGAGGACAAAAAACGTATCGAGTGTTTTACCACTGTGCGACATCATGATCTGGGCATTGACAATAGTCAGACCCAGTCGATCCAGAACGCTCGCAACACTTGCGAACTGATGTTCCTGATCTTCTGCATGAATGAAGATTTCGGTTGAGCCACGCTCCAGCGCATGTCTCAATACGACTAACGGTAACGGGCCTTTGTGGGTGGCGATATTTTCAGTGTGCCAGCGGATCTCGTCGGCGCTGTAGCGCAGAAAGTAGTTGTCCTGCCAGTCCTTCCAGTATCGATCCGTTTTTCGTGCAGACACTTTCCCTTCGGCCAGAAGCTCAAGCGCCATGAGTTTCTTTTCATTGATCAGATCGAATTTATCAATCGGATTATCGAGTCCTCTGATGAGTGCGCGCTGAGTGTTTTCATACAACTGGCGCAGCAGGTTTTCCTTCCAGCTGTTCCAGAGTTCAGGGTTGGTGCCGCGAATGTCCGCCACCGTTAGCAGGTAGAGAAAATCCAGATAGCGCTGTGAGCCAACCAGGCTCGCAAAGCTCTGTACCACCTGAGGGTCGGAGATATCTTTGCGCTGCGCCGTCATCGACATGTCGAGGTGGTGGCGGATAGTCCAGACAACCAGCCGTGCGTCCGCTGCGCGCATTCCATGGTGTTTGCAAAAATGATCGGCGTCCTCGGCGCCAAGTACCGAGTGATCGCCGCCGCGTCCTTTCGCAATATCGTGAAACAGCGCGATCACGTAAAGCAGTTCGGGTTTGTCTACATTGCTCATGATGGAGGAGCAGTGCGGAAATTCATCCTGGTGTTGTGGCAACGCGAATCGTCGCAGATTGCGAATCACCATGATCGTGTGTTCGTCAACGGTGTAAATGTGGAAAAGATCGTACTGCATGCGACCCACGATTTTCTCGAACGCTGGCAGGTAACCTGCCAGCACACCATAACGATTCATCATGCGCAGCTTGCGAGTAATCTTCTGCGGTTCGCGAAACAACTGCATGAACATCTCGCGTGCGATCATATCGGCGCGAAATGCACTGTTGATCAAATGTAAATGGCTGCGCAACAGTCGCAGCGTATTGGCACCAATGCCATGCAGATCTTCGTGTGCTGCGTAAACCTGGAAAAGTTCCAGTATCGCCGGCGGGTAGTTTTCGAATACATCCTGGCTGGCCGCTTCGAGGTAATGGTTGCGCGCTACAAACCGTTTGTTCAAAACGGTGTCAGGATAGTTGGAGCCAGGTACAAAGGCATCCTGCATCAATTGCAACAACATGGATGTCAATCGTTCAAGTCGTGAGACGGTGCGATAGTACTGCTGCATGAATTTTTCGATCGGTTCATTGCCAGGCTCATCGGGGTAGCCAAATGCCAGCGCCAGGTTGCGCTGAAAATCGAACAGCAGTCGGTCTTCTTTGCGCTTGCCCATGTGATGGAGCAAAAAGCGAATACGCCAGAGATGATTTCTGCCAGCAATAAGTTCGGACAGCTCTGATTCGGTCAGGTGCTGATCGGCTACCAGTGCCTGCAGATCAGGCGAGCCATGCTGACGGATTAGCAGCCACTGAATCGTGTGGATGTCTCGCAGTGCGCCGGGGCTTTCCTTCAAATTGGGTTCGAGCCGATAGGCAGTATCCTGGTACTTTATGTAGCGCTCGCGCAGCTCCTGGCGCTTGGCGACGAAAAAATCGGCAGCGGGCCATATTTTGTCCGGCGCCACTTGCTCGCACAGGTCTGCGTGCAGTCGATTGCTGCCGGCCAGCAGTCGACACTCGAGCAGATTGGTAATGGTGTGCAGATCCTTGCTGGCCTCGGCAACGCAGGTCGCGACATCGCGAACGCTGTGCCCTACATCCATGCCCACATCCCAAAGCGCTGTAACAAAAGCACCGATCTCGGCGTCGAGTGCGACGTAGTCAGGTGCGGTGAGGATCAGTATGTCGATATCCGATCGCGGATGCAGCTCCTCGCGCCCGTAACCACCAACGGCGATCAGGCAAAGCTGCTCAGGCGTGTGAGCCGGAATATGGTGCGCCCAGAGTCGTTGCAGCAACTGGTCGGTAAACAGCGACTGACGGGCGACGAGATCGGTTGCCAGTGCACCGTCGTGGTAGGCGGACAGCAGCAATTCATTACCGGTCTGCAGTGCTCTTTTGCAAGCGGCAATAGAACAATCTGCCGCATCGACCTCGGCCAGTGCGACTTGCAACTGAGACAGATTGTCTGTCTGGATGGTGGCTGTTTGCTGGGAGCTGATGGCGACAATCCCGGTTGTTTCGAGATTAGATCTCTGTCGGTGAAAGGGTCAGCAACTCGTAGCCGGTCTCGGTGACCAGCACGGTATGCTCCCACTGGGCGGAAAGGCTGCGATCCTTGGTGACAACGGTCCAGTCATCCGCCAGCAGTTTCACGTGGCGTTTGCCCTGGTTGATCATCGGTTCAATCGTGAAAGTCATGCCTGCGGCGAGTTTCAGGCCCGTGCCCGCTGCACCGTAGTGGAGCACCTGCGGCTCTTCGTGAAAGGATCGCCCGATACCGTGCCCGCAGTACTCGCGCACCACTGAGCAGCGTTCACCCTCTGCGTAGCTCTGGATTGCCTGGCCAATGTCGCCCAGGGTCGCACCGGGTTTGACCATGGCGATGCCGCGATTGAGGCTCTCCAGTGCGACATCACAGATTCGACGGCCGCGCACGCTGGGTTCGCCGACGTGAAACATTCTGCTGGTATCGCCGTGGAAGCCATCCTTGATCACGGTGACATCGATGTTGATGATGTCAGTTTTCTTCAGCACCCGGTCTCCCGGTATGCCGTGGCAGACCTGGTGGTTGAGCGATGTGCAGATCGATTTGGGAAAACCGCGATAGTTTAGCGGGGCAGGGGTAGCACCGAGTTTGCCTGTGATGTGCTCATGGCAAAGGGTATTGAGCTCTTCTGTGGTCACGCCCGGCTTGACGTGCTCGGTGATCATGTCGAGCACTTCGGCCGCCATCCGGCCAGCCACACGCATGTGTTCGACGTCAGACGGTGATTTTATCGGAATTGATTGTGGCGGTACCATCGAGAGTTGTTGTCCATTGCTGTATCGGGCTCGCTATTGTCGCGTTTATACGGCAAGGATGGAACCGGTTTCGGCCCCGCGGCTGGCATCATTTTTGGTCAGCTCAGGTAGTTGGCCGTCCGCACCGAAAAAATCCCGGGCGATCAACCTGATTGTTCCTCGATTGCCATGGAGGGATAGATTAGTGATAAAAAGTGACATATACTTGGCGGTTAGCTGGCCTGGTGGCTGGCTATTTCACTGGTGGCGATGAAGCCACCAAATTCTCACGCTCCTGCAAACCTGACTGTCGGGTGCCTGTCTCGTACAGGTTGGCAGCGGGATGGAGCGGAGGCACAACCCAACTCAAAGAGAAAATAATGTCTAAAGTCAGTATGCGGCAAATGCTCGAAGCCGGCGTGCATTTTGGTCACCAAACACGCTTCTGGTGCCCGAAGATGGCGCCTTACATCTACGGCGAACGCAACCGAATCCATATTTTCAACCTCGAAAGCACCGTGCCGGCGCTGGATGATGCGTTGAATTTCCTTGGCAAGCTCTCCTCGCGCAACGGCAGAATTCTGTTCGTTGGCACCAAGCGCGCCGCCCGCGATGCGATCAAAGACGCTGCTTCGGCCTGCAACATGCCCTACGTCAATCGTCGCTGGCCCGGCGGCATGATGACCAACTTCAAGACGGTCAAACAGTCTGTCAAGCGCATGCTTGAACTGGAAGAAATGTTTTCCAGCGGCGGTGAAGAACGACTGAGCAAGAAAGAGGCGCTGACTCTGCGCCGCGAGCTTGAAAAGCTCGAGAAGAGCCTTGGCGGAATCAAGAAGATGGAGCGCCTGCCAGACGCGCTGTTCGTTATCGATACCGGTCACGAGAAAATTGCCATCGCCGAAGCCCGCAAACTGGGTATACCCATCATCGCGGTCGTGGACAGCAACAACTCTCCGGATGACATCGACTACGTGATACCAGGCAACGATGACGCGGTTCGAGCGATTCAGTTGTTCTCGGATGCCGCAGCCGACGCGGTTCAAAACGGCAAAACAGCCGGTGGGGTCAGTAAAACCGGTGAATTCATCGAGGAACAGCCCGCGGCAGTGAAATCCGAAGAAGCTGCACCAGCGGCAGCGCCGGAAGCTGCTGTTGAAGCAGCGCCTGCTGAATCTGCAGCCCCGGCGGCGGAACCAGCTGCTCCGGCGGCTGCTGAAACACCTGTGCCTGCAGCCCCTGAGCCAGCGGCTCCCCCCGCTGCTGAAGAAGCCGCTCCCGAAGCGGCAGCTGCCCCTGAAGCAGCAGCTGCGCCCGCCGCGGATGAGTCAGACAAGCCACAGGCCTGATCCGCAATCCGGCACTAGCCGCCTGCCTTGTGCGGGCGGTGCTCGCGTTATCAAACAGAATTTCCAGGTCGGCGGGCGAGCTGTGTCCGCCGATATGCAATACAGGATGATCAATAGACAATGGCTATTACAGCTGCACAGGTAAAAGAACTGCGCGAGCGCACCGGCGCTGGCATGATGGAGTGTAAAAAGGCGCTCGTAGAGGCCGACGGTGATATGGATACCGCGATCGAACAGATGCGGATTTCGGGTCTGGCGAAGGCGGACAAAAAAGCCGGGCGCACGGCTGCCGAAGGCGTCATCGCGACTGCGTTGTCAGCGGACGGTAAGACGATCGCAATGGTGGAAGTCAACTGTGAAACTGATTTTGTTGCCAAAGGCGACGATTTCACGGGATTTGCCGACGCGGTTTGCGCAGCGGTACTGGCGGAGAACCCTGCCGATGTCGCCGCACTGGCTGACTCCAGCAATGGTGGCGATTCGCTCGAGCACACGCGCCAGGAACTGGTGTCCAAGCTCGGCGAGAATATTCAGATCAGACGATTTGCCCGCCACGAGTCCAGTGGCGGTACGCTGGGCGAGTACATGCACGGGCAGCGCATTGGCGTAATCACGGATGTCACTGGTGGCGATGAATCCCTGCCGCGCGATATCGCGATGCACGTGGCCGCCAGTCGCCCGGTCTGCATTGGCGCTGACGACGTGCCGTCCGAGATGCTCGACAAAGAAAAGCAGATTCTCGAGGCCGAGGCCGCAGACAGCGGCAAGCCTGCTGAAATTGTAGAGAAGATGGTACAGGGACGGCTACGCAAGTATCTTGCGGAAATTACCCTGCTCGGACAGCCGTTTGTCAAAGACCCCGACCAGACAGTGGAAAAGCTGCTCAAAGCGGGTGGGGCATCGGTTGGATACTTCGCGCGTTTTGAAGTGGGCGAGGGGATCGAAAAGAAGCAGGAAAATTTTGCCGAGGAAGTTATGGCACAGGTCAAGGGCGAGTAGATCTGCTGCGGGAATGCCCGGAAGAGTGTTCTCGGTGACGCATTACGACCTTGTGTAGTAATTGTTGCTTTTCGAAAAGCCGGGCCATGTCCGGCTTTTTTTTGGGGCAGAATATCGGTGGCTGGAAATTGTGCTCGCCATGGCCCAGGCTGGATATAGTCCATTGGGGGCTTGCGGGTGAGAATGCTGCCACCATGGTAATGTGCCGTGTTCAATTCACACCGCCGCGGGTGTTTAATCTTAATGTATCGGGTTACATGGCTGACGCTATTGCGGTTGAGCCAGCAGAGTCCCGGGTAAATCGAGGAGACAGGTAAAAATGATTGACGATATTGCCAAGGACGCCGGAGTGAGAATGGGCAAGAGTGTCGATGTACTGCAAAAGGAATTCAGCCGAATTCGAACCGGGCGCGCGCACACCAGCTTGCTCGATCATATCAAGGTCGACTACTACGGCAGTGCTTCGCCGCTGAATCAGGTGGCCAAACTGACGATCGAAGACGCGCGAACGCTCAGCGTCACGCCGTGGGAGAAAGATCTGGTCGGGCCAATCGAAAAAGCAATCATCAACTCCGATCTTGGCCTGAATCCCTCAACGGCCGGGACCGTGATCCGCATTCCGATGCCTCCGCTGACAGAAGAGCGTCGTCGCGATCTGGTGCGAGTAGTGAGTCAGGAGGCCGAGAGTGCCCGTGTGAATGTGCGCAACATTCGCCGCGACGCCAATAGCGATTTGAAAGAACTGCAGCGCGAAAAAGAGATCTCGGAAGACGACGAGCGAAGAGGGCAGGATCTCGTTCAGAAGGTAACCGACGAGTTCGTCGCCAAAGTCGATGAATTACTGGAGGCCAAAAAAGCCGAGTTGATGGAAGTCTGATGACGTTCATTCCGGTAACAGTGAGGCGCTGCCGGTGAGTCGGGATCAGCCTGACAAAACCCCGCAGCATATAGCCGTCATTATGGATGGCAATGGTCGCTGGGCCCAGAAGCGAGGTCTGGGGCGCAGTGCAGGGCACCAGGCCGGGGTAAAGGCGACTCGCCAGCTGGTCGAAGGATGTGCCCGGCGCGAGATCAAAGTGCTGACAGTCTTCGCATTCAGCAGTGAAAACTGGAAGCGACCGGAGCAGGAAGTCAGTTTTCTAATGGAGTTGTTTCGCGGCACTTTGCGCGGCGAGGTGGATAAACTGCACGAGAACAATATCCGGGTGAGATTTATCGGCGATTTGTCCGGATTTCGGTCCGGGTTGCAAAAAGACATGCTGGCCGCTGATCGCAAAACATCCGGCAATACCGGTATGCGTCTGAATATCGCAGTGAACTATGGCGGGCGTTGGGAACTCACACAGGCGATGGCGCGAATTGCCGCTCAGATCGAGGGCGGGCAGCTGCAAGCCGCAGATGTCAACGATGAGCTGGTCGCGCGCCACACGAGCATAGGTGATGATCCGGAGCCCGATCTGTTTATCCGTACCGGCGGTGAGCAACGACTGAGCAACTATCTGCTCTGGCACCTTGCCTACACAGAACTCTTTTTCACCGATACGCTCTGGCCGGATTTTGGTGTAGATGAACTCGATCGGGCGATTGGTTTTTTTAACGGTAGAGAACGCCGCTTCGGGCAGACCGGCGAGCAAATTCGGGATCTGGAAAACAATGCTTAAACAACGTGTAATCACAGGCCTGATTCTGGCGGTGCTGATTTTGTGGGCCGTGTTGGGCTGGTCAAATTTCTGGTATGGCGCTTTATTGCTGGCGGCAACGCTGCTCTGTACCTACGAATGGGGTGAATTGTGCAATTTGCCACAGGTGCCGCTGGTGAAGTGGGGGCTGCTGGCAGGTATGGCGGTGCTGACGTTGCTTGGTTTTTGGGGGGCATCGATGGGTATGCTGACACCGCTGGTGCTGCTCGGGGTGTTGCTATGGGGTGCCATTGCACTCGATATGTATCTGCGTCCGGTCCTGCCCGATACAGGTGGCACGCACTACCGCTCTCTGGCACTGGGCTGTTTTACCGTGCTGCTCGCGGTGATTTGTCTTTACTGGCTCCGCACGCGTCCCCTTGGGCCTGGCTACGTGATCTACATTATCGTGCTGGTGGCCTGTGCTGATATCGGTGCCTACTTCGCCGGCAAGCGGTTTGGCAAGCGCAAACTGGCGGAGCAGATCAGTGCGGGCAAAACAATTGAAGGTGCGATCGGCGGGCTGTTGCTGGCACTCTACTGTAATCTTTTCACCGCCCAGGCATTCGCCAACGAAACAACCGGTGCGCTGCCGATTTTCCTGTTTGGTATGCTGGCTGCGGCGGCAACCATCGCGGGGGATCTCTACTTTAGTCGCGCGAAGCGTCGTCGCGGAGTGAAAGACAGTGGCGTATTGTTGCCAGGCCACGGCGGCGCGCTGGACCGCTTCGATGGATTGATTGCCGCCGTGCCGTTCATGGCTTTTGCCGTTCTGTGGATGTAGGCAAATGCCGCTCTGCAGTAGTCAGCACGCGGTACCTGCTGAATGAGTCACGCTGAGTTGCAGCAGGTAGTTGTGCTGGGTGCAACCGGGTCGGTTGGCACCAGCACCCTCGATGTACTCGATCGCAACCGCGAGCAATACTCGGTGTATGCGCTGAGCGCGCACCGCAACGTAGAGTTGCTTGCCAGCCAATGCCAGCAATTCGAGCCCGTATTTGCCGCCATGAGCGATCCCGGGGCCGCAGCGCAGTTGCAACAGCGGTTGCAACGAGCGGGGAGTAGAACCAGCGTATTGTCCGGGCCCGATTCACTTGAGCGAATCGCCGTTGATTCACGCGTTACGTCCGTGATGGCGGCAGTTGTGGGCTATGCGGGCCTGGCACCGGTGATGGCTGCCGCCACCGCGGGCAAGCGAATATTGCTTGCCAACAAGGAAGCGATGGTCGTGGCGGGCGAATTACTGGTGGCAACAGCACGCGAAAACGGCGCCACTATCCTGCCTGTCGACAGCGAGCACAACGCGATCTTTCAATGTCTGCCGGCAGGTGATTCCACGAGCTGGCGCAAGGAGATTGTCTCGCTGGTGCTCACTGCATCTGGCGGGCCGTTTCGTGAATGGAGTGCCGAGCAAATGGAGCGTGCGACCGTGGAGCAGGCGCTCGCCCACCCGAACTGGGACATGGGCCAGAAAATCTCTATCGACTCGGCGACGATGATGAACAAGGGGCTCGAGATAATCGAGGCGTCCCATTTGTTTGGCGTCGATGAGCAGGAAATCGAGGTCGTCGTACACCCTCAAAGCGTCGTTCATTCGATGGTCAGGTTTGCCGATGGCTCGGTGATTGCACAAATGGGCAACGCTGACATGCGCACACCCATAGCGCATGCGCTGGGCTGGCCGGAACGCCTCGCCAGCGGCGTTGCACCCATTGACTTCACGCGCATCGGTTCACTGCAGTTTGAACCTCCCGATGAGCAGCGATTTCCGTGTCTGCGATTGGCCAGACTAGCGCTGGGTAAAGGGGGCTCGGCGCCCGCAATTCTCAATGCGGCAAACGAGGTTGCAGTGGAAAACTTTTTGAAACGACGCATCGGATTCGCTGATATCGCCCGGATCAATCAGTCGGCGCTCGCGCAAATTCCGCTCGAGCAACCGGCGTCTGTCGAGCATCTTGCGCAAATTGATCGTCGTGCACGTAACCTGGCCGTCGAACTTGTCGACAGTGCCTCCACCTCAACGGAAATTACCTGATGCAGGATTTTTTGTTCAGTGCTGTAGCGTTCATTGTGGCGTTGGGCGTGCTGGTCACGATCCACGAGTTCGGGCATTACTGGGTCGCGCGCAAGGTCGGTGTGAAAGTGTTGCGGTTCTCTGTCGGGTTTGGCAGCGCGCTTTGGAAGAAAGTCGCGGGTGAGGACAAGACCGAATATGTGATCGCCGCGATACCGCTGGGCGGTTACGTGAAAATGCTTGATGAGCGCGAGGGCGACGTGGATGAAGCTGAGCTGTCGCGCGCGTTTAACCGCCAAAGTGTCTGGGCCAGAATTGCCATAGTGCTGGCCGGGCCGGTGGCGAATCTGATACTGGCAGTCCTGGTCTACTGGGTTGTCTATCTCATCGGCATTGCCGGCATTGCGCCGATGGTTGGAAATCCAGTGAAGGAGAGCGCGGTGGCACAGGCCGGTTTCCTGCCCGCCGATCGAATTGTGGCCGTTGGTGATAGCAAGACAGGCAGTTGGGATACCGTGCGTGTTGCCGTGCTGGATCAAATGCTCGACAAAAGCGAAGAGGTCGCATTTGAGGTTGAAACGCAGTCGGGCGAGACGACAACCAGAACACTCAAGCTCGATCACAAGGCATTGCTGGCGAGCCAGGGCGACGTGATTGCCAACCTCGGCTTTCAGCAATGGTGGCCGGATGTCGATCCGGTCCTCGGCGGGGTTCAGCCAGACGGTGCGGCCGCAGCCGCCGGGCTGCAAATTGGTGACATCATCGTCAGCACCGATGGCCAGCCAGTGCCGACCTGGCGCGACTGGGTCGGCATGATCCGCTCAAGCCCGGGTGTTGCACTTGAATTGCAGATTGAACGTAACGGAGCTTTGCAGACGCTCGAGTTGACACCCGGTAGCAGGGATTTGGGCGATGGTGAGCCAGTGGGCTTTATTGGTGCCTGGGAAACCCTGTCGCAATCGGTAATCGACGACAAGGTGCGGATTGTTGAACGCTACAGTGTCGGTGATGCACTGCATCGAGCGTTTGTGCGAACCTGGGAGATGATGTCGTTGACGGTGCAGATGATCGGCAAACTGGTCATGGGCCAGGCGTCAGTGGAAAATATTAGCGGCCCGATTTCGATTGCGCAGTTTGCCGGGCAGTCGGCAAGTGTCGGTATCGATCACTATCTGAGTTTTCTGGCGCTGATATCGATCAGTCTCGGTGTGTTGAATCTGCTTCCTATACCCATGCTGGATGGCGGCCATCTCATGTATTACTTCACTGAGGTCGTCACTGGCAAACCGGTGTCCGAGCGTATCCAGCTCTATGGGCAACAGCTCGGATTGCTGCTGCTGGCCGGATTGATGACGTTGGCGTTCTACAACGATATCGTTCGAATTATCAGTTAGTGAGCGCTGCGCACCCGTGACGCGCGCCCGCACCCTCGGTTGACCGAAGTTTGCGCGCATGATAATGATCGCGCTGCAAACCTTTTTACAGGAATCACGTTAGATTTGAAGCACTTCGATCGGTCGATTGCCCCTCCGGTCTGGGTTGGATATTGAGCTGTGATGCTCACTTGTCACGCCGGTAATGAGAAGGTTTAGAATCGGTAATTACGCTGGTTTCAGGCAGTTGATAAGCTGCGGCAGACTCAGCCAAACCGCTCATTTTAATGCAGTCAGGTCACCCATCGCGACGCCACCTCGGGGCGTCAGTATTTGCCATCCTGCTCTATGCTGCCGGGCTTGTCCCGATAGTGGCTGTGCCCACCGTACAGGCACAGGATCAGGCGGCATTTATCATCTCCGATATTCAGGTTCGGGGCATCGATCGCATCGAAAAAGGCACGGTGCTCAACTATGTGCCAATGCGTGCCGGCGAGCGCTTCGAGCGCGGCGTCGACAGCAGCCGCGTGATCAGATCTCTTTACGAAACCGGCCTGTTCGATGACGTACAGCTTTCTCGCGATGGCAGTATATTGATCGTGGTGGTACAGGAGCGTCCCTCGATAGCAGAGGTCGATGTCTCCGGCAACGAAGCACTGCCAGCTGACCAAATGGATGAGTCGCTACGGGCCATTGGTCTGGCTCCCGGGCGGATCTTTCGTCGCTCGGTGTTGGACAACCTCGAGACAGAACTGCGCCAGGTGTATTTCAGCCGTGGTCAGTACGGCACCAGGATTCTCTCCAGCGTATCCGAACTCGACAGAAATCGGGTCAAGGTAGATATAGAGATCGAGGAAGGTGCGGTCGCGAAGATTCGCAACATCAATATCGTCGGCAACAAAGCCTTCAGTGAAGAGCAACTGCTGGATTTGCTGCAATCCGGGATAACTATAAATCCCTTAAGTTCCCGAGATGAATACTCGAGAGCGAAGCTGTCTGCGGATACCGAGAAGCTCAGAGCCTGGTACCTTGATCGTGGTTATTTGCAATTCGACATTTCCTCAACTCAGGTAACGATCAGTCCTGACAAGCGCAACATCAACATCACGATAAACATTGACGAAGGCAATCAGTACAGGGTAGGCGAGGTAACCTTTGCCGGTGCAAATGATGCACTGCCCGATGGTGAACTCGAAAGCCTTTTGGCAATGAACTCGGGCGATACCTACTCCAGAAAACTGCTGACCCGAAGCAGCAACGCATTCGGCGATCGTCTTGGTGAGGATGGCTATGCGTTTGCTCGTGTGAACGTGGTGCCTGATATCGACGAGCAAAACCAGACCGTCGATCTGCAATTTGAAATTGACAAAGGCAAACGGGTCTACGTTCGTAGAATTGTCTTTAATGGTCAATACAAGACGCATGATGAGGTTTTGCGTCGAGAGATGAGACAAATGGAAGGGAGCCGTTTTTCGCCGTTGGCTCTATCCCGCTCACAAACACGGCTACAACGCCTGCCCTACATACAACGAGTTTCCATCAGTACACCCAGAGTCCCCGGCTCCGATGATTTGATTGACATTGCCATTGATGTTTCCGAGGGATCGTCGGGTTCTTTCGGGGCTGGTGCAGGATTCGGTACAGACGGATTTGTGTTTAATCTCAACTTCACTCAGGAAAACATGTTCGGCACGGGTGAGAGGTTGGCGCTTTCTTTCGATAACACCCAAAGCCAGGACAACTTCACGCTGGCCTACACCGATCCGTACTACACACCCGACGGAATCAGCAGGACGCTGCGCGCGTTTGTGCGTCAAACCGACACGAGTGAGCTATCCACCACAGCCAACTATATATTGGACAGTTATGGTGCCAAGGTGCGATACGGTGTTCCGCTGAGTGAATTTTCCACCTTTAGTCTTGGTTTGGGCTATGAAAATGTTGAGGTTATTGCGACCGATGACAGTTCTGATGATGTCGATCGGTTCATCGATCGGTTTGGTAGTCAGTACGATTTATTTGAAGCATCGATTGGTCTGGCACGCGATACGCGCAACCGCACTGTGTTTGCGACCAGTGGCACCAGAAATTCCCTCACTCTCGATGTGACCTCGCCGGGCAGCGACCTCGAATTCTACAAATTGAGTCACTTATTCGAGTTTTACTATCCGCTGTCCGAACGCTACACATTCTCTATGAATTCACGAATCAGCTATGGTGAGGGCAACCGGGATCTAAACGAACTGCCGTTTTTCCGTCGATTCTTTGCCGGGGGAATTCAGTCAGTTCGCGGCTATCGCAGAGATAGTCTTGGTCCGCGCGATTCTAATGATGATGCGCAAGGTGGTGATTTCAGAACCGTGGGATCGCTCGAGCTGATCTTTCCACCACCGTTTGTTGATTCACCGGGTGCGACCCGCTTGAGCTTGTTCACCGATGTAGGGCAGGTCTACGGCGATGCATCGGACTTTGATTCGGATTTGTTGCGCGGCTCCTACGGTGTATCGTTTGTCTGGCTCGCACCGGTTGGTCCATTGACATTCAGCCTGTCCGAAACTTTCAATGATGAACAAACGGATAGTCGCCAGTCATTTCAATTTACCATTGGCTCAATTTTCTGATCATGCTGAGAATTGTCAGTCCGGTTTTGCCAAAGATTCTTCGCGCGGCCTGTGCGCTGTTGTTGGTTTGTGCGGGGGGCGTACACGCGCAAACGACTAAAATCGGCTTTGTCGATATACCCTATCTTATCGACGAGGCACCCCAGTCCAAGGCGGCCAGCAGTCGACTTGAAAGTGAGTTTGCGCCGCGCCAGGAGCAAATCAATGAACAGAAGCAGCGAATAGATGAAATCAGTGATCGTCTGGAAGACACTGATCGCCCGGTGGATGAATCCGAACGCGCGAATCTTAAGCGTGAGCTGAGAAAGATCGAGCGGCGCGTGAAACGCGATGAGCAGGAATTTCGCGAAGAGCTGAATATTCAAAAAAACCAGGAGTTCAAGCGTGTTCGGGTATCGGTACTGGATGCCATCGCGAGTTTTGCCCGTCTACACAACTACGACCTGGTACTTAGCGATGGCGTACTGTTTGCCAGTAAACGAATTGATGTGACCAAGCAGGTATTGCTGGAACTGCAACAAGCCGTCCCGGACTTGCCTGCCGTTGACGATAAATAACAGCGTGCAGGCAGACAGAACCAAACTGACTGCAGGTGGGATTGCCGAATACCTTAATGCAGAACTGATTGGCGACCCGGAACTTGTCCTGACCTCTATTGCGTCTATTCAGCAGGCTGGTGCGGGCAGCATCACCTTCCTCAGTGATCGAAAATACCTCTCGCAAGTTGCACAAACAGCAGCGTCTGCGATCGTTTTGCAGGCAGAGTTTGCGCAAGCCACCCATGTTACTCGTCTGGTGGTCGATGACCCTTATCTTTGTTATGCGCGGCTCTCCAGGCTGTTCGCTCCCACTGTCGGTAAAGACATCATCCACCCTTCTGCAGTAATCGCTGACAACGTTGCGGTGTCCAGCGGTGTCAGTATCGGTGCGAATGCAGTCGTCGAAGCGGGTGCGCAAATCGGGGCCGATAGCGTTATAGGTGCCGGAGTGGTTATAGGGGCGCGAGCGCGAATCGGTGATCGCGTACGTGTGCATGCCAACGCGACGATTCACTATGATTGCGTGGTCGGTGACGATTGTGAAATTCACAGCGGTGCTGTAGTCGGGGCGGATGGATTTGGCTGGGCGAGGGGACCGGACGGCTGGGAGAAGATTCATCAACTCGGCGTGGTAACCCTGGGGGATCGGGTAAGTGTCGGTGCCAACACCTGCATTGATCGCGGTGCGTTGGGTGATACACGAATCGAAAGTGGCGTAATACTCGATAATCTCATCCAGATCGCTCACAATGTGCACATTGGCGAGAACACCGCGATTGCCGGTTGCGTCGGCATCGCCGGCAGTACGACCATAGGCAGCAACTGTACGATCGCGGGTGGAGTTGGCATCGTCGGCCACCTGAGCATTTGCGATAAAGTGCATGTCACCGCCAAATCCTTTGTCAATCGTTCTATTGAGCAACCTGGAAGTTATTCATCGGCCTATCCGCTGGAACCGACGCGCTCATGGAGGAAGAACGCGGTTCGACTGCACAAGCTTGACTCGATCGCGCGGGTCGTTAAGCGTCTGGAAAAACAATGTTAGCTGGCACGAACCATCAAACTGCGATCGCGCAGTATCCGATTTTTGGTGAACAACTTCGAGGAACGCGTTGATGGAGTTGGATATCAACGAAATTATCAAGTATCTGCCCCACCGCTATCCGTTCCTGATGATCGACCGGGTGGTCGACATCGAAGAGGGGCAAAGCCTCAAAGCCATTAAAAACATCACCATCAACGAGCCGATTTTTGTCGGCCACTTTCCGCAATTCCCGGTCTTTCCCGGTGTGTTGATTCTTGAGTCTATGGCGCAGGCTTCGGCGATTCTGGCCTTTCGTGAAGTGGGTGGTTACCCGACCCCTGAAACGCTGTACCTGCTGGTCGGTATAGACAAGGCCAGATTCAAGCGGCAGGTCGTACCGGGAGACCAACTGTTGATAAGCGTTGAGTTACAACGCAAGCGCAGCGGTATCTGGAGATTCTCAGCGACTGCCACGGTCAACGACCAGCTCTGTTGCTCTGCGGAAGTGATGATCGCCCAAAACGAGATTGACGCGTGATCCATCCAACAGCGGTGATTGACAGCGGCGCGCAGGTACATGAGTCATGCGAAATCGGGCCATATGCGATTATCGGCGCTGATGTCACGATCGGGCGAGGCACGCGAATCGGCCCGCATACAGTGATTTCAGGGCCCACCGTAATTGGTGAAGATAACCGGATTTTTCAGTTCGCCTCAATCGGTGAGGATCCGCAGGACCTCAAGTACGATGGCGAGGAGAGCCGTCTGGCGATTGGCGATCGCAACACCATTCGTGAATTCGTTACGATCAATCGTGGAACGACAGGCGGTGGTGGTGAAACGCGGCTAGGGGATGACAACCTTCTAATGGCGTATGTGCACGTTGCCCATGATTGCATTATTGGCAGTAACACCATATTCGCAAATGCCGCGTCTTTGGCCGGGCATGTCACTGTTGGCGACTATGCGATCCTCGGTGGCTTTTCACTCGTGCATCAGTTCAGTCGAGTCGGAGACCACAGCTTTTCCGGTATGGGGTCAGTGATCAACAAAGATGTGCCGCCGTTTTTGCTGGTGAGCGGGCATTATGTCGAGGCCAAAGGTGTAAACAAACAGGGATTGAAAAGGCGGGGCTTCAGCCCCGAGGCAATTTCAGCGATTCACAAAACCTATCTCAAGATGGTGAAGAAGAAGGGCGTAAAGGACGAATCGCTCGAAGAGATTGAAGCACTCGCCAATGAACACGAGGCGGTTGCGCAATTGCTCGATTTCATTCGCAACAGTGAGCGAGGAAATGTCGGTTAGGCGTTAACCGGCGTTTGCCGCCAGCGCAATCAGAGCATTTCAGAAATTGTTCTGGCCAGGTTAGCCGCTGCACCGGAATCGCCGATTTTATCGCATACCGAGGCCAGCTGTTCCAGTTTCACACTGCGATAGTCGTTGTCGAGCACCAGCTTTTCAATCTCATGGGCAATTGAGGCGGCTTGCATATCGTGCTGGATCAGTTCAATGGCGACCTCTTGCCCGGCAACGATATTGACCAGGCTTACATGGTCAATCAATAGCATGCGTTTTGCCAGCCGATAACTTAGCGTATTCAATCGGTACACAACCACCATGGGCACGCCAAGCAGGGCGAGCTCGAGCGTTGCTGTACCAGAAGCGACGATCGCCGCGTCACATCGAGCGAGCGACTCGTAGTTGTCGGCAGCCACGAGTTCGATGGTCAGATCGAGTGGTTCGATCATGGATGCGAGCGATGACCGGTCGATTGTATCTGCCACGGGAAGATAGAATTTAACGCGCGCGTACTTGTCGCTGAGGATCTGGGCGCTGGCAAGAATCTCGGGCAGGTGTTGTTCGATTTCTGCAGTGCGACTGCCGGGTAGCAGGGCAATTGACTGAATCGATGTGAGTTGAACACGTGGCTCGATTTTATCCACCGTACTGACAAGCCCGGGGTTGTCCAGAAT
Organism: uncultured Granulosicoccaceae bacterium; assembly: GCA_937920585.1. GTDB lineage: Bacteria > Pseudomonadota > Gammaproteobacteria > Granulosicoccales > Granulosicoccaceae > CAKZSB01. The sequence goes on along the minus strand of CAKZSB010000010.1, from coordinate 33,990 downwards.
TGGATTGCCAACGTAGGTAACCGGAATCTCTGCCTCTTCGTAGATCCGGGTTTCGAATGGCAGAATAACAGCCATTCTATCCACGGTTTGCTTCAACACCCCGATTCTGCGTGGGCGCGATGCCCAAACTTTTGGCGCGATGAAATAGAGAACAGGTATTTCCAGCTCACGAGCGGTTTTCGCTAGTCGCATGTTGAAGCCCGGGTAGTCGACCAATAGCAACAGATCAGGTTTGCGCTCGCGCAGCTGGTTGATCATCGTATTGAGTTGTGCGCGAAGCTGCGGGTATTTGCGCACTACCTCGACAAACCCCATCACTGAGTTGGCGTCGATATCGACCAGCAGTTCCATACCGCAATCGGCAAGGTGTTTTCCACCCATGCCGAAAAGCTTCAGGTCAGCGGTTGAATTTAGTAGATTGCGAATGCAATTGGCACAATGCAGATCGCCGGAGGCCTCTCCAGCGCTGACCATGATCGTCTTCAAGGAGTGTTTTGGTAATCGTGGTTATGCGAGAGTGCCAAGTGTAACACCGAGCAGGAGATCCGGCGTGCGCTTAGACGCCGGTCATGAAGCGAAGCCGGATTGCCTGAGAGCAATCCGGCTTTGCCTGGTTCAGCTCAACCCTTAGCTGGACGGTTGCAGACGTCGGCGAATGCCCAGAAGTACAAAGCCAAGCAATAGCCCGGGCCCCATGCCGCCAGCACCACCGCCCGATGCACTTAATGCGGCCGCCGTGGCAGGTTGGTTGTTGTTTGTTACTACGATCGGTGCAGTAGGCTCTTGCGCGACCGGCTCACTGGTTGCGGGTTCCGATACCGGGTCAGGTTCGGTCACGGGCGTGATCACAGGCTCAGGAGGTGTTGCGACAGGTTCTGTGGTGCCGCCACCGGATCCCGAACCGCCGTCGTTAGATAACACCGCAACAGTGTAGCTGTCGGAGTTGTTGCTGCCTGAACTGTCCTGGGTACGAGAGTCCAGCACTGGCACCATCGTCATCTCATCTACACCGGCAGGTGCGTTGACACTCAGGGATATTTGCGATGTCTGGCCCGCACCCAGCAGGTCAGTGGTGCATTCTATGCTCGCGCCGGTTGCCAGCTGCGTACAATCCCACAAGCTCGAGCCATAGGCGAGAAGCTGTGTGTCAGAGTAAACGGGCAAAGTGATGCTTAGCGTGTTGGCCCCGTTTTGGGCATTGTTGGTCACGCTTAACACCATATCTGTGCTATCGCCCTCGGTAACCTGTGCAGCTCCGCTGATCGAGATCGACAGATCGGTCTCGTAGAGCGTGCCAATCGCGGCGCGATCACCTTCACTGGTTGCAACCCGTTGACCGATCGTGGCGGTTGTCGACAACACAGGTGTGATGGTGGCAGCGCTGCCGGCACTGAAAAAATGGGTGCCATAGTGCATGATCGATCCGTAGTCGTAATCACCGAGCACCACTGCGCCGTCAGACAAGACATCGAAATTGTGTTCTTTGCCGTCGACAATATTGCCCCACTGAATCGATACGTAGGCGTCGCGATCAGGGCGAGTGTGCTCGTGAAGCAAGCCCAGTCCGTGCCCGATCTCATGGATCATACTGCCGGTGGTGCAGTTGTCACCCACGTAAACGTCCTGACTACCGGTTCCCTGAAAACCCACCCAGGACGCGCATTGCGAGGCTGTGATGAATTTCAGGTAGTTCGGGTAGTCGCCTGCGTTCAGGGTGGTGCGCTCGACCAGCAGAATACTGCTGTTCTCGTTCCAGTGTGCCACGGCGCTGCGAACCTTTGCCTCGGACGCTGCACTGAGGTCTTCGCTGAACTGGTAAGGGACGATGCCGTTAGGCCAGGTGCGGCCATAAACAGTATTGCCCAAGCCACGAATAGTTCTGTCCGAGGAGAAAAACTGTGCTGCGTAGCCGACAATCATGTCGTCTTCGGCGATGGCCATACCATCGCGTGACTCGAGCACGCGTCGGTGAACGGCGTCGTTCCTGAAAGTGATGTCCACTGTTTTCGACTCAGTGGAAATCCCGTTTGCTGCGGCTTGTACTGCGGCCGCGGTCATACTGAGTGAACAACTCAGAAGTACTGCCGATACGCCCGTAGCGTATCGTCGTGCGTTGCACGATTTTGTGATGTTCATTAACTCAACCCCAAATCAATAGCGCCGGATTCATCCGGTCTGTTATTAAATGGTTGGCCGTCGTTGGGCTAACCTCGATTGTTATCGTTATTCTTGTATCGGTGGTGTAATTGGGTGTCCCCGCGCATTGCTCTTGTTATCGCTGTTACACGAGCGCTCTGTGCGCCATTTCCGGTGACCGTAATGTCACGGACCACTTTTACGGCCGGCGCGGGAATGTCTTTAGTGAAATTAGGTGATACTGCTACAGGGAAGGGTTTGCACTTGATCCGGCGACGGGGCAGGGATACAGCAGAAAACTTCAGGCGTGCGCAGGCCACCCCTGCGAGACACAGGGGGCGATAGCGAGAAAGCGGTCTACTGCTCGCGTAAAAACAGCGTCGGGTCAACCCAGGTCTGATTCAGACCAACCGACCAGTGCAGGTGTGCACCCGTCACTCTGCCGGTGGCGCCGACTTCGCCGATTTTCTGGCCACGAGTCACGAGCTCGCCAGGTTTTACATCAATGCTGCTCAGATGAGCGTAGAAAGTCTGCAGGCCCTCGCCGTGGGCCAGGAAAATACACTTGCCGCTAAAAAAGTAATCCCCGGTCTCTATCACATAGGCATCGCCCGGGGCGACGATTGGCGTGCCACTGACCGCGGCGATATCCATGCCCCCGTGCGGGCGCCGCGGTTGTTTGTTGAAGAAACGACGCGAGCCGTACGAGCTGCTTTTTATGCCTTCAACCGGCATGTCGAAGGAGGTCGAAAGTATCGACGGATGGCGATATCGTTTGGCATTGGCTATTGACGTGCGGTCCTTGCGAATGCGCTTCATGTCTTCTTCGTTCGGATTGACCTTGCGCTTGTTCGTGATCGTCAGGTGTTGTTCCGGGTAATCCTTGCCCGACACATCGAAGGCAATCTGGCTGGTTGTACCGTCATGTGTGATATCGAGGGTTTGCGGGCCAGCGGGCGTGAGCAAAGGTATGCCGACCATGGCAGTCCAGCTCGGCCCGGTGCGCAGCACTGCGACCGGCTTTTCATCGAAGGTGACGACCGGTTTTTCCTGTGCACCTGGTATCTGAATCAGCGCAACGCCCCCGGGGGTGCGCTGCTGGGATGGCAAATCCAGAGCCTGTGCCGCGGTTGTGACCAGCACCAGGGCAGTCGCAATGACGCGGGCTACGCAGGCGGGGATTTGGCGACCCGTGTCTGTGCATGGCATAAAAGCAACTTTGCAGATTGGTAACATTTCGAGAATCTATCGATTAGTGCTGCAGTTAGATGTCAGTACGGTTATGATGTGCATTCATCAGTACCAAAACACTCTCGGTTGTGGTCGGCATCGTAAATGCGTTTGAGCAAAATCAAGCTAGCAGGGTTCAAGTCGTTTGTCGATCCGACTACCTTGAATCTGCCGGGCAACCTTACCGGGATTGTCGGCCCGAACGGATGTGGCAAATCAAACACCATTGATGCTGTGCGCTGGGTTATGGGCGAGTCATCCGCCAAACATCTGCGCGGCGAGTCCATGGACGATGTGATTTTTTCCGGCTCCTCAGCGCGCAAGCCGGTTGGCCAGGCTTCTGTGGAGCTCGTGTTCGACAACAGCGCGGGCAAACTCGGTGGTCAGTACTCTCAATTCACCGAGATATCAGTCAAGCGGCAGGTCACCCGTGACGGGCAGTCGCAGTATTTTCTCAATGCTGCTCGCTGCCGCCGGCGCGATATCACCGACATCTTTCTTGGCACCGGGCTCGGGCCGCGCAGCTACGCGATCATAGAGCAGGGCATGATCTCGCGGTTGATCGAGGCCCGCCCTGAAGATATGCGCATCTATATAGAAGAGGCTGCCGGGATATCGCGCTACAAGGAGCGGCGCAAGGAGACCGAGAACCGCATCCGTCACACCCGCGATAACCTCGATCGCCTCAACGATCTGCGCGAGGAAGTAGACAAACAGCTGGCGCATTTGCAGCGCCAGTCGAAAATGGCCGAGCGCTACAAAACGCTTAAAGTTGAGGAAAAACAACTCAGGGCGGAATTGCTCGGGTTGCGCTGGCAGGAGTATCAGGACGCGCTGGGCAGCTTTGACAAACGCCTCTCCGAGCGCAATGAGGCCGTCGAGGCGGCGGAGGCCGGTCACGCCGAGGCAGAACTCGCCATTGACAACATGCGCGCGGCCCGCGGTGACCTGGACGCGGGGATGAACAAGATCCAGGCAAGCTATTACCAGCTGGGGGCGGATATCACGCGGGTTGAGCAAACCATCGAGCACCAGCGTTCACAGCGCGAGGCTCGTGAGCGCGACATCGCACGCGTCATCCAGGAGTTGGCAGAAGCGGAACAGAATATCGTCACCGATCGCAATACGCTGGCAGAAATTGAGGCTGGTCTGGCGGATGCCGGTCCGACCCGCGAGCGTTGTGAGTCCGCGTTTCAGTCTATGGCGCAGATTTGCGACAAGGCAGAAGCCGATTTTCAGCAGTGGCAGCAAGACCGCGAGCAGGTTGGTGCCGAGCATGCCGAGCACCTGAAGGTGCATCAGATCGAATCGGCGCGCGCCCGGCAACTCGAAAAGAACATTAACGAAGTGAACCTGCGTCGTGAGCGACTGCAACGCGAACTGGCCGACCTCGAAGACGCGGACCTTGCCGAATCGCTCGCCGAACTCACCACCGAGCGAGAATCGCTGTCCACCGAAGAGTCGCAACTGCGGATCGCGCTGGAACGCGCCGGGCAGGCGCTGACCGAATCGCGCGAGCGCGAGGTGGCCAATGGCCGTGAGCTCGACGAATGCCGGACTGAGCTGCAAAGCGCCTCTGGCCGGCTCGCCTCACTTGAAGCGCTCCAGCAGGCGGCGCTGGGCGGCACCGAAAAAAACCGTCTGCAATGGCTCGAGCAGCATGGTCTCGCCGATTCGCCGCAACTGGCCAGAATGCTCACCATAGATCCCGGTTGGGAAAAAGCAGCCGAGGTCGTACTGGGTGATTTTCTCGAAGCGGTGTGCGTCGATGACCTCGACCACGTTCGCAGTCAGCTTGCCAGTCAGCCCGATGCTGGCCTCAAAGCGCTGCAGAACAACCCCGAAGACACCGAGGACGAGCAGCAGCAGTGGCTGGCGAGCGTCGTTAACTCCACCGCCGGCATTGCCGAATTGCTGCACGGTATCACGGTCTGTGAGTCACTCTCTGAAGCCATGGATGCGCGTGAGCAGTTGCAACCGGGTGAGTCACTGGTTACTCGCGACGGGATCTGGATGGGCCGACACTGGTTGTGCGTGCGCCCGCAGGAAAGTGGTGGCGGCGTGCTCGCGCGGCAGGAAGAGCTCGACGCGCTGGGTGCGCAAAGCGAGCAGTACCGAGCGCGCATTGACGAACTGGAGACTCGCCAGACAAGCTTCGAGGCGGCGGTCGTCGATTGCGAGCAACAGCGCGACAAGCTGCAGGCAGTGATCAATGCCCGGCACCGTGAGATCAGTACGCTGGCAGGCAAAATCGAATCGACCGAAGCCCGAATTCGCCAGTCCGACGTTCGCACGCTCGCTGTGCGCCGCGAGCTCGAAGAGGTATCAGGTGCGCTGGAACAATCTACCGAGGAGCTCGATGAGGCGCGCACGCTTGCCGCCGAGGCGGATGCGGAGGGTGCGGAGCTGGCCGAGCAGATTGAGCAGCAGGAGGTTTCGCGGGCCGAGCTGGTTGTGCGCCGCGATCAGGCGCGGGCGAAGCTGGAGGAGGTGCGTCAGGATTCGCAGCAAGCACTGGTCAAGCTCGAATCCATGAAGTCGGTCAGAGAGTCCACTGCCAGCAACCTGCAACGAATGGAGCAGCAGCGCTCGCAATTGCTCGTCCGTCAGGATGAGCTGGGCATCGGTGAGAACGCCGAAGAGGACGATACCGACATCCTGGTCGCCCAGCAGGAAGAGCTTCAACAGGCCAGAGACGATGTCGAGCGCAACCTGGCCGAGGCGCGGCGCAAGCTGGAACAACACGACGAAGCGCTGCGTCAGCGCGATCGCGATCGCAGCCGCCTGCAGCAGGAACTCACCGACGCAACAGCGCTGGTGCAACAGGTAAAAATGGAATCGCAGGAAGCGCGCGTGCGGCTGAAAACGATCGACGAACAGCTGGAGGAATCAGGTGTCGACAGAGCCGAGCTCATGCCGCAGATTCCGCACGAGGCAACGGTCGACTCCTGGCAAACGCGAATCGAGGAGCTGGAGCGGCGCGTTCAACGCCTCGGACCGATCAATCTGGCAGCCATTGAAGAGTACCGCGAGCAGGTTCAGCGCAAGGAGTACCTCGATGAGCAATACGAAGATATCACCCAGGCGCTGGAAACACTCGAGGAGGCGATTCGCAAGATCGATCGCGAGACCAAGGCGCTGTTCCGCGAGACTTTTGATATCGTCAACGCCAAGCTGCAGGAATTGTTTCCGCGCCTGTTTGGCGGTGGCCAGGCCATGCTTGAACTCACCGGCGACGATCTGCTCGACACCGGTGTCGCGGTGATGGCGCGTCCACCTGGCAAGCGTGTGAGCAGCATCCATCTGTTGTCTGGTGGAGAGAAGGCGATGACGGCAGTCGCCCTCGTTTTCGCCTTCTTTCATCTCAGGCCCTCACCATTTTGCATGCTCGATGAAGTCGATGCGCCGCTGGATGACGCCAACGTCGGGCGGTTTGCGAAAATGGTGTCCGAGATGTCCAGTCAGGTGCAATTCATTTTCATCACTCACAATAAAGCGACGATGGAGATGAGCACACATTTAATGGGCGTGACGATGCAGGAGCCCGGCGTATCGCGGCTGGTGGCGGTGGATGTCGACGAGGCTGTGGAATTGGCGGTTGCCTGATGTGTGTCTGGCGAAAAACAAGCCGTGTTGAGTTGCCGTGTAGCACGCAACTATGCAAACTATACAAACTCACCACGCCGTTCAAATCAAATTAAACAGGTATAACTGACCGATGGAATATCTTCGCTGGGTCTTGATCGTTGCCGGAGCTGCCCTGTTAGTCTGGGCAGTTTTGCTCGGGCGCCGCCGGGTCGACGAAAGTGCGGCTGTCAGGCGCAGATCAGCGGCTGCAGAAAGGGACCTGGAGGATGTCAATGTGCCGTTGGCTAACCAGCCCAAGCAAGCCAGAACCAAGCTTAACGACGTAAACGAAGATTTCCTGCCCGATTCGGAAATCGACGAAGTGCTACCCAAGGTGGCTTACGATGCCGAGCCAGCGGGTATCGAAGTGGAGCTCGATGTTAGCGCTGAATTCACCGCGGAAGAACTGGCCGAGGTCGAAGAAAAAGCCGATTCCGGCAAGCCATTCAAGAAATCGGTGAAAAGCCTCGCCAACGCGGTTCGCAAAGCGCAGTCGTCTCTATCCGACGATCTGACACCATACTCTGAAGGCGGGATGGAGCAGCCGGCTGCAGAACCTGTTGAAGAAAAGATCGTCACCCTGCACGTGACGGCTGGTAACGATCGCAAATTTCGTGGCCGCGATCTGGAAAGCGCCTTCGAATTGCGCGGATTCAAGTTCGGAGAGATGTCGATTTATCATTACCCGTTCGAAGGGGAACGGATATTCTCGGTCGCCAATATGGTGAAACCGGGCACGTTCGAGCCTGAAAAAATGGCGGATTTCGAAACGCCGGGTATAGCGCTGTTCATGCGATTGCCACTCTCCCTTGAGCCTGGCGCAGCATTCGAGTTGCTCTTTCGCGAAGCGCAGGAACTCGCCGATGAAATAGGCGGGCAAGTTCGTGATGCCAATCGCAACACAATGACAAAGCAGACCGAACAACACCTGCGTGATGAAATTCAGGAATATAGCTTCCGCCACAAGCATGCAGCGCCGGCTTGATCCCTTAGTTGCTCAGGCGCTTTCGGCACGAGGTGTCGAGCGCCTTGATCGCACTGCATGGTGTGTTTGATGTCCGAAAAAGCCGGTTCGGCCGAAGTGGCCCGCGCGCAACAACTGCGCGATCAGCTCAACTTTCATAACCATCGCTATCATGTGCTCGATGATCCTCAAATTGCAGATCACGAGTACGATCAATTGTTCCGTGAACTCGTCGGCCTGGAAGAGCAGTATCCTGAACTCGCCTCCCCCGACAGCCCGACCATGCGAGTTGGCGCGCCCGCGCTCGACAAATTCGAAAAAGTCAGTCACGTGCTGCCGATGCTGTCGTTGGGCAATGTCTTCGATGATGGAGAATTTGCCGAGTTCGACCGACGCGTGCGCGATCGACTCGATTCGCCACAGAGTGAAATGTCATATGTGGCCGAACCCAAGCTCGATGGTCTGGCAGTGAGTCTGATCTACCAGGATGGCACTTTTACCCTGGGAGCGACTCGCGGTGATGGACAGACAGGCGAGAACATCACGCCGAATCTTCGCACGATCAATACACTGCCGCTGGTCTTGAATTCGGCACCTGACGGGCGCCTGGAAGTGCGTGGCGAGGTGTTCATCGATCGGGCGTCGTTCGTCGAACTGAATGAAACGCAGCAGGAAAAAGGCGACAAACTTTTTACTAACCCGCGCAATGCTGCAGCGGGCAGTCTGCGCTTGCTCGACTCATCGATCACCGCGTCAAGGCCTCTGCGTTTGTTTGTCTATTCGATCGGTGCGGTGGACAATGATTCGGCCGTACCTGCCGGGCATTGGGAAACCCTGCAGTGGCTGGGTACGCTCGGCTTGCCGATAAACGAGGCGTCGGAGGTTGTGACAGGGGTGGCTGGCTGCAACGACTATTACCAGCGACTGCTGAGCCAGCGGCCCGATCTTGCCTACGAGATTGATGGCATTGTCTTCAAAGTTAACAACCATGAGCAGCAGCGCAAGCTCGGTTTTGTATCGCGTGCGCCAAGGTGGGCGGTGGCGCGGAAATTTCCCGCCGAAGAAGCGACCACCAAGCTTGAAGACGTCGAGTTTCAGATAGGCCGCACTGGCGCGGTAACACCCGTGGCTCGGCTTGAGCCCGTGTTTGTTGGTGGTGCCAACGTCAGCAATGCCACGTTGCACAACATGGATGAGATAGCCCGCAAGGATGTTCGCATTGGCGATACTGTAATCGTGCGAAGAGCCGGTGATGTCATACCCGAAGTCGTTGGCCCCGTGTTGTCTGAACGACCCGATGACGCTGTCGTAATCGCACTGCCGCGAACGTGCCCGGTATGTGGTTCGGCCGTTGTGCAAAGTGACGAAAAGGCAGTAGCAAAATGCACTGGCGGGTTTGCCTGCGCGGCGCAACGCATCGAGGCGCTGAAACATTTTGTCTCACGGCGTGCCATGCAGATCGATGGTATGGGTGACAAAATAGTTGAACAGCTGGTCTCGCGTGAGATGGTCTCGGCACCCAGTGATCTCTATCATCTGGATAGCGAGCAGTTGCTAAGTCTCGATCTGGTGGCGCAGAAGAGTGCCGACAATCTGCTCAATGCCATCGCGGCAAGTAAACAAACAACTCTGGCCCGTTTTCTTTTCGCACTGGGCATTCCCGAAATCGGCGAGACTACGGCTGCGCAACTGGCGGAGCATTTCGGGTCTGTGGAAGCGATGTTTGATGTCGACGTGGCCTACTACGTGCCGCAGGGGATCGATGGCATTGGCCCGGTAAAAGCGCGAGAAGTTGTCGACTTTCTGCAGTCGGCACCAGCAGCTGACTGGCCGGATGACAATAATCTGCTCGACTGGCTCGACAGCTCACTTGGCAAGGTGCGCAGAGAGTCGCTTGAAACACTGCTGGCAATACACCCCGATCGAGATGCCTTGTTGAAATTGCGAGCGGAGGATTTGCAATCGCAACCACCCTCGAGAGTCGACGGAGTAGGTCAGACGATAGCGGTTTTTCTCGTTGATTATTTTCAAAGCGAACGCAATCGCGCAGAGATCAGACGCTTGCTCGAAGCCGGAATTCAATGGCCTGTGGCCGCTGCTGCCAGCCTGCCGCAGGACGAGCTCAGCTTCGACGGGGCAGTGTTTGTGATCACCGGTAAATTCGACAACTACAGTCGCGATGAAATAGCAGACCGGCTGAAAAGTCTTGGTGCGAAAGTCAGCGGATCGGTTTCTGGCAAGACGACAGCGCTGGTATGTGGTGAGGCAGCGGGCTCGAAACTCACGAAAGCGCAGGCTCTGAATGTGCCTGTGATCACTGCAGATCGGCTCGAATCCCTGTTACAGGGAAAAATGGAATAGCCTGCTTTGCAGCGGCTGAAACAGGCCGTCACTGGATGTCCCACTGGTAATCTGTGTTATCATCGGCGGCTGCCATTTATTGTGCGAGTTCATGTCTAGAATCGCTGTTGCCGGCGCCGCCGGTCGAATGGGTCGCCAACTGGTGCGGGCCGTGCTTGAGCGCGAAGGCGTACAGCTTGCGGCCGCCATCGAGCACCCTGAAAGTACTTTTCTCGGCATGGACGCAGGTCTTGTTGCCGGTGAGGCTGCGTGTGATGTGCAGATCGTTGCCGATGCCGCAGCGATAGCCAACGACTTTGACACCATTATCGACTTCACCAGCCCGCAGAGCACCACGGCACTGCTTCAGCTGGCGCTGCAACACAACAAACAAGTGGTCATCGGCACGACAGGCCTCGATGAAGCGCAACTCCAGGCACTCGACAGTGCAGCGGGCTCGATTGCGCTGGTTTATGCATCTAACTACAGCGCCGGGGTAACCCTCAGCCTCGACTTGCTGCAACGCGCAGCCAAAGCGCTGGGTGATCAATACGATGTCGAAGTGATCGAGGCCCATCACCATCACAAAGTAGATGCACCGAGCGGGACTGCGCTTAGCATGGGTCAGGCAGTTGCCGATGCGCTCGGTCGTGATTTGCAGCAATGCGCTGTGTACGGTCGTGAGGGTATAACCGGTGCGCGCGATCGGCAAACCATCGGTTTTGCCACGGTCCGGGCTGGCGATATCATCGGCGAGCACACCGTGATGTTCTGTGGTGAAGGCGAACGACTGGAAATCACTCATCGCGCCACTGACCGCATGACATTCGCACGTGGCGCAGTGCGCGCCGCCGACTGGTTGTCTCAGGGGCGCGACGCCGGTCGATACGACATGTCAGATGTACTGTCTGTGCCCTGATAGTTGCGGGCGACGAATTGTTTTATCTGAACACATGAGGACTACATGAAGCTGGCAATAGTATTCCCGGGGCAGGGGTCCCAGTCACCCGGCATGCTCGCTGATCTGGCGCAGCAACACGACGTCGTCGAAAAGACATTTGGCGAAGCATCGGAAACACTCGGATTCGATCTCTGGGATCTGGCGCAAAATGGTTCCGATGATCAACTAAAGCAAACCGAGATTACCCAACCGCTGATGTTCGTCAGTGGTATGGCCGTGTGGCGCGTCTGGCTTGAAAAAAATCTGCCTGCGCCGGCTTTTGTCGCTGGCCACAGTCTTGGCGAATATGCAGCGCTGACTGCAGCAGGCGTGTTTAGTTTTCCGGACGCAGTTGGCCTTGTCGCCCTGCGGGGTAAACTGATGGCTGACGCGGTAGCGCCGGGGGTTGGCGGCATGGCGGCACTGCTCGGAATGGACGATGCCGCCGTGACTGCTATGTGTGAAGAACTCACCACAGCCGACGGGGTTGTCGAGGCGGTCAATTTTAACTCGCCGGGGCAGGTGGTGATATCCGGGCATGTGGCGGCGCTGGATAACGCCTGTACCGTCGCCCGCGAGAACGGGGCACGCAAAGCCATGGTGTTGCCGGTCTCTGTGCCCAATCATAGTTCGCTGATGGCACCTGTTGAGGCGCCGTTGTCACAGGCTATCGAATCTGCCGGGCCGGCAGATGCCATGCTGCCGGTGGTGCAGAATGCCGCGGCCAGCGTGCCCGCCGACAAAGCCGCTTTGGTCGCGTCTTTAAAGAAGCATGTAATCAGCCCTGTTTACTGGACAGACTCTGTTCGCTACATGGCGGAGCAGGGGGTAACTGCGGTGGTCGAAATGGGCCCCGGAAAAGTACTCTCCGGATTGTGTAAACGCATTGACAGAAGTTTGCAGGCATTGCCGGTTGATTCGCCAGTCACCCTGCAAAAGGCCATTGATACACTGGCGTCGGAGCAAGCATGATGTTGCAAGGTGAAATCGCACTGGTTACCGGCGCCAGCCGTGGCATTGGCGCGGCGGTAGCAGACCAGCTGGCAGCTGAGGGCGCCACGGTTATCGGTACCGCGACGAGTGAAAAGGGTGCCGCTGCCATCAGTGAGAGATTCTCCGGCAACGGGGTTAACGGCCAGGGTGTCGTCCTCAACGTCAATGACGTGGAGCAAATAAACGCCACAATTGAGGCGATCGCCAAGGAGCATGGTGCGATAACGCTGCTGGTCAACAATGCGGGTATAACGCGCGACAATTTGTTGATGCGCATGAAGGCCGATGAGTGGAATGATGTCATCGGCACCAACCTGTCGTCGGTTCATTACACCTGCAAGGCCTGTCTTCGAGGCATGGTCAAGGCGCGTCGCGGGAGGATAATCAATATTTCATCTGTGGTCGGCGCCACCGGCAATGCCGGGCAGAGCAACTATGCAGCGGCCAAGGCTGGCATTATTGGCTTTGGCAAGTCTCTGGCGCGTGAAATTGGCACGCGCAACATTACCGTCAACACGATTGCGCCGGGATTTATTGTCTCCGATATGACTGATGCGCTGCCCGAGCAACAGCGTGAAGCGCTGGTTAAGGAAATTGCTTTGGGCCGCCTCGGCGATCCGGCGGATATCGCGCATACCGTGGCCTTTCTGGCCTCGGAGAAAGCCGCCTATATTACCGGCCAGACCATTCATGTGAATGGCGGCATGTACATGGGTTGATATTGAAACTATCGCGGGTTGCCCATAATAGTGGCGTTGCGGGATAGCTCGCGATCGCCTTTTAGCAACCCGCTACTGGCGTGACAGTGCCCACTTTGAATACAATATCGTGGGTGCTTCGTGGTAGAATGCCACAAAATATGTGTTTATCCCGGGGAGGGTGAAAATAAGATGAGCAGTATCGAAGATCGAGTCAAAAAAATCGTTGTGGAACAGCTGGGTGTGAAGGAAGAAGAGGTCACAACGGCAGCTTCTTTTGTCGATGATCTGGGTGCAGATTCCCTCGACACCGTTGAGCTTGTAATGGCGCTTGAAGAGGAATTCGAGTGCGAGATTCCGGACGAGGAAGCCGAGAAAATTACTACCGTCAAGGAAGCAGTGGACTACATCAACGCCAATCTGGCATAAGTTGGTCTGGAGCGGCTCACCGTGCGCGGTATCGCTGACATCTGCTATGGCTATTGCGCAACTCGGGTGAACCTATGACTACGCGGCGTGTAGTGGTAACCGGTCTTGGTGCTGTTACCCCTCTGGGTAACAGTGTTGATGAGTCCTGGCGAAATATTCTCGCTGGAAAATCCGGTGCGGCGACCGTCGATTTTTTCGACGTGTCAGACTTCAACACCAAGTTTACTGCTTCGGTGAAGGGATTCGATCCCACTGACTACATGAGCGGCAAGGACGCCCGCAAAATGGATCAGTTCATCCATTTTGGCATAGCAGCCGGGGTTCAGGCTCTCGATGATGCCGGTCTCGATGTCGAGGCACTGGATGCCGAGAGAATTGGTACCGCGATTGGATCCGGCATTGGCGGGCTGCCCAATATAGAGGTGCAGCACAGCGCGCTGTTGAAGGGCGGGCCGCGCAAGATGTCTCCCTTTTTCGTGCCGTCGACCATCATCAATATGATTGCTGGTAATTTGTCTATCATGCGTGGCCTGAAGGGGCCAAACGTATGTATCACGACCGCTTGCACCACTGGCACTCACAATATTGGTGAGGCGTTTCGGATCATCAAATACGGCGATGCCGACGCGATGGTTTGCGGTGGAGCAGAGATGGCTACATCACCCCTGGGGCTGGGAGGTTTTGGTGCAGCGCGCGCGCTCTCAACCCGCAACGACAACCCCGCAGCGGCAAGTCGACCCTGGGATGTTGATCGCGACGGTTTCGTGCTGGGCGATGGCGCCGGTGTGCTGGTGCTCGAAGAACTCGAATACGCCAGGGCCCGTGGCGCGCGAATCTATTGCGAGCTTACCGGCTACGGCATGAGCGGCGACGCCTTCCACATGACACAGCCTGCAAAGAATGGAGACGGGGCGCGTCGATGCATGGTGAATGCGCTTAACGATGCGGGACTAAACCCCGATCAAATCGATTACATTAACGCGCACGGCACCTCGACTTCCGCGGGCGATGTAGCGGAGACCACTGCCGTCAAGAACGCCTTTGGCGACCACGCCTACAAGCTGGCGGTCAGTTCCACCAAGTCCATGACCGGTCATCTACTGGGGGCTGCGGGTGGCATCGAGGCGGTGTTTGCAATTCTTGCACTGCGCGATCAGGTGGCACCTCCGACGATCAACCTCGAGAATCCGGATCCGGAGTGCGATCTGGACTATGTACCCGGCGAGGCGCGGTCGATGAAAATCCAGAATGTGTTGTCGAATTCGTTTGGCTTTGGCGGCACAAACGCCACGCTGACTTTCGGCAGCCTCTGATCAATCAGCGGGTTGCCGCCATGAAGTGCAACGCCTGCTTAAACCTGCTTTTTACTCCTAACTACTGAGGTCTGTCCGTGCCGGGCTTTCTGCTGCGCTCGATTGTGCTGATATCGTTGGCTCTGATTCTGGCGGTCGGCTGGGCAGGTTACGATGCCTGGCGATTTCTGCATCAGCCGGTCGGTAGCGGCGAATTCGAATTACTCGTAAAACCCGGTGACACAGTCGCTGGCATCGCTGGCGAACTGAAACAGCGTCAACTGCTCGACAAGCCCCATTGGTGGAAGCTATACGCGCGCTACACCGGGGCGGCTCGCAAGATCCGATCGGGTGAATTTGTCCTCGATGGCAGCATGAACCCGATTCAGTTGCTGGCTGCGCTGCAGTCAAACCGGGGCGAGAAACAACACAGCTTCACAATTATTGAGGGCTGGACGATCTGGCAGTTGCGAGAGGCGCTGGCCGCTGATCCCGTGATCGAGGCGACGCTCGGCGAGGCCGACGATGCCGAACTGATGGCCTTGCTTGATATGCCCGGCGTCCATCCCGAGGGACAATTTCTACCCGACACTTATCTGTTTCCGCGCGGTACAACCGATGTAGAGTTTTTGCGCCGCGCCAATCAAGCGCTGCGGCAGGCACTGGAGGCGGCGTGGCAAAGCCGTCAACCGGATCTCCCGCTCGCCAACAGTTACGAGGCGCTGATACTGGCGTCCATTGTCGAACGGGAGACGGGGCTTGTCGAGGAGCGAGATCGCGTTGCCGGTGTGATGGTGAATCGCCTGCGCAAAAAAATGCGTTTGCAGACCGATCCGACCGTGATCTACGGCATTGGTCCGTCCTTCAACGGTGACATTACGCGCAAGGATCTAAAAACCAAAACGCCGTACAACACCTATGTGATCAAGGCACTGCCGCCTACGCCCATTGCAATGTCCGGTATCGGTGCGATAGAGGCGGCGGTCAACCCTGCCGAGACAACCTCGCTGTTCTTTGTGGCTGACGGCAGCGGCGGTCACGTTTTCTCTGATACAGTCGAACAGCACAATGCCGCTGTGCGCAAATACATATTGAACAAATAATGACCGCAAGTCAGCAAGCTCGATTTATCACGCTGGAAGGTGCTGAGGGAGTCGGTAAATCCACCATGGTGCCGGTGCTGGTCGAGGCGTTGCAGGCTCGTGGAATCGAAGTGGTGCAAACCCGCGAGCCCGGCAGCACGCCAGTGGGGGAGCGGTTGCGCTCGATTCTGCTGAATGGTGATGATCCGATCGCGGCCGATGCCGAGCTGCTGATGATGTTTGCCTCTCGCGCGCAATTGATCGCCGATGTCATACGCCCGGCACTGGAGCGCGGCGCGTGGGTGGTATGCGATCGTTTCACCGATGCGACATTCGCCTATCAGGGCGCGGGCAGAGGGGTCGATTTTGAGCGGATCGAAATAATCGCCAGATGGGTGCAGCGCGGACTTGAACCAGACCTGACGATACTGCTCGATGCCGATGCCAGCACTCGCAACGCACGAACCAGAAAGCGTGGTGCGCTCGATCGAATTGAAAGTGAAGGCGATGACTTTTTTGAACGCGTGCGCACCGGCTATTTGCGTCGAGCCGACATGTACCCCGATCGTTTTGAAACGATAGATGCCAACCCGTCGCAGGCAGAAGTGCGCGCTGCGGTGCGCGAGCTGCTTGGGCGCAAGCTCGAGACCTGGCTCGGTATCGCCGCCGAATGCTGAGCGAAGAGCCCGGCGCTGCTGGCCCTTATCCCTGGCAAAACGCGCAATGGCGTTTGCTTACCGATAGCGCCACGACCGGCCGGTTGCATCATGCTTACCTGATCAGCGGTCCGGCCGGCACCGGTAAAACCGGTTTTGCCCGCGCATTTGCGCACGCTTTGTTGTGTGAGCGATTCGCGCAGTCTGCAACCGCTTGTGGTGAATGTGCGCGTTGCAAGCTCGTCACAGCCGGCACTCATCCGGATTTCATCGAGCTGAGCTGGATCGACAAGGCGACGACGATCAGCGTTGATCAGGTCAGATCGCTGACCACCAAACTGGCACTGACCGCCACCTTTGACCAGCGTCGGGTGGCGATTGTTCATCGCGCTAATTCAATGTCGCCGGCAGCTGCCAACGGTTTGCTGAAGACGCTCGAAGAGCCACCGCCAGGCTGTGTATTGCTTCTGGTTGCTGATCGCGAGGCGGCTTTGCCGATTACAGTTCGAAGCCGCTGTCAGCGGGTGCTCATGCCACTGCCACCGCGAGCCGAAAGCGTTGCGTGGCTGGAGACGGCCGGCATAGAAAACGCAGAGACATTGCTGGCCTGTGCGCACGGTGCGCCACTGGCCGCTCGGGTTTTGGCGGCTGACGACTCAGTCGGCAATATCGAAAATTTACAGCGTCAATGGCGAGAATTTCTGCTCGGTCGAGTCGAAGTGGTGCCGATGGCAGAGGCCTCGGCAAAGATGCTCGCCACGCGCGAATGTCTCAGTTTGTTCTCGCTCTGGCTGATCGAGATTGCCAGAGGGGCTGAATGCACGCCGGGTGCGCCGGTCAATCGGGCCCGACGACGTTATTTTGGAGAGGTGAGCCGCATTTTGGCGCATAGCATGAAGCTCGATAACGCAAGTCTCAAGACCCAGGCTGTAATTGAGGGCGTGCTGGCCGATATCAAAATTATCAGAGCCAGAATACGTGCGGAGACTTCACCATGACCACCGATCGCAAGGCTATCGTGTCATTGACCATTACCGATCGCGGTGCGCTGCAAGCCGCGTACATGTCGTTTGTCGAGGGCGGCGGGGTGTTCGTACCCACCACTCAGAACTACACGCTCGGAGATTCGGTTTTTCTGTTGTTCGGACTGATGGACGACACCGAACGATTACCAGTGCAGGGCAAGGTCATCTGGATTACAGCGGCAGGCAGTAACGAGACCGCCGGAATTGGTGTGCAGTTTCAGGGTGACAGTGCAGCCGGTGCCAAAAAGGTGGTTGAAGATCACCTCGGTGGTCTGATGAACTCCGGCCGCGCTACCAACACAATGTAAGAAACCGGTGCCAGCAGTTTGCTGGCTCTGGTGTTGTAACATTTGCACTGGGTGCTGTGCTCTCGGGACTGCGCAAGCTGCAATCCTTTATACCCTCGCGGCGCAATGCCGCGGGCTGTGTTCTCTTGTCTGCGACTAACTGACGCTGCGGTAACTGGTGCTGCGCAGTCTGGCGCGTAAAACGCTGTAGTATTGTGAGCGCGGGGATTTGGCCCCATAACTGCGGTCGAGTCTGCGCAAATTGCGTCCTAGTGGAGAGAACATGCAACAATCTGTGGTGTTTGAGGAAACCCGTCGGTATCCCATCGCATCCCTGAACCTTGAGTATCAGGAGTACCGCCACCTCAAAACGGGCGCACGCCATATTCATCTGGCAGCGGACGATGATCAAAATGCCTTTCTGGTTGCGTTTTTAACCGTCCCACAGGATTCAACCGGCGTTGCGCACATTCTCGAACACACGGCTTTGTGCGGCAGCAAGCGCTTCCCGGTGCGCGACCCGTTTTTCATGATGCTTCGGCGCTCACTGAACACCTTCATGAACGCGTTCACGGCCAGCGACTGGACTGCCTATCCGTTTGCCAGTCGCAATCGCAAAGATTATTTCAATCTGCTCGATGTCTATCTGGACGCCGCATTTTTTCCGCAGCTCAACGAGCTGGATTTTTGCCAGGAAGGGCATCGACTCGATTTCGCGGAAACCGGCAACAGTCAATCTGATCTGGTTTTCAAGGGCGTTGTATTCAATGAGATGAAGGGCGCTTACAGTTCGCCCAACGCCCGGTTGATGAAGCAGTTTTCCAGTGCCTTGTTCCCGAGCGTTACCTATCACCACGACAGTGGTGGCGATCCGGCCAACATACCGGATCTGACCTGGCAGCAATTGCGTGATTTTCACGCCTTGCACTACCACCCGTCGAATGCGGTGTTGTTTACCTACGGCGATCTGCCGGCTGCAGAGTTGCAGGCGCGCTTTGAAGAGCGCGCGCTGGCTGAGTTCGAACAGCTCGATGTATCCGGATTTGCGATCCCGGACGAACGTCGCTACAGCGAGCCGCAATCGATGCAGGGAAGCTATCCGCTGGACGACGAAGATTCGGCCGGCAAGACGCACGTCGTGCTCGGCTGGCTGCTGGATCGCAACTCCGATATGCGCAAATGCATGGAGGCGCGGGTTTTGTCAGACGTGCTGCTCGACAACAGCAGCTCGCCACTGCGTCGAGCGCTAGAGACCACGGATCTCGGTACCGCGCCGTCGCCACTGTGCGGCAGCGATGACGATACCCGCGAAATGACTTTTGCCGCCGGGCTCGAAGGGACCGATCCGGAGCGGGCAGATGAGGTAGAGGCCTTGATTCTGGGGATACTGGAAGATATCGCTCGTGATGGCGTGCCGGAATCTGCCGTGATGGCCGTGTTGCATCAGCTCGAATTGTCACAGCGAGAAGTCACTGGCGATGGCTTTCCGTACGGATTGCAACTGGCCATGCGCGCACTGACACCTGCATTGCATGGAGGCGATCCCGTGGCTGCGCTGGATATCGATCAGTTGCTGGAAGAGCTGCGCGCCGATGCGGAAGATCCGCAGTTCATTCCGCGCCTGATTCGCACCCAGTTGCTCGACAACCAACATCGAATTCGCCTAGTGATGACCCCGGACGCCAAACTGGCCGCCAGCGAGGAGGCCGATGAAAAGCAAAGACTGGCCCGCATGACCGCGGAGCTGACTGATGCAAAGCGAGCGCAAATTGCGAAGCTTGCCGAGGACCTCGAAGCCAGGCAGTCGGCAGTTGACGATGCCGAACTGTTGCCTCGCGTCACGCTCGATGATGTGCCGGCCGAGCTTAGAATGCCGCAGGGCACCGCCGGACAGATCGGTAATTTACCGGCCGTACATTATGCTGCGGGCACCAACGGGATGGTCTATCAGCAGCTGGTGATGGATCTGCCGGCGATTGAGCAGGAGCTCAGCGATTTATTGCCGCTGTACACCATGTGCCTGGCAGAGGTGGGTAGTGCGGGGCGAAGCTATATTGAAACCCAGGCCGAGCAGGCTGCAGTATTGGGTGGTATTGGCGCTCGAATCAGCACCCGCAGCGTGCTGGGTGATAGCAATCAATTGCATTCATCGCTCGTGATCAGTGCCAAGGCCCTGAATCGAAACGGTGAGCATATGTCGCGGCTCATCGACGAAACTCTCAACTCGGCGAATTTGCGTGAGCAGGACCGGATTGCTGACCTGATAGCACAGGCGCGCGTCCGACGCGAGAGTTCTATCGCCGGCCGTGGTCACGCGCTCGCAATGATGGCCGCTAGTGCGGGGCTTAGTGCTTCGGCTGCACTATCGGATCACTGGGGTGGTCTGGCGGCGGTAACCCGACTGAAGGCACTCGATGATTCCATTCGTCAGGACAGCGCAGCAGCTGCGGCGCTGTGTGACAAGCTCGTGGCACTGCACGAGTGTGTCAGTGCCGCCCGGCGCGAATGGCTGGTTGTCAGCGAGGCCGATATGCAGGCCGAAATCGATGCAGCCACCAGCGCCAGGGACTTCGCCCAGTTCGATACCAGCGGCGTCTTCGCACCAGCCTGGCAGGCTGGCCGTGCGCGCGTTGCGTGGTCAGTGAATGCCCAGGTCAACTACTGTTCTATAGCCTATCCGGCTGTGCCGTCAGGACATGCCG
The DNA here is from genome assembly GCA_937920585.1 of uncultured Granulosicoccaceae bacterium. Taxonomy (GTDB): domain Bacteria; phylum Pseudomonadota; class Gammaproteobacteria; order Granulosicoccales; family Granulosicoccaceae; genus CAKZSB01. The sequence continues at coordinate 13,589 of CAKZSB010000010.1, read as the reverse complement.
ATTCTGCGGCGTTTATGGTGCTTGGCGAATATCTCGGGAATGGATTTTTGCACAGCGCGGTGCGTGAGAAGGGCGGCGCCTACGGTGGTGGTGCAAGCTACGACAGCGACAGCCAGGCGTTTCGGTTTTACTCCTATCGTGATCCCAGGATCGAGGAGACCTTCGACGATTTCAGATCTTCGCTCAACTGGCTCGCGAACGAAACGCACGAGGAGCGACTACTCGAAGAGGCGATTCTGAGTGTCATCAGCCGGATAGATAAACCGGGTTCGCCAGCCGGTGAGGCGATCGGTAACTATTTTGCCGAGCGCTACGGACGCGGGGCTGACTATCAGCGCAACTTTCGCCAACGCGTGCTTGATGTGAAACTGGATGATTTAAAGCGTGTCGCTGCAGAATACTTGCGCGAGGAACACGAGAATCTTGCGGTTGTAGGCGGGCGTGAGAGACTGGCCGGGCTGGACTTCGAGCAACACGCAATATAAAGCAGTATTTGTTTTCAGGCCCGTGGCAAGTGGCTGCGGGCAGGTTATCGAGTTATTGTTTGCTGCTTTGAGTCGCTGTAAAGCGCTCAAACACCGCCAGTGTTTCATCTGACACATGGTGTTCCATTCCCTCGGAATCGCGTCTCGCATTCTCCTCCTGAACGCCCAGCGCCATTAAAAAACGATAGACAATTTCGTGTCGCTCGCGGCTGCTTTCGGCGGTCTTTTTGCCTTTGTCGGTCAGGAAGATGGATCGATAGGGCTCGGAAGTTACATAGCCTTCGCGCTGCAATCGGGCGATTGTCTTGCTGGCGGTAGGCTGGGTAATGCCCATTCGATTGGCGATATCCACAAGCCTTGCCTCGCCTGTAGCGTTGATAAGATCATCGATCAGCTCGACGTAGTCCTCGATCGCCTCATATTTGTGCGCTTCGCGCACGTGGCTGAACAGCGCAGCCTGCTCATCTGCGCTGGGCAGCGTGTTGCCGATTGAAATAGTCCTGACTCCGATACTGAATCGAGAGAAGTATGGCATACGCTTGAAATATTCGCCAGTATGTATAAAATAAGTCTTGGCTAAGTTTTAGTGGAGACAAAGTGTCAGGAGCTTTCGTGCGAAGTGTCGCCGTGTTGCGAGTGATACCGCTGTTTGCGGCGCTGGCGGCTTTGTTGTGTCTGGCGAGCGCGTCGGCAGCTTTGGCCAAACCGCGCGTGCTAACGACTTTCACGGTTATCGCCGATATCGCTCGCAATGTGGCGGGTGACAACGCCGAGGTCGTCTCCGTTACCCGGCCAGGCGCGGAAATCCACGGTTATCAGCCCACTCCGCGCGATTTGCTGCGCGCTCGCGGCGCAGATCTTGTGCTTTGGAACGGATTGAATCTGGAGCGCTGGTTCGAAAAATTTCTGCAGCGGCTCGATCACGTGCCGGCTGTTGTCGTGTCAGAGGGCATCGAGCCGATTGGAATCGGCGAAGGCGCCTACAGCGGCAAACCCAACCCGCACGCCTGGATGTCACCCGATGGCATCGGCATCTACGTTGAAAACATACGCGTCGCGCTGACCGAACTCGACCCGGCCAACGCCGACAGCTACGCTGCCAATGCGGCCGACTATCTGCAGCGCATAGAGGCCGCTTTAACCCCTCTGCGCGAGCGTTTGGCCACCATTCCCGACGCCCATCGCTGGCTGGTGACCAGTGAGGGGGCTTTTAGCTATCTGGCTCGCGATCTGAAACTGCGCGAGCTTTACCTCTGGCCGATCAACGCAGATTCCCAGGGCACCCCGCTGCAGGTGAGAAAAGTCATCGATGCAGTTCGCGAGCACGGGATACCAGTTATTTTCAGCGAAAGCACGGTATCGGACAAACCGGCTCGCCAAATCGCGCGTGAAACCGGCGCCCGTTACGGCGGTGTGCTGTTTGTCGATTCGTTGAGCAAGCCCGATGGCCCGGTGCCAACCTATATCGATCTGCTGCGCGTAACGATAGAGACGATTGTCGAAGGCTTGAGCCAGTGACAGGCGATCCGGTACAGCGAACGGATTCGCCGGGGGTAGTTGCCGAGGGTATATCGGTGCGTTACCCGAATGGTTTTACCGCGCTCGTCGATGCGTCATTTTCCATTCCCACCGGTTCGATATGCGCGCTGGTGGGCGTCAACGGATCGGGTAAATCCACACTTTTCAAAGCCCTGATGGGTTTCGTGCCATTGGCGGCAGGGCAGGTCGAGATACTTGGTGCGCCGGCCGGGCGAGGTGCCAGGCGCAATGCCGTCGCCTACGTTCCGCAGAGTGAAGAAGTCGACTGGGACTTTCCAGTCCTTGTTGATGATGTCGTGATGATGGGGCGCTATGGTCATATGGGTTTTTTGCGCCGCCCGTCCAAGCGGGATCGGGAGAGCGTCGATCTGGCACTCGAGCGGGTCGGGATGATCGATTACCGCGAGCGTCAGATAGGTCAGTTGTCGGGTGGTCAGAAAAAGCGGGTGTTTCTAGCCCGCGCACTCGCACAGGAAGGCCAGGTCATCCTGCTCGACGAACCCTTCACCGGAGTTGACGTCAAAACCGAAGAGGCCATCATCGAGTTAATGCGCAAGCTGCGCGATGAAGGTCGGGTAATGCTGGTGTCTACTCACAACCTCGGCAGCGTGCCTGCGTTCTGCGATCAGGTGGTGTTGATCAACAGAACCGTGCTGGCAGCCGGTCCCACCGAACGGGTTTTCACCCGCTCCAATCTCGAGGCCGCGTTTGGCGGTGTTCTGCGTTTTCACATTCTCAGTGGCGCGGATTTGCACAACGATGACGACGCACGCGAAGTGACCGTGATCACTGACGACGAGCGCCCGTTTGTTCTCTACGGCGAAGCCGAACGACGGCATGATCGATAGCCTGCTCGAACCCTTTGGCTACGCCTACATGGTGAATGCCATCTGGGTGACAACGCTGGTTGGAGCCGTGTGTGCATTTTTGTCTGCCTATCTGATGCTCAAGGGCTGGTCTCTGATCGGCGATGCGCTTTCGCATTCTGTAGTACCCGGGGTAGCCGGCGCCTATATGCTCGGTCTGCCGTTTTCGGTCGGGGCGTTCTTGTCAGGCGGGCTGGCCGCGCTGGCAATGTTGCTGATAAGTCAGCGCACCCGATTGAAAGAAGACGTCGTGATCGGCCTGATCTTCAGCGGCTTTTTTGGTTTTGGCCTTTTCATGGTGTCGCTGTCGCCGGCATCGATCAGCATCGAGACCATCATTTTCGGCAATGTACTGGCGATTGATCCCGCCGATACGCTGCAACTGGCGATTATCGCAATCGTCTCGCTTACCGTGCTGCTGGTGATCTGGAAAGATCTGATGGTGGTTTTTTTCGACGAGGTACACGCGCGCTCGATTGGCCTGCGGCCAACCTGGTTGCAAGCTATCTTTTTCACCTTGTTGAGTGCCTGCACAGTGGCCGCGCTGCAAACCGTCGGCGCATTTCTGGTCATTGCGATGGTGGTCACGCCCGGCGCCACAGCCTATCTGCTGGCGGACAGATTTCCTCGCCTGTTGATGTTGAGCGTGGGCATTGGAGCTGCAACTTCTGCCATTGGCTGCTATCTCAGCTATTTTGTTGATGGCGCTACCGGCGGGCTTATTATCACCCTGCAACTCGTATTGTTTTTGCTGGTGTTCTATTTCGCGCCGGTGCACGGTATGCGCCGCGCCCGCCGCCGGCAACTGCTTCGCGCTGAAGACCTTACAACTCAGAGCGCCGGCAATGTCTGAAAGCTGGCTCGGCCTTTTTGCAATCGATTTTGTCCAGCAGGCGATTGCTGCAGCGATTTTGCTGGCTATACCGACGGCAATTCTGTCCTGCTTTCTCGTGTTGCGGGGCTGGGCATTGATGGGTGACGCGGTGTCTCACGCGGTTTTGCCGGGGGTTGTACTGGCCTATATCGCCGGGCTGCCAATCGTATTCGGAGCGTTTGTCGCCGGCATGGTTTGCGCCCTTGCCACCGGTTACATCGCCGAGAATTGTCGTGTCAAGAGAGACACGGTAATGGGCGTGATATTCTCCGGCATGTTTGGGCTTGGCATCGTCCTGTTTTCGTTGATAGAAACGGATTTGCATCTGGATCATATTTTGTTCGGCGATATCCTCGGGCTCGTGTGGCCGGACATCTGGCAGATGGCAATCGTCGCGCTGTCGATTACCGCAGCGGTGCTGGTCTGTCGCCGCGATCTGCTGGTTTGCGCCTTTGATCCGCTGCACGCCAGGACGATTGGTTTGAACGTGAGATTTCTGCACTACGGCTTGCTGGTGGTATTGTCAGTGGCGATTGTGGCGGGCTTAAAGGCAGTCGGCCTGATTCTGGTTATCGCCATGTTGATTGCTCCAGGTGCGATTGGCCATCTACTATGCGACCGTTTTGAAGACATGCTCAGCGTGGCAATCGTGTCGGCGGTATTGGCAGCGGTGGGCGGAGTAACCCTGAGTCTGTTCATCGGCAGTGCGCCGGCGCCAACGATTGTCGTCGTGCTGATGGCGTTGTTTATCGTGGCGCTTGCCGTATCCATGCGGCGCGATGGCAGCCGCCGCGAGTCGGCGCCGGTAACACTCTCCACCGAAAACTGACGCTAATATCTGGTAACACTATGGGAAATTCTCTTCAGGATCAGCTGCTCAAAGCCGGCCTTGCGAATAAAAAGCAGGCTGTAAAAGCGCGTAAAGCAAAGAACTCGAAGGAAAAACTCAAACGTACCGGCAATCAGGTCGACGACGAGATCGCCGCGGCTGCTGCCGATGCCGAGAAGTCCAAACGAGACAACGATCGCGAGTTGAACAGAGTCAAGCGCGAGGAGGCCGAATTGCGCGCCGTCGCAGCCCAGGTTCGTCAATTGGTCGAGATGAACGATCTGCGTACATCGCAGGGTGATATTGAATTTAGTTTCACTGAAGATGGTTTGATCAAAACGATTAACGTCGACACCCGGCACCGTCGAGACCTGGTCAACGGGCTGCTCGCACTGGTCAGGCGTGGCGATAAATATGCAATCGTCGTCCGGGCAGTTGCCGAAAAAATAGCCCTGCGTGACTCAAGCTGCGTCGTGGTGCTGAACGATCGCGATGAAACTGACGAAACTGGTGACGACGATCCCTATGCTGATTTCAAAGTGCCAGACGATTTGCTCTGGTAGCTGGCTCCCGTATCGATTCCCGAGGCGAGAAACACGTGTTGTTTGATAAGAACGTCTTTCCCAATCTAATTGCGCTGGCGCTGGTCGGCCTTGGTTTGATGTTGCCCGGTGAGACCGGGCGTCTGGTGTACACAGTAGGATTGTTTGCTTTGTCCGGCGCGCTGACCAACTGGCTCGCTGTGCACATGCTGTTCGAACGTGTGCCTGGATTGTACGGGTCTGGTGTGATCCCCAATCAATTCCATAATTTCAAGGGCGCGATTCATACGCTGGTGATGCGTGATCTTTTCAGCCCTGACAGCGTCGCCCGTTTTATTGGCGGTGATGGCGATAGCAAGGCTATTGATCTCGAGCCTGTGGTCCGCAATCTGAACATGGACGACGCGTTCGATCAGCTGGTTGCCGTCATCACGGCATCTTCTTTCGGGGGCATGCTCGCCATGGTGGGGGGCGAGAAGGCGCTGGATCCGCTGCGCGCTCCGTTCAAGGAGAAAATGGGTGATTTTCTTGTCAAGACGGTCAGCGCGCCGTCGTTTCAGGAAAACTTGCGCAAGCAATTGGGTAGTGTCACCGCCAGTGATGACTTCAGCGCCCGTATATCGGCGCTCGTGCAGGCTCGCCTCGATGAACTGACTCCACAAATGGTCAAGGAAATTGTCCAGCGCATGATTCGCCAGCACCTGGGATGGCTGGTGGTTTGGGGAGCTGTGTTCGGCGGGCTGATCGGGCTTGTGTCCGGCCTGTTTCTAATCTGAGCATTCGCCCGACCCTGGCCGTGGCGTTGACGATTCCGTCACGCAAGGCTCACAGTTTTACATTCTGCAATTATCGCAAGCCTTTGGTTCTCTGAAGTTTGTCGTGCCCTTTGCCGCTAACGCTGTTATCGGTTGGGGAGTGCGAATGAGTTCCTGGCATCTGATCAGTCAGATCTGGTTCGCCGCTCCACCATGTTTTCAATTGGTTGGAGAAAAATATGCGCAAAACTTCTGCGCTTTCACTGGTCTTTACAGTGATGCTCAGCGTTTCTGTTCAGGCTGCCGAGTTGCGCGAGCAATTCAGTTTTGGCATCAATTACGCCTGGCAGCATTTTGCCAATGATTTCGGCGGCAACGACGTTTGGGCCAAGAAGGGGGTCGCGCAAGATCCTGACAGCTATGCCCGCGAGCTGAACGAAATGGCCGAGCACGGTGTAAAAGTCGTGCGCTGGTGGGTCTGGCCAGAGCTCTGGACCACGGCAATCACTTTCGACGGCAACGGCGTGCCACAGCAACTGGGCCAGCAAGCTATCGATGACGGGCTCAAGGCCCTGGAGCTTGCCGCTAACGCCAATGTCCGGATCATGTTCTGTCTGTTCTCGTTCGACGGTTTTCGCCCCAGCCGCGATGTGGTCGGAATCCAGGCTACAGGCTATCGCGACATCGTAATCGATGACCAGCGCCGAGCAGGCCTGATGCAAAACGTCGTGCGACCCTTCGCCGAAGCGCTACAGGCCAGCCCGCATCGCGATGCGCTGCATTCATGGGATGTTATCAATGAGCCTGAGTGGGCCGTGACCGGAGCCGACAAGTACGGTGGTCAGGACTTCGATCCCAATGCTGAGCTCGAGCATGTGACGCACGATCAGATGGAAGTCTTTCTGGCCGACACCATTAGCGTTTTGCGCGCAGCAACGCCTGATATTCCGCTGTCAATCGGTAGTGCGGCAATCAAATGGGCGCCGGCGTGGCGCAACCTTGATGTCGATTTCTACCAGATCCACATCTATGACTGGGTCAACGCCTACTGGCCCTACACTCGCACGCCTGCAGAACTTGGTATGGGCGACAAGCCGATGATCATGGGTGAGTATCCGGTTGAGGGCTTGAGTGACGCCACGCATGAGCAAATGCTGAGCAGCTGGTATAACAACGGCTATGCCGGAGCACTCGGATGGGATTACCGCATCACGCATTCGCCGGGATTGGGTGAAGAGGCGCTGGCGGGCAAGCGGCTGGGCTACCTGCGCGAGCTGGAAGATTTCGCCGATACGCAAATCTCGGCAGGTCCGCCGGCAACGAACATCGCTGGCAACGGCACGACAGCTCCGGCATCAGTTGATGAACCTGCGATCGGGGCTGCCGTAGCACCCTTGTCTGCGCCGGGTCAGCCCACAACGCGTATAGTGGATGAAGTGCCCGCGGTGGCAGCACCTCAGCCCGAGACTACAGCGCCAGAGGAAGCACCATCGCCAGCGGCGGTCAATCCTCCATCTGATCGATAGTACCTAGGTGGTGCGCACATAGTGTGCGTAATGTGTTTTCCTGCTACAAGCCGGCGCTAAGCCGGCTTGTCGCGTTAAACTGGTTGCTCTTTTTGAAAAATGCGGCGGCGAAAATCAATTGAGCTTGTTACGGCGAATTCGCTGTCTTTCAGCAATAGTCTTTATTGCTTGTTCGCTCGCTGTCAGTGCAGAGCCTGATGTCGACGAATTTTTAACCGGCATCGTCGAGCTTCGCGCAGCCGTGCCGGCAACGGCGGCCAGTGCGGCCTCGCTCGGCACAGAACGGCAGGGCAGTGCGATTGTCATTGGCGGCGATGGCCTGCTGGTGACCGCGGCCTACCTGGTGCTGCACGCCCGCTATATCACATTGTATTTTCAATCTGGCGAAGCAGTGCCGGCGAGTGTAATAGCCCATGACATCGCCTCCGGTCTGGCACTGTTGCGCGCCGATCTGCCCAACGGCACGCTGGCGCTGGAAATCGGTACTGCGTCCGCAGCGATAGTGGGCCAGCGGCTGCTTGCGGTCGACTACCGCGGCCGCACCGCTGCGGGTGCCGTTGAGCTGGTCTCGCGCGCACCGTTTTCAGGCGCCGCCGAGTATTTTCTTGCCGATGCCCTGCGCACCACGCCAGTGCGACAGCACTTCAGCGGCGCCGCATTGATTGACAGAGAGTCGCGGCTGCTGGGTATCGGCGCCTACGGTGTGGCCAGTGTCGAGGACAATGCGCCTCGGTCGCCCGCTGGCAATCTGTTCATACCGATCGACGAATTGATCGACGTGATGGGTGAGTTGCTGATCCACGGCCACTCCAGCGCTTCCGAACGTCCCTGGCTGGGGTTGTCTGTGGATGCTGATTTGCTTGTTTTCGGAACCGTTCCGGCCGGGCCTTCGAGATACGCCGATATCAGACCCGGCGATGAAATCATCGCAATAGATAATCAACGGGTTCGCCGCCGCGATCAGCTTTATCAGAAGCTTTGGAACAACACGCAGATCGGCCAGTCAGTGCCTCTGCTGCTAGCGCGTGATGATCAATTAATCACAGTTTCTGTCAGAACGATAAACGCTCAAGAGCAAACAAAATGCAAAGCATGCTAAACCTGTCCGCGCAGTCCGTGGTGATCAGGCGCCTGTTGTTTCCCGCCATGCTGGCAGCGGGGTGTTTGCAGCAAGTTGCCGCCGACACAGCGCTGCTTGCCGGTACGCAAAGCCAGTGCGCAAGCTGGGATACCTTAAGCGTTGCCGGGCCAACAATTCTGTTGTCCAACAATACCTGGGGCAGCGGTAAAGTAAACAGCGATGAATGGCGACAGTGTATCCATGGATCTGCATCGGGCGCCGGTTTTAGATTGCCGGTTGGTTGGTCATACGACTGGCTCGCCAGCATTGATGGCGAGCAATCGGCAGTAAAAGCCTATCCAGAAGTGATCTATGGCAATAAACACGGCATCGAGATTTCAGGCGACAAGGCTGCAACCGGCCTGCCGGAACGGCTGGACAGTCTGCCCCGACTGACAATGAACTACGCCTATCGGGAATCGGGTTCTGCCAACCGTGAGATCAACGTTGCCGCCGAGTCCTTTCTTCACGAAAGCTGCGATATCAAGGGGCCGGGCAATTCGGCCGGCGATAATCGTGTCTATGAAATGATGGTGTGGGTACAGGCGGGTGACAAATACCCCTATCGTGAGCCGCTGACGATGGCAGTGATTCAGGATCAATTGTGGTATGTATTTGCCGATGCATCCCGCTCCACCAGCTATATCGCCTTCGTGCTGGAAGACACGCAAACCAGTGGCTCGCTCGATTGGAATGCCTTTCTGGAATGGACGCAAAAAAATGCACCCTTGATGGGCCTGGAGCCATTGCAACCCCATTGGTGTGTCGGCTCGCTGGAATTCGGATCTGAAATCTGGTGGGGGCAGGGGGAATTTGTACTCGACCAGTTCAGCGTATCCGTCGGAGCCCGTTAGTAAGGCCTGAGGAAGAATAGCTGTTCCATTGCGAATGGGCGCAATGCCGCATTCCAGGTGTAATACCAGTCAGTCGCCGCGCGTGATATCGCGCAGTTCAATGCGTTGCGGCGGGTAGAATTCTTCAATCACGCGTCTTGCGCGATGGGGGTCCGTATTCGGGCCGCAAGTGAATATATCGAAGGCGGCGAAACCCAATTCCGGCCAGGTGTGTACCGAGAGATGGCTTTCGGCAAGCATGGCGAATGCCGTCAGGCCACCGCCATCGAAGGTATGCGAGCGATACTGAATTAAGTGTGCGCCACATGCCTCGACTGCGGCCTTGATCGCCGATTCCATCAATACCGGATCAGCCAGAGATGACGACGAGGTGTACAGGTCAATCAGCAAGTGCCTGCCGTGCGGCTGACTATTGACTGGTGGCTTCGGTTGCGGCAAGTGGATCTACTTAAACGGGGCGCCGCAGTGTACTTCAGGCGGCGCACTCGCGGGTAGTTCGGGGTGCCCCGATTTGCTAGTCCGGTCGGCTTGCCTGGAAAACCAGCGGACTCTCGTCCGGCGCCTGCTTTGGCGGCGGTGCCGGTTGAGCGGCAGCGTAGAATACCGGTTCCTGGTCATCCAGAGAATCTTCGGTCGGCCGGCGCATCTTGACCTTGGTTCCTTCCGCTTCCGCCTGTTGCTGCGCCTGATGCAGGTCGACAGCCATTTGCTTGTTCCACGGCAATTCAAATGAACGAGGCTCGTCGATACCTTCAAGCTTCAGCCACAGGTAAATCGCAATGTCTTCCTCGACAACCGAGCTAAGTACGGCCGCCTCCTCGGTGTAGCCGATGGCTGCTTCGAGGTCGATTGCCTTGGGTCTGCCGAGCAGATCGTCGAGGCTGAAGTAGCAAACGGGTAGCAGTGCAGTGGCGCAAGCCAGCGCGCCGAGCTTGATTTTGCGATCTCTTGGCGACCAGATCGCGATCGAGGCCAGCGCACCGATAATCAGGGCCGCTGTGCCAAACCAGAGCAGAACCGGATTCATGTCTTTTTATTCCGCAGTTTTTTCGGCAGGTTGTTTACGCTGCCGCTGACAAGGCTCGCTTTTTCATCCAGATTGAATCGAAAGACAGTCGCCTCTTCACCCTGATGAGTCAGTTCCAGCTTGCTGACCAGAATCTGCTTTGCGGTCTTGGATCCCGGCCGCTTCAGACTGACGACAACCGTAGCCGGTACCGGATAGGTTTTCGCCGGATTGCGATAGAGGTGTACATTGACTGCATATTCGCCTTCCGGTACGCCCCGGCTGTAGGTGAATTCGTAATTAAGGCCGGTGAGGTCTGCTGTGTCACCCAGGTCGTCGCGCAGCAGATTGAATACCCGGCCGCCCTTGTTCGAGTAGCCGACCGGCCGGTCGCCGGGGGCCTCGACCCACAGGTCGACATCGGCATTGATATCGTCCGGCCAGCGCAATTCCACTGTCAGATTGCCGGGGGATTTTGCCGCCTCCTCGGCGAGGGCCTTTGGATTGATATGTGGTAAAAGCAGCATCACCAGCGTGACGAACCCTGCCAGCGCCAGCATGATCACATCGCGAAACAGGGTCGCGCTGCTGTCTTCATCAAACAGATCGAGTTCACGCATCTTGCTGACTCAGGTCTGACAAGCGCGCCATCAACTGCACAGTTCCGCCGGAAAGAATCTGAAAGTTGGCCATCAGCCAGACATTCAGAATAGATCCGATCAGTGTGGTGTAGAGCGCGGTGGACATGCCGCGAATCAGCGTTGACACCATTGGAGCGATGGCATTCACGTCGGCCGCCTGCTCAGGGCTCACACCCGACAAGGCAATGATGAACCCGAGCACGGTGCCGATCAGGCCCAGCAGTACAAGCGTGTTCGCGAGGTGGCGGACGGCGGAGATACGTTGAGCGAGGCGCAACCGCATAGAGCCGTCGCGGATCGCGGGTTCGCCGTTCTGGTCGCGCTGAACCAAATGGGCGATCGCGGCAGATTTGATCCCTTCGGGCGCGTTCAACGCGTCGATTTCGTTGCTCGTTTGCCATACCTTATGGGTACAAATGGCGAGTCCTGCGAGGAACACAATAAAAATAATCACTGACAGATAGGTTTGGTCGGCCTCCAGTACTTTCCCGACGTAACCCTGAATGGTCGCAGCACCCAGTAACGCAAAGGCGAGCACATTGAGCAGTGCAAATCGCAACATGAGAACCGATCGATAGGGATCAGAAGAGCGTGTTGCCGGTGTGCTGCCAGCGTGGTCGGACGCTTCGGATACGATAACCTGAGCCATTGGGGGGCCTTCGGGTGTTGCGGCATAGCCTGTTCAATAACTAGCGCTCAGTCTGCTCAAAATCTTTAAAGTAAACCGTCGTTAAAAGCCCTATCGTAATGTTGAACCGAGGTTTCAATGCCAGGCCCGGCGTCAAAAGCGACGCCAGGCCTGGTGTTCGCAGTGGTTAAGAGGCCTTCGCTTCCTGGCGGCGATCGTAGAGAATGAATTCGGTATAGCCGTTGGGTTGTGCACGGCCTTTTAACGCCAGATCCAGCGATGCCTGAAAGGTGACACTGGAATCAAAATCAGGGGCCATCGGTGTGTAATCAGGGTCGTGCTGGTTCTGTCGATCGACAAACTCGGCCAGACGCTGCATGGATTCGATAACCTGCTGTTCAGTCAGAATGCCGTGGTGCAGCCAATTGGCGATGTGCTGGCTGGAAATACGCAGCGTTGCGCAGTCCTCCATTAGTGCCACATTGTTAATATCCAGCACTTTTGAGCAGCCGATTCCCTGACCAACCCAACGTGCGACATAGCCCAGGATGCCCTGAACGTTGTTGTCGAGTTCACGTTGAATCTCGTCCGCTGACAAATTTCTGCCAGCCGGCAGCAGCGGAATTTTCAGGATGTCGTCAACCTGTGCCGCGGTGCGAGTTTTCAGTCTGTCCTGCAAAGCGGGTACATCGAGCATAAAGTAGTGCATCGCGTGCAAGGTGGCCGCCGTGGGCGAGGGTACCCAGGCTGTGCTGCCACCCTGTTTCAAGTGCTGAACCTTGTTTTTCATCATCGCCGCCATTTCGTCCGGCATCGCCCACATCCCCTTGCCAATCTGCGCGCGGCCCTTAAGGCCGCAGGCGAGTCCGACGTCGACATTGCTGTCTTCGTAGGCAACCAGCCACGGTGCTTGCTTGATTTCAGCCTTGGGCAACATCGGCCCGGCTTCCATGTTGGTGTGGATGTCATCGCCGGTGCGATCGAGGAAGCCGGTGTTGATGAATGCAACGCGATCACTGGCCGCGTTGATGCAGTTTTTCAGATTGACGGTAGTGCGGCGCTCCTCGTCCATGATGCCCATTTTGAGCGTGTTGCGTTCCATGCCGAGAGCGTCCTCGACGCGCCCGAACAGCTCGCTGGCCAGCGCGACTTCATCGGAGCCGTGCATTTTGGGTTTGACGATGTAAACCGAACCGCTGCGGCTGTTGATCATGTCGTGATCGGCGCCGAGATTGTGTTTGGTACACAAAGAGGTAAACATGGCGTCGAGCAGTGTTTCCGGCACCGGCTGATCATTCAGCAGGACTGCATCGATCTCGAGTTGGGTGCCGACGTTGCGCACCAGCAGGACGCTTCGTCCGTGCAGGGTCAGGGTGCTGCCATCGGGTGCTGTGTATTCGCGATCCTGCTGCAGTTTGCGATCGATCTTCACGCCACCCTTCGAGAATTCATGGCGCAAAGTGCCGTTCATCAGGCCGAGCCAGTTGCGGTAGACCATGACCTTGTCATCGACATCGACAGAGGCGACCGAGTCCTCGCAATCCATGATCGTTGTGACCGCCGATTCAAGTTCGATATCGCAAATACCGGCATGATCGCGTTTGCCGATCGGATGAGTGGCGTCGAATTTTATGTCCGCATGCAGGCCGTTCTTGCCCAGCAGGATCGACACGGGCTTGTCAGCTTCGCCGCGAAAACCCTTGAACTGGGCTGTGTCCAGCAACGCGATTGTCTCGCCGGTTCCACTGCGTGCGGTGAGCTGACCGTTTTCGATCTGATAGCTGAGCATATGGTGGTGCGAGCCGTGCTCAAGCGGGAAATGGCGATCGAGCAAATCGCGACTGTAGCGCACGACTTCATCCCCTCGCAGCGGGTTGTAGCCCGAACCGCGTTCGCGGCCACCGGACTCCGCGATGACATCGGT
>CAKZSB010000009.1 GCA_937920585.1 uncultured Granulosicoccaceae bacterium | reverse complement strand
GGATACAGCGAGTGAAGAAGTGGTCAGCGCAAGGCGCGCGATTGAGGAATAGTTGTTCTATTGTGAGTGAGCGCAACGCCGCGATGGCCGCTTGTACGCTCGCCCGCAGGGGATGGCTTTTGATGTGCCGCACCCCAGGTGTGATAGCTGAACTGGGCCGTAACCGGCACATCAAAGGCCATACTGTATTCCAATTTTTAGTGTTGTCAGAGCACTGGTTACTTAGCCGCAGCAGCGGCAAAATTTCCAAGCGCACCACTCACCTTGCCCAGCACCTCATCGCAACCTTCAATGGCATGACGCGCCTGTAAATGTGCCGGATCGTTGTAGCCCAGTTGCACTTTGCCGTCCGCGTCCTGCCAGATCAGCATTTTTTGCGGCAGATCGATGGCAACGCTCTGGCTGCAGATCATCAGCGGCGTGCCGGCCTTCGGGTTGCCAAACAGCACCAGTTCGGTGGGCCGAAGCTCCATATCGACAGAGGCAGCGCCCGCGGCGTGATCGATTCGCGCAAACACTTTCATGCCTTTGCTTTTCAATACCTCCTCCAGTTTGTCGGCAGTAGCCTTAACGCTGTGTGCGCTTTCGACAACCACCATGCCGTCGGCGGCGGTGGAAACGCCAGCAGCCATAAGTCCGATGCCGGCAATGAGACTGGCAAAAACAGATCGATAATTTTTCATGGAACAGAAGCTCGTGTTAATTGTGGAAACGAAAAAGAGAGTTTCGGGGGACGCTGATCGCTGTGACCACGAATTGCCTGCAGGGTTCCCGATAAAAAGCTTCAGGCGTTGATCAAACGCTCCAGTGAGACCAGGAAACGCTTGACCTCGGCACTGGAGTTGTAATGACACATCGACACTCTGACACAGGTATCGAGCCCAAGCGGTTCGAGAATATTGCCGGAAAAATAATCCGCTTTTCTGACGTGAGTGCGCACACCATCGCCATTCAGATGGGCGACCACATCCGCGGAGGCAATCTGATCGACCACCAGCGCTACCAAACCCTCGCGCGCCGGATTGTCCAGCCCGCCAATCACCGACACCTGCGGCATCGCACGCAAACCCTTTTGCCCGTCGACACCGTCGATCATCGCGTCGACCAGATGCGCTTCGTGGGCTCGCATCGCCTGTCCGGCCGCTTCCAGCCTGGCACGACGATCCGTTGAATTGGTGAAGTTCGAGCCCAGCCAGTCAAGATAACTGACCACCTCGGTAAAAGTGGCATACGCTGAGGTGTCACGCGTACCCAACTCCCACTGCTCTGCCGGCGTGCCATCGAGCTGATCGTGCGGCATCGCTGCCAGCCGCGGCGATGCCCAGGCTACGCCATAGTTGTGCTTTGAGAAGACTTTGTAGGCAGATACGGCAAAGCCATCGACCTGATAGTGATCGACATCGACACCACCATGCGCCGCGTGCTGAATACCATCGACGATAATCAGGCAATCGGGCGATACGGCCCGAATCGTCGCAACGACCGCAGGAACATCAACGCCCATACCGGTGACAGGGCTGGTCTGCACGATCGTCGCCACACGCGTATCGGCAGTGACCAGCGGCGCATAGTCGTCTGCGGTTACCGTTGCTGTTTCGTTGTTGTGAGCGACCTGCACATAGGTTTTGCCAGCCACCTCGGACCAGCGCTTGCAGGCACTGCGAGTTGCCGGGTGTTCCAGGGTGCTGCCGATAACACGCCCGCCCGCATCAGAACCCATCACCGCTGCACGTACCAGTCTGAACAACAACTCCGTGCCACTTTCGCCCACAAAGACAACGCCGCTGCTCGCGCCGAGAAAGGTCATCATGTCGCGCTTGGCAACATCGATAATACGCACCAGCTCATGTGACGCCGGGTTGTCGCGCCCCTGATTGTCGGGGATGGCCGCGAGTGCTGAATTCACATCTACGACAGATTTTAACGTTAGCGAACCACCGGCATTTTCGAAAAACGCACGCGAACCCTGATACGGGCAGCTGTCGACATGGTGAAAACGATCCCGGATTTCACGCAACAAACTTTCGTCAAACATGGTGGAGCAAACTCAAGGCAGGAAGTTGCTGCATGATAATGCAGTCTGCGCCAATCCCCCAATAGAAAAGCACGCACCCTGCTGTTAGTTCAGCTTTGCCTGCAACCCGCTTGCGCTGAATGTTATGGTCTTGCGATCGAGCGCATGGTTCGTGCAGGTATGGGCGACTGAACAGACAGGCCAAACCGGCTCGCAATCAGCAACCAGAAAATCCAAAGGTTGAAAACACCACCGCCGTTGCCACCGGTCGCATCGTCCAATACCGGCACAAGCTGATCAGCAGGTGCCATCCAGTCGAGCATGGCACCAATTGAATCTGCTGTCAGCTCGGCACTGGCGCGATCACCACTGGCACAAATGCCCTGCGCGATACAGATATCCAGCGCGTGATCACCCTGGGCAATAAGATGCAGGGTACTGCCTTTTTCATCGCAACCAAAAATACGACGCTGGCCAGTCAGGTTAAACGAAAAAGGTGCGGGGCCATTTGCAGGATTGCCACTGAGCGCATTGCACAAGCGCGAAGATTGACTGAAAGGCACCAGCTCGTCCATTTCTCCATGCAGCAGAAAAAGTGGCGGAGTCGTCTGGCTGGCAGCGGCTACCACGGCTGGCAGGCTGTTCGCTACCACTAAGGGCGTCTCGGCGTTCAGGCTCTCCAGCGGCGCACCGGCGACGGCTTCGATGATGCCAAGTGCCTCACTCGACTCATTGCTACCATTCTGCAGGTTGGCGATAAAGTCACCAAAGTCTACCGGGCCGTACAACAAGGCTGCACGAGCGATGTCATCCGGTCGGTAAACCGCCAGTGACGCGGCCAGATGCGCGCCGGCTGACTGCCCGAACACCACCGGTATGCCCGTTGCGCCGTAGCCGCCGGAATTGTCCAGTACCCAGTCGAGCGCATCGCTGCCATCGACAATCACATCGTCAAGTTGCACATTGCGGCAGGCGGCCGGTCCGTCACGATCTCCGAGCAGGCGATAGAAGGGCGCGAACACGACGTAGCCGGCGTTGGTCAGATGTGTCGCCATTACTTCCAGGCCGACAAAACCGGTCGGCCGGTACTGCCAGCTTCCGCCGTGAAATGCCAGTACTGCGCGGCGCTCGGTGACAGCGGGGTGCGGGCTGTACACGCGCATTTCCAGATCGCACACACCGGCATCGGTGGCCACAGACTTGTAACGCAAGCGCTGCACATAAGGCTGTTGCAGGCCTGCCATGGGCCGCGCAGAGATATCCAGTGTATTGCCGGCGGACACAGTCCATCTGCCGAGCTGGCCGGTATTTACCGCAGCATTACCCAGCGAAGCGGCACTGAGCACAAGCTCGCAGTAGTCGGCAAAGTCACTCGGGAAAAAATCAACCGGCAGTTGACAATCTGCATCCGAATACATTGGCAACTCGCTACTCACAGGATCGATCGCCACACATTGCCCGTTACTTTGTGCAAAAAGCGCCTGACGACTCAAATCAGTCTGTAGTTTCTGCGCGAGACTGCAGCCCGCGGCATCGGTGAGGATGGATGTTATCGTCTGCTGATCTCCGATCAGCATGGCCACCAGCAGCGCCAGCCGGTTTTCGCGCAGATAGTCGAGCGTCAGCGGCAACCTGGATTGCCCGGCGAGCAGTCGATAGAGACTGGCAATCTGCGTGTCGTCCGGATCGGGCAGTTGCAAGTCAATTGTGGCGGAATTCGAATCGACCAGCCGGGCCTGCAAACTCTCTTCCAGAGACTCCAGTTGCGCGGCGATCGCCGCCGGCGCGAGTGCATCGCGTATCTCGGACTCCAGAAAATCCTCGAGCAAATTTCGCAGCACAGAGTCTTCCACCTGCACTCTGATGTTCTCACTGGCAAGCTCTCCCGTGACACGCAATTGAGGCGTAAATCGAATCGCGTCGTTCGACAGGGCCTGCGGATTCAACGAGAGCTCGACTCCCAGCTCACCGCGGATCTGGCCGCTGGCATTGAAATCGAAACTGTCGCTGGCCAGCGGCTGGCAATCTCCGAGTCGAATGCCAAATTCCTGCCGCGCTCGACCATCGGCGGCAAGCTCAGCCTGCAGCTGCAATTGAACCGAAACGGGTTCCGATAGTGACGTGATGTCGAACAGCACGGCGCTGTCCTGCAGAATGCGTATCTCTACCTGCATTTCGCGCACGGTGGTGTTGTTGCACCCGCCCTCTACCTCGCGATCGAGGTAACTGCGCTGGTAGATCAGTCCACCCTGATCAAATTGCAGCTCCGCAAGTGCAAGCTGCTGTTGCAATGTGGATAACACCAGCGCCTCAATCGGCGCCACATCAAGCTGCCCGTCCACTGATGCACTGGCATCCAGTGCACTGACCAACTCGGCGACATCAATCCGCAATGTTTCGCCGCCAACCGGGCGGAAAACCAGTAACAGTAGTAAAAGCGAGAAGCGTAAAATAGTTCTGACTCTGATGCGGTGTCCGCACATCATACCGTCTGCCGGGTGCGCCGAGCCGAATCGGGTTTGACTTGTGACAATTCGCAACTTTAGCGGTTGCCAAAACAAGAAAAGGGCCCCGCAGGGCCCTTTCCGTTGTACTGCTTACCGCTTTTGACTAACCGCCGGTGCCGCTGCCACCTGTTGTGACCGTACCGCCGCCACAGGTCTGACCGAAGCGCAATTCAACCTCTTCAGAGTCATCGACAATGGTCACGTTCGTCGCGTTATTGTCACCGCCAACGCGGACTGCGTAAGTTCCAGGCAACAGATCGCTGAACAATGCTGCACCATCACTACCCGTGTTACCTGACAGGACTGTAGTGCCGTTGGTCAGCGTTACAATCGAATCGGTGATGGGCTGATCATTCGCCTCTTGAGGAGCCAGACAGAAAGATACAGGCTCAACGGTCAGTGAGTAGGTTGTCGCCGGCGCACCGGATATAGTCAGTGTCGCGGCTTCGGATTGCGCCTGACCATTGGCACACTGGAAAGATGCCGGTGATACAGAGATTGCCCGACCATCGAGTGTCATGGCTTCGGTCAACGTCAGGGCCAGACCGGAAGGCGCATCTTCCAGCACGTAGGTTCCACCAGTGGCCGTGAAGCGATGTGTGTAGCCTTCAGCACTGTAGCGACCAGTGAAGGTGGGAACCGAGACATCAGCCGAGCTGCCATCGAGGGTGTAGTTAATAGTGACATCGCCGCAGATACCGCCACGGACAGTCGCAAGGCTGAAGTAAGTCAGGTGTGAGGTTTGAAAATTCACAACCAGACGACCACTGCCATTGTCAACGATGGTACCGATCTCTTCGAACTGCCATTCACCGGTGGCTTCATCGAAACTCCAGATAGGAACGGTGTCACCAGCCTGATAGTTGCGATTGGCTGCAGCGTTAAATGCATCACTCTTTATCACGATCGAAATATCGAGTGGGCTGTTGAAATTTTCAGCGATGTTACCCGCATCATCAGTGACGATAATGGACGCAAAACCTAGTGTCTGAAAAACAAATCCGTCGCCGTCAACGGCGTTGCCGCCATCAAGCGTGTTAACTCCGGCGTTCACAAAATCCTGCGGGTTGCTGGCACTTGCAGCGAAACCACCCGGATATGCATCCAGAGAGGCGTTCTGGTCTGCGTCGTAGTGGATAACGTTGATATTCAGGTTGTTGCTAAGTGCCACGCCATCGATAGTCGTTGCACCAGGATTGGCCGGGATCCGCACAAAGGTTTGCCCCGGATCGTTCATCGCATCGGGCTCTGCCTGGGCGAAGGCTGTCAGTGGATCGGATAGAACGGACCCCACGGAGGTTGCGCTACCGATACCTACTACGTTCGAAACGTCCTGCGCTGTGATGACGATGGTCTGCACGACAGACTCGCCGTTTTCAACGGTTACCGGCACATTGTTGGCGTTAAAACCTTCTTTGCTTGCGCGAACCTGCAAGTCAGCAGCGCCGGTAAATGTACCTGGCTCGATTATTACGATACCGCCGGCACCAGTGCCGGTGCTCTGGCTTTCGTCAGCAGCAGCGATAATATTGGAATCATCGGCGGTCACATCCACCGATGCATCGTCGACCGCATTGCCGGCAGCATCGATCACCTGGATCGTCAGCAGCGTGCTTGCCGCTACCGCCGTCGTATCAGGTGTAACGGTACCTGTCGAACCATCGGTTGTGCCGTCCGTGCTGCCGCTCGAACTGTCACTATTGGAGCATGCTGTGACACCTAAAATGCATGCTGCTGTCACCAGACCATACAAGGTTCTGGAGTTAAAATTATTCTTACTGAGGGTCACTATAGGATTCTCCTACCTTGCGTTATTAAGAAGGTCTGGCACATCATGAGAAGTAAAACACTGGCCATAAGAAACATAGCACAGGAATTTTTTTTTGCTATGCCGCAGAGAGATTTCTCAATAATACGCGTAGCGATAGCCGTACTGCGCCCCGTAGGCACCATACTTTCCATACCGGCGATCGTAGCCGTTAAGCACCAGACCGGTGATCCGCAGGTCATTCTGGGTGAACATCTGAACCGCTTCTTCGGCTTCATTCGATGTTGTTAAATTATGTCTCAACACCATCAAATTCATGCCGGCATACTTGCCGACGATGATCGAATCTGTTGCCGCCAGCACTGGCGGCGTATCGATGATCACCATGTCAAACCGCGATGCCACCGAATCGACAAACTCGTTGAAACGCGGATGCATCAGCAGTTCAGAGGGATTGGGCGGGGCATAACCGCGCGGCACTACCGTCAACGTGCTCTTGCGGGGCAATTCGGCGTCCGGCAGATCCGCTTCACTGAATACCTGAAAATCCAGTGTTTCATCGAATCCCGCAGTTGAAATCTCGGGCTCTCGATTATCGGCAAATACGGGTTCCTTCTTATTTTGTTGCTCGTGCTCGGTTGCTACCTTCCTGCG
This sequence comes from uncultured Granulosicoccaceae bacterium, assembly GCA_937920585.1. GTDB lineage: Bacteria > Pseudomonadota > Gammaproteobacteria > Granulosicoccales > Granulosicoccaceae > CAKZSB01. The sequence continues at coordinate 13,679 of CAKZSB010000009.1, read as the reverse complement.
TTTCGCCGTCTCACTCTCCGTAACATCCACTGCATACATGGCATCATCCATGTGCAGTCGCCCGGACAATATATTGGACAGGCCTGGCAGTTCCTTGCTTATGCCAAAGTGACGGCTGATCGTGCCTCGACGCAGGTCAGCATCGACCAACAGCACTCTCGAGCCCGAGGTGGCAGCAAGGTAGGCAAGATTCGCACAAATAAAGGACTTACCCACCGCCGGCGACGGCCCGGTGACACAAACTACCTTTCTCTCACCGTCAAGCAAGCCAAAGTGCAAACTCGTACGCAAGCTTCGCACAGCTTCAACAGCAAGCTCGGCAGGATTTTCCCGCGCGAGCAATCCCTGCTCAGGTCCAACCGGTCGATTCAGTTTGTTTTGAAATTCAGAATGCGGCACAACCGAATAAACCGGAATACCCAGTTTCTTTAACTCTTCCGGATCATCGATGGTGCTTGATAGTGAAGTTCGCAGTAACACGAACGCGCTCGCCATAATTGCGCCCAGCATTGCGGCCAGGGCAATAATCATCGACTTGCGGGGTTTTACCGGCGCTGGTGGCGCTGCGGCTTCATCAATGACTCTGACATTGCCCACTGCCCCCGCTTTAAGTACATTGAGCTCCTGGGATTTGTTCAACAACTGGACATAAATCTGCTGCGTCACTTCTACATCCCGAGTGAGGCGCAAAACCTCCTGCTGAGTGGCGGGCATCGATTCAATGGCTGAAGCCAACTTGCTTTTCTCATCAGACAAACGCCCTTTTTTCTCCAGCAGTGCGTTGTAGTTGGGATGATTTCGCGTGTAAAGCCTGGACAGCTCGGTTTCTTCCAGTGACAGTGCACTGATCTGCGCGTCCAGTGTCACGATTCGCTGTAAAACAGACTGCGCTTCGAGATCCAGATTGACAGATTTATTTTCCAGCCGGTAAGCATTGAGCTTGCTCTCGGCCGCTCCGAGTTGTTCCTGAATTTTCGGCAACTGTGCCTGCATGAACGCAAGACTTCGCTCCGCCTCCTCTGCACTACGCCCGATGTTCTGACCAACATAAGCCAACACTATCCTGTCGACTATCTGTTGGCTTGTTTGCCGGGCCGGCGACATCATCGAAACCTGCAAGATGCCGGTTTTACGGGACTTTTCCGCTACCGACAGCCCTTTTCTGATTCGCCCAACGGCCGATAATGTGGTCGTGCGTTTGACCTTGAACTCTACTCCTTGCGGTGCACGCAACTCGTCAATCAACAGGGAAAAGTCATTTTCAGCAACCGCCAACTGCTCTCCTACCCGCCCCTGAACGACAGACTCATCAGGTAAAACCACTTCATAACCACCAACGCCATCGGATGTGACGATCATTTGCGATCCAAGCCATTTATTGGGTACATTCAGCTCGCCCAACGATATTTTTTCATCGTGCCAGGCGTAGCTGCGTAGAAAACCCCAGTCTGGTCTTGGAATTTCGTGGCGCAGCAAAAAATCTCCTACCACCGGCAACCGCACCGGTTCTGCAAGAACATCGAGGTTTAGCTCTTCAATGACTCGGCCGAGCACCATCCTCGATTTGATGATTTCTATTTCGGTGATCGCCTCGGACTCTGTGGCAAAAATCTCGGCGATATCGGATGAAAGCGCCATACCACCATTGCGTGGCTCCAGTTGTACCAGCGCGTCCGCACGATAAACAGGCTTTATGAGGTTTGCGGCAATTACGCCCCCCAGAATAAACAGCGCTGTAACGGCGATAATCAGCTTCTTTCGCGACCACAGCAAAATCAACGGCTGATATATATCGTCCGTGTCATTGCCGGCTTCAAGAATCTGTACAGGTTTATTCATAACTCAATCCAGCTTTCCGATCCACAGGGCCAGGTCTTCCTTTAGTTGCGCAAACACGGCCTGATACATGTCAATAGATTGCCGGTGCGGATCGGGAAGATCCCGTTGATCCGACCAGTGACCCATAAGCATAGTGCGTCCTGCCACTTCTGGCGTGCAATCTTGTATGGATTGAATATGTGCACGTTCCATGACCAAAATCAGTTCATGAGCGTGCAACAGTTCATCTGTCACCAACTTTGACCGATGCGCTGTTAAGTCCAGCCCCTCCGACCGGGCTATCCCGACCACAGTCTCATCTGCTGGCCTGTCCGGCGGTGCGGCTGTGCCAGCTGAATCAATTTTGCAATTCGGCAATGCTTGTTGCAGTGCTACGCTCGCATAGGGTGAGCGACAGATGTTGCCGGTGCACACGACGAGCACCGATGAAAGATTCAATTTCTGCGGTCCAGGAGAATCAGCGTATTCAAAATACCGAGGCTGGGTATTATATTGGATATAACGCGATTCCAGCGCGCCGCAGGGGCCGAGGTTACGTAGACGACATCATTGGAGACCAGCGGGAAGCGTGTACCGAGCAAAAACGCCAGCGGGTCGGTTACATCAAGCTGATACACATTAACTGTCTCGTCCGGCATAGCTCGAAAGACAAATACGCCGCGCGCATTGGCACTTCTTTTTTCGATGCCACCGCTTCGAGCTAACGCATCGGTAAGACTTATTCGTCGCAATCCAGGCAACGGCACAGGCCCGGGTTGTGACACTTCACCTAATACATAGACTCCGTGACCAATCGACTCCGGCACGACCACAATATCGTCCGGTTCCAGGCGAGGATTCTGCCGCTTGTCGCCCTTTTTGAGATACAACTCCAGATTCAATACATATTCAATGTCATCGCGCAGCAGCTTTACCCGCTGAACATCAGCAAGCTCACTGAATCCTTGCGCAAGCTCAATGGCATCCATCACTGTTCTAGGCAGGTTCGTCACCGGGATCGAGCGGGGCACTTTCACCGCCCCGGTCACATGAACCCGCTTGGACCCAAACTTTGCAACCGATACGTCTACCTGTGGGTTGGGGATGACATTACTCAACCCGGCTGCTATCGCACGCCGGACTTCGGTGACGGTTTTACCGACAACCTGCAATGTGCCAATAAACGGATAAAAGATAGATCCATCGGTGTGGACCGTGTTGCCGGCTTCCGCTGGTGTGCGCAAAGGCCCTGCCGGAATCGTCAGTTGAGGATGGTCCCACACGACAATGCTCAACACGTCGCCGCGCCCGATCCGGTAATCCCAGCGTGTCAGAGACACAGGCGGAGGCGAGCCCGCGTCCCCGGCAGGCACCGCGAGTTCGGCCGGATTACTGAGGACTGCCGCATCGATCGAAATCGCGTTGACATTGGCCGGCAAGCCGCTGCCACTATCGATATCGACGCCGGGAAAACCGGACTGCGGCATGGTTCCACAGCCACTCAGGGCCAACACGATTACAGACAGCCAACTGGTTACGCTTAGTCTTGTCATCTGGATTATCAAGGATGGTGCTAAAACAAGATGGACCAGCTGCACGGTTCATTAAACGCAACATCTGGTATTTGCAGCGATAATTCGCTCAGCTCTGAATGATAAGGCCAAAGCCACTATCTGTACATTACGCTTTACATCAATTTCATACTTGCGACGCAAACGTCATGAAACAATGTTTCTAAAATGAAACTACCCATCGACATCAGTGCCGTGCGACCGACGAATGGCGATCCGGCACGCGCTATCGATAAAATTCGCCGCTTATGGGTGCGCGGCGCCAGCCAGGCAGCGGCGATCGGTCGTCAGGCACACAGAAAAATTCGCTCATCAGCGACGTGCTCTCGCAACGCTGTCAGGACACACTGGCGCAGCGACGCTTCAATCGATTCGGGGTAGGAAACCATGCCATCGACTTGCTCGAGTGGCCCGGCAAACAGCTTTTCCCGAGGATAGATCCGCACCATCTTGCGGAAAAAATCGCGCGGCAGGCGAAACTCGCCGACACTGACTGAATGGACCTGATCGGCTTGCACACGCGAGAAAAGCAAGTCAATGAGCCGCTGATACTGGAGACTGTAGTCATCGCAATAGATTAACGGGTCCAGTCGCAGCCCGACTCGCCAGCCGTGCAGCTGAAGCTTTTCGATCGCGCGAATTCGCTTTTCGACAGACGGCACCTTGTGCTCCAGCGCGCGACTGATCTCATCAGGCGTGAAACTGAATGCCACCACACAGTTTTCCATTGGCGGCATGGCCAGCAGTTCACGCACCTGGGTACTTTTGGTTCTGATTTCCAAACGGGCTTCCGGCAGGCGCGCAAACACTGGCAGTGCCGCCGCTATAAAACCCGTCACCGGCTCCATCGCCAGACTGTCGCAATCGTAGCCCGAGAAAAACCAGCTCGGCTGGTGTGAGTCTTCAGCGCTAGTTGATTCGATATCGGCAAAGAAATCTTCATAATTCACAAAGATCACATAGTGGGCAGAGCGATACATACCCTGCAGAAAGCAGTAGCGACAATCGTACAGACAGTTGTACATATGAGAAAAATAGAAATTGCGCTGCCCGCCCACCCCGTACCCGGCCGGGGTTTCCATCACCCTGCCAGCATTTTTATTCGCGAGAATCAGCGAGGGCGATTGCTTCTGTAACTGGAAACTTTGCGAGTTGGGGTTGAACACCTCACCGTAGTGGTTGCAATCGATCACCGAGGCCGCCGGATAGCGCTCAAGAATTATCTGTGTTCTGGGATGATCGCGAACCTGCTCTTCCACATAGATGTTTCGAATCACGAATCCACCGTTACAGGCAATTGATCAACTGCCCTTCCCAGTTGCTGCAGAAATGCGGCCGCGTCGCTGCAGGCTGATAACTCGAAAGGAACCGGCTTCTGCCCCGCCGGAGCGAGTGCGAACCAGCGCCGCAGCAAGCCGTGAAGTTGTGTTTTGCGGGTGGAAGTAAAGTGCCAGCGGGCTAGAATTTCCTGCTCGATCTCTGCCAGACCATCAATTTCACTTTGCTGGTAATACCCACGCCCCAGCTCGCAAAGCGCTGCAGCATAACTGGCAATAGCAGGCGCATTGTGAGCGATCAGCCCCGCGGCGGCTTTTACATCGAAATGCTCAAGCGGGTGATCCTGATTATCAGATACCACCTTCAAGACCTGCACAAGTTCTGATGTGCAAAATCGGCTGCAAATAGCCACAAAAGCACTGGCCTCCATATCGTACAGGCACGACAGCGGGTAGTCTTTCGAAGGCTCCATCACGGTCCTAAGCGCCTCACCGCGCAGCTCATCAATGAGCTGCGGCGGATACCAGTGGCGATCCAGCTGCTCATCACTAATTCGATTAGCCACCCGCAACTCGCCCAGCGCAAGTGAGCGATGACCCGCTACACCAACATTCAGCCAAACGTCATCGCTTGCCTCACCCTGACCGGCCATCCAGCCGCAACCCGCAGCCATGGCGACCTGCCCCATGCCGGTAACCAGCAATCTGCATTGCTCGTTCCGATACAAATTGAATGGCCCTGGACGGCTGTCGGCTTTCAGCCGCATGTGGTCGATAAGCGGCCTGGCTTCGGCCGGCATGGCCACCATCAGGTTAATCATTGGCCAGGCGCAAACTGAAGTAGTCGGCGATGAATCGAAGCCAGCTCCAGCAGCAATTCGCGATTACCGTGCTTGAGTGCCCCCTGCTTCAACACTGCCAGTTTCAACGCCAGTTGCTCTTTTGCCATATCGCGCTGCCTGTCGTTCAGCTCACCGCTGATAATCAAACGAGACAGAGACCGGACGCGAAAGCGATCCATGCCCCAGAAACGGCGCGACAACTGATCATCATGACCCGCGTAACGCGTCAACAGTTGTTGTGCGATGTACAGCACCGGATATTGTGCACAGCAACGCAACCAGAAGTCGTAGTCTTCACAGGCCGGCAACGACTCGTCAAACAGGCCGACGCGCTCAAACACAGACTGGTGAATAAGCACCGAAGATGGCGTAATTGCGCAAAGTGGCAGACAGCGGGCAAATATCTCGCCGCCGTGTTTGGCGTGCTTTTTCATCGGGTTTACTCGCACACCATGGCGAATCCAGATTTCATCGCAATGGCAAAAGCGCATGTCGGGCTCGCGCTGCAGCGCATCAATCTGCACATTGAGTTTGTCGGGATGCCATTCGTCATCTGAATCAAGCAGCGCAATCCACGGCTCCGATGATGCAAGGATGCCGGCGTTGCGCGCAGCACTAACACCTCGATTATCCTGCCGCAGCACGCGGATACGGGTTCCAAACTCGCGTTCCAGATTTGCCACACTGCCATCGCTGGAGCCATCGTCGACAACGATGATCTCAGCGGCCTTCCGATTCTGCTCCAGCACCGACCGCACAGCACGACTGACCTTAGGCCAGCGATTGTAGGTCGGGATGACGGTTGAAATCCTCATTGCAACAGATTGAGACAGAATACTTGCAGTGGCGGCGTCGGGTGCGCATATTATCAGCAATTAGACACCAACATGTGCCGGTAACGTCGCGCACAGCCCGGGACCCGCAGCCAGTAATGAAATTCAAAGACTACTACCAGATCCTCGGCGTATCGGCCGATGCCGATCAACAGCAGATCAAACAGGCGTATCGTAAAAAAGCGCGCCAATTCCATCCCGATGTGAGCACCGAGAGCAACGCCGAGGAGCGCTTCAAAGAGATAAACGAAGCCTACGAGGCTCTGCGCGATGCCGGCAAGAGAGCAGAATACGACCAGCTGCGTCGTCACGGCTATCGAGCCGGCGACGATTTTCAACGGCCACCTGGCTGGCAGAGCGGGCGCCCGTTTAATCAAGGCGCCCACAATGCCGATTTCAGCGATTTCTTCTCGTCGATATTTGGCCAATCCGCGGCCGGACAGGATCCTTTCCGACAAAATCGCTCACAGGGGCCATTTGGCCCGGACTACCGTGCCCGCGGTCACCAAAAAGGCAGCAACGTCGAGATAAAGGCCGGCATCACACTCGAGGAGGCCTACCTCGGCTGCAAAAAGAATGTTGAAGTGCCCGCCGGCGACGGGCAGCTGAAAAAAACGCTGAATGTTTCGATCCCGGCCGGCATGGGCGACGGACAATCCCTGCGGCTAAAACGCCAGGGCCGCCCGGGACGCGCCGGCGGACCCGCCGGCGATTTGATCATCACGCTGCGATTGAAGCCGCACAAATGGTTCAAAGTCGACCAATCCAGCATCACCCTTGAAGTGCCATTGACGCCGCTCGAAGCCTATCGCGGGACCAGCATTCAGGTGCCGACCCTCGGTGGCCCGGTGCGCATTACCGTTCCACCTCGCACGCGGGCCGGCACCCGTATGCGACTGCGCGGCCGCGGCCTGGGTAAACCCGACAAACGCGCTGACCAGTATCTGCAGTTGCAAATCGCCCTGCCCGACGAGATCGATCATGAGGCAGAGCAGATACTGGAGTCCCTCGACAAGGCGCTGCAGCACTCGCCCAGAGCGCATTTCGACACCCTGAATGAGGCGGACCGGGCCGACACCGCTCAACCCTGAACGTCTGGCGAATCCCCCATTAAATAGCGCGGCCCGGCACCGTGCTCGACTGCCTGATCATCGGGGTTGTACAGCCCGCAAGCCTTCAATGACAGGCAGCCACACCCGATGCATCCGGTCAGCGATGTCTTGAGATGATTCAGCCTGGCTATTTTCTGATCGATATCGCGACTGAACTGCCGCCCCAGACTTTGCCAGTCGGCGCGGGTGGGAGTTCTGCCGTCAGGCAGGCTCTGCATCATGGCGCGAATATCCTCCAGCGAGTAGCCCAGCTGGCGTGAAATCAGAATAAATGAAACGCGCCGGATCGACGAGCGTTTGAACAATCGACTGCCACCCGGGCTTCGCACTGCGGGCAACAATCCTTCGCGTTCGTAGTATCGAATCGCCGAGACCGCCATTCCGGTTCGTTGCGCCATTTTCCCGATGCTTATCAGGGGATCTTTTTTCATCGCTGGCTCCGTCTGCGAACAATTGCTGAAATTAGTGCTTGATCTAAAGTTTACTTTAGATTGTAGACTGAGTTCCAGCCCATCAAAAAAGGACCCAGAGTCATGAGTTATCTCGAGCACGCAAACATCACCGTCTCCGATCCGGAAGCACTGGCCAGGCTGTTTTGCAACCTGTTTGACTGGCAGATACGCTGGTCGGGTGACGCCCTCGCGGGCGGCCACACCGTGCATGTCGGCGGCCAGCATTCCTACCTGGCACTGTATACTCACGACACCGTGGCAAAGTCCGGCAACAACACTTACCACAGTGCTGCAGCACTGAATCACATCGGCGTGGTGGTGGACAATCTGGCTGACACCGAATCGCGCGTTCGCAACGCCGGATTGCAGCCACACAGCCACGCCGACTACGAACCCGGCAAGCGCTTCTACTTTCACACCGACGACGGCATCGAAGTCGAGGTCGTAAGCTACCAGTAAATAACCGGAACCTGCACTCATGAATCAACCCGATATCCTTGTCTTCGCCGGCAGCTGCCGCCGCGAGTCGATGAATCTGAAACTCGCCGGCGCCGCTGCGAAGATCGCCAGGGCCCACGCTAAAGTCACCTTGATTGACCTGGCCGACTACCCTGCCCCCATTTACAACGGTGATAATGAAACCGCTGATGGTATGCCCCCCTCCATCATCAGCCTGCGGCAGCTTTTCAGACAGAGCGACGGCTTTGTCATCGCATCGCCCGAATACAATGGCCACGTGCCACCGTTGCTGGTCAACACACTGGCCTGGGCCTCGAGAACCGCAGGCGACAGCAAAGACGATAATGTCTTTGCTGGTAAATGTGCCGCAGTGATGGCCGCCTCACCGGGCAGACTGGGCGGTGTGCGAGTCATACCAAGGTTGCGCGACATGCTCGCGGAACTTGGCATCGTCGTGGTGCCGGGTTTCGCCACCGTGCCGGCCGCACACTCTGCATTCGATGACGACGGCCAGCTTAGCGACAGCACTGCAACCGCCACTGTGCAGGGACTGATTGATCGACTGATCGCGCACTGTCGGTAGCCGCCATCAAGCCGGGCCAGCGGTATGGCGATTGAACTGATTGTAGTGACGCTCGGCGGCTTTGTGGCGTCGTTTGTCAACGCCGCATTTGCAACCGGTGGAATTTATATCGTGCTGGCTACCAGCACGGCAGTGTTTCCAGTGGCGGTTGCGGTTCCGCTGCAATCTGTCTTTGCGATGGGTTCACTGCTCGCCCGAATTATAGTGTTCTGGCAGCATATTCACTGGCCTGTAGTAATTGCATTCGCCAGCGGTTCGGTAATCGGCGTGTATCTCGGTGGATTGGTATTCGTCAGCCTGCCGGAAGGCATGATCGCAATTTTACTCGGGCTGCTGCTGCTCACTCTGATCTGGATGCCAAGCACCGACTGGCGACCGCCCTTTCGCCATCCGTTCGCACTGGTAGGCATAGCCCATTCGTTTCTGGGTACTGTGTTCGGGGTTGGCGCACTGTTGCAACCGACAATCCTGCGCACATCACTGGGCAAGTTGGCAATCACTGCAACACTGGCTGCATGCCTTGCGATAATGGATGTTTTCAAGCTGACCGCCTACATCTGGCACGGCTTTGACTACCGACCCTATCTGCCACATATCGCGCTGGCGATTATCGCCGGGTTCCTCGGCACCTGGTGCGGTAAGCGCGTTAGCCACAAAATATCCGAATCGGTATTTCGGACCGTATTCAAATGGCTCGTCACACTGGTGGCACTGCAACTGCTGTATCGGGGCGCAGTTTTCTACACCCAATCGATTTAATCCGGAACAAATAAATTGCGCTTATCCCGACAGCGGACACGCCCGGTTACGCCAAGTAAATCGCTGTCGGCCAGTTCGCGCAACAAACCGGGGTCATCAATTGTGTTGGCGATAAAACGCCGCCCGTCATCCTGCCTGCCAATCACAATTGCGCTGTCGGCTATACCGCGATTGTGCATGACGGTGTAGGTCTCGACCGTGGCGCGGCCATCGGCCTGCTCAACCACATCAGGCCCCCGGTCGGCGTCGATTCGCGCTTGATAAAGTTGTGGAGGGCGTGGGGCAAAAGTCTTTGCCGGTGCGTCAGTGGAATAAATGCCCATCGATTGCTTGGTGATATAGTTTCCGTTCGCTGTCACCATGCCGGTGCTACCCGGCGTTCTACGCAGCTCGCACATCATTTGCGCAATGGCGTGGGTAACGTAGTTGTTACCCGGCCCGCCGAAGTATGGCAAGCCCCCGGTCACAGTAAGCCCACGCGAATCATTAAGTGACAGCTCCATTTCTTCACAAGCGATTTGCACCGCCGAGGGAAAGCAGCTGTAAATATCGAATCGATCGATATCGGCAAGGCTGCAGCCCGCCATCTCCAGCGCCTCACGGGCGACCGACCGCATCGCGGGCGATGAATGATAATCAATGCGATCAGTGACATACCAGTGATCGTATGCATCGGCACATCCGTGTAAATAGACCCACCTGTGTTCCGGAATACCCAGCGCTCGCGCCTTGCCAACCGAGGTCAATATCAGCGCGGCGGATTGATCGATATACGGATTCGCATTCATCAGCCGGGTGTAGGGCAAGCCGATATAGGGATTTTTTTCAGTGACATCCGCTATCTGTTCAGCACTGTATCCGGCGCGACGATCGGCAAGTGGATTTTGTGCGGCGACGGAGGCAAATTCGGCAAAAAGCTCACCCATCGACTGACGATGCTCGGCAACACTGCGCCCCGCCCTGCCGCGCAACGCATTTTCAAACATAGGGTAGGCAAATATTGCCCCCTCCATGCGATGCCGTGCCTCAAGATCACTCCAGCCCCTTTTCTCGACACCCCAGAGTAGTGGTTGCCGGCTACTTTCTTCTGACCAGTCGAGTGAAACATCGGCACGTCGGGCATTTCGCTGCGTTGCAAGCGCCTCGGCACCGCAGACCATGGCGGCCTCAACTTCGCCGCGCGTGACCATTTCAAACAGACGATTCACACTCCACTGCGGCATGTTGCCGCCGGGCCAGGTGTAGACCAGTCGCTTTGCGCGCTGATTGCCAATGCGCCGGGCAACCGATTCAGGCGGGTTGGACGGGCCACCGAAAGGGCTCGTGAAACGCCACGAGGTGTCGGCAAAAGATCGTATAACCACAATGGTATCCAGTGCCTGCAACAAGGCATCGCCGCCTTGCGCATCTTCAGCCGCCAGTCTCGCCGCGGCAGCGGCAAGGTCCATCGCGTTGAGGGCCTGCAGCGGATCGGCTTCGCGCTGGGTAAGCTGTCCGCAGCCCACCAGTACTGGCGTCAGATCATTGGACATGGACCGCCCTGGCACTGTTGTGTAGCTTGCCGTTCAAATGCCACCAATCAATCCTGCTGGCGCAACAACTCACGCATGTTATTACCCTTGTACTGAGTGCGAAACAAACCACGTCGCTGCAATTCGGGTACGACCTGTTCGACGAACTCGTCTATCGCGCCCGGTGAGTGAATCGCCGAGAGCATGAATCCGTCGCCACCGGCTGTCGCCATATAGGCCTCCATCTGATCGGCGATCGACCTCGCCGTGCCCACGAATTGCGGCAAACCGACACTCTCGCCATGTCGTTGCGCCACCTCGCGCAGCGTCATCGCGGTGCCATCGGGCTTGCGAAAACGAGTGCGCATGCGGTGCAGCTCGGGCTCTTCGCGGATGGTCATGTCATCGTCCGGCGACAAGGCCGACAAATCAAAATCCAGATGTGCGGAGAGGATGGTCATGCCCGCCTCCACCGGTACCAGTTCATTGTGTTCGGCCTGCAACTCGCGCGCTTCGGATTCACTGCTGCCGATTATCGGCTGCATGCCGAATAGCAGCTTGCAGTGATCGGGGTCGCGGCCAACATCGCTCGCCAGCGTTTTGATGGTTGAATAATAGCGCGCGGCATCTTCCGCGCGCGGCTGGATCGCAAATATCGCATCGGCGTATCGCGCGGCGAAATCCTGCCCCTTGGGCGAGGTGCCGGCCTGCAGAATACAGGGTCCGTTCTGCGGTGATCGCACAACATTCAGCGGACCGCGGGATTTGAAAAAACGGCCCTCGTGTTCAATCCGCCTGACTTTCTGCGGATCGGCGAAGACCGCGTTCTCGCGATCCATGACAATCGCATCTTCATCCCAGCTCTCCCACAGCTTTCGGCACACCTGCATGAATTCGTGAGCCCGGTCATAGCGCTCGTCCGAGGCAGCACGTTCAACGCCGTAATTGGCGGATTGATTGTGGTTGATCGAGGTCACCACATTCCAGCCCGCCCGACCCGACGTCATGTGATCGATCGTGGCCCACATTCTGGCGGCATAGAAGGGATGCTGATTGCTGGTTGAAAAAGTCGAGGCCAGGCCAATGTTTTTTGTCACCGCGCCAAGCCATGGCAACAGCGGCATCGGGTCGTGCTCGGGTGCCTGCGCGGCGTAGCGCAGCGCGGGATCGAGCGTACCGGTATAGGTGTCAGAGATGTAGTTCAGGTCGGCAAAGAACACCATATCGAACAGGCCGCGCTCGCAGGTTTGCGCAATATGCTGATACAAATCGGGTTTGCGCCAGTCGAACCCGGCGCTGGCCGTTTTCGGGTGGCGCCACATGCCGAGGCTGTGATGGCTCGGGCCGTGGGTTAAGAACTGTGCGAGATGCATCTTGCCTGGCGCTGCCATTGCTACCTCCTCCAAAGGCTTTAGTGTACTGCAACTTTCGCGTGCAATATCAGGCCGATTCCAGCCGCGCCTTTTCCAGCGCCAGCACTTGCGCCATGTCAGTCACCGTGCGCATACGCTTGATACGCGTAAACAGATCCGCTGCGGCCGGATAGCCTCGACGCAGGTAGGTCAGCCACTGCTTGGTACGATTGCCGGCATAGATCACAGGCAAGTCCACCGCCGTCGCCAACAGCTGATCCAGCAGACGCACAATTTGCGGCCAGCCAAGGTTTTCGTGTCGCAAACCCTGCGCGTTGGCGCGCACCTGGCAGGCCAGGTCCGGCACCGACAATGCCCCTCGCCCGAGCATCATGTCGCTGCAAGCGCTATCACTGAGCGCCTGTTGCGCGTTGTCCGGTGACCAGATCTCGCCATTGACGATCACCGGAATATGCAGGCGCGCACGCACTTGTTCAATAAGGTGCCAGTGTGCTGGTGGTCGATAGCCATCGTTGCGGGTACGCGCATGGATACACAACTCACTGGCCTCGGCACCCACCACTTGTTCGGCAATGGATAGCACCGGATCGGGGTTGTCGAAGCCCAAACGGATTTTCGCGGTGACAGGGATAGTCCCGGGAACAGCCTTGCGCACTGCGGCAACAATCTCCCCTACTCGCGCCGGCGTTCGCAGCAGCGACGAGCCACCGCCATGCCGATTGACGGTCTTCGCCGGACAGCCAAAATTCAAATCAATGCCGAGCGCGCCCATATCAACCGCCTTGGCGGCATTTTCGGCCAGCGCACCGGCATCGGAGCCGAGCAACTGCACAAAAACCGGCGTTCCGGCACGCGTTTTACCGCCTTCACACAACTCCGGGCAACAGCGATGGAACACCCGGTCCGGATAGAGATGATCGGTCACGCGCAGAAATTCGGTTACACAGCGATCGTAGCCACCGACTGAAGTCAGCAGCGCACGCATGTGATAGTCAGTCACCCCCTCCATGGGCGCCAGCATAATCCGCACTACTGATCACCCGGCGCAAGGCACCGCTCGAATGCGCTGGCGTTGGCGCGCAAAAGCTC
>CAKZSB010000008.1 GCA_937920585.1 uncultured Granulosicoccaceae bacterium | reverse complement strand
CAGTGCTTCAAAAAACAGTAATCCGGTCGCCAGCGCCTTGATCGGCCGTCAGGTTGTACTAAGCAATGTGGAATTTGAGGGTAACACTGTCGTTTCGGATAGTGCATTGCGGGACGTGGCCGCGCCATTTATAGGTCGCCCTATTGGTTTGTCTGATCTGGAAGAGCTGAGACTCGCACTGACCCGGGCCTACACAGATGAGGGATATCTGAATTCCGGCGCGGTATTGCCCGATCAAAAAGTAGTAAACGGCAACATTGTGTATAACTTCGTCGAAGGAGAGCTCGCCAGTATCAATATCGATGGCGAGGGTCGACTGAGAAAAGATTATATAAGCGAGAGAGTCTTGAAAGGCGCGGCGCGGCCTTTTAACTCCGTAGCATTGCAGCAGAACTTTCAGTTGCTGCTGAACGATCCGCTGATTGAGCGTATGGATGCTCAGTTGATGGCATTACCGACCCTGGGAGAGAGCGAGCTAAATCTACGTGTTACCCGTGCTCGCCCCTACAATTTTGCACTCATTGGCAGCAACCATGGCGCGCCGAGTCTGGGCGAGCAGCAATATTCACTCGCCGGTGTAGTACGCAACATAGCGGGGCTGGGTGATCATCTGTCTATATCCACAGTTGGAAACGCTAACAAATTCAATCTCACTACGGCCTATGAAGTACCGTTGAGCAGTAAGGAAACGCGTGTTCGTGTGCAGTTCACAACGGCTGACAGTAGCGTTGTTGAGGAGCCGCTGGATGAACTTGATATCGAGAGTGACACCATCGGCGCCGAGGTTGCGATCACGCGAACGCTGAGTAGAAAGGTGGGGCGCGAGGTGACTGCCGGCACCGCGCTATCGGTTCGTGAAAACAGCAACAGGCTACAGAAGCTGCCATTCGATTTCTCGCTGGGCGATGTGGACGGGCGCAGCAGAGCCAGTGTTTTCAAACTTTGGAGGGAATCAGTCACCCGTCGCAGCAAAGATGTGCTCGCAGCCAGAGCGACGTTGAATGTCGGTGTTGAACTCTTCGATGCAACGGCGCATGACGATGGCAGGCCCGATGGCCAGTTCACCTCACTGCAGGGTCAGTTGCAATACTCACGGCGCTTTCAGGGCAATGATGGCAATCTGTTGATCAGAGGCGAAGGCCAATTATCCAGCAGAAAGCTGTTGTCTCTGGAGCGATTTGCGCTGGGTGGCGCCAGTACGGTACGCGGTTACAGGGAAAATGAACTGGTGCGTGATGAGGCGCTATTTCTCTCCGCAGAATATCGCTACACATTCCTGCGTTCTCACCAGTATGGGAACTTTCAGTTTGCGCCGTTTCTGGATATAGGTTATGGCCGGAACGATGGGTTCTTCAAGGATGAACAGACGCTTGTGTCGACAGGCTTTGGATTGTTGTGGAACCTGCGGTCTAAGGTCTCTGGTGAGTTGTACTATGGCGCTGCGCTGCGGGACGTTGAAGATCGGGGTGATAACGGGAACCTGCAGGAAAATGGCGTTCATCTAAGGCTCGCCGTTGAGCTATAGATGCGCAATGTCATGAACTTTCCTACGACAGTAACAACCAGGACTCTTTGCATGCTTGCAAAATTGAGAAAACTCGCTGGATCTTGCGTGTTGCTAATCACTGTAGTGCCCGCAACCGTTATCGCCGCTGATACAGCGCCCGCTGTTGATTTGCAGGCGGCCGAACTCGCTGTTGCCAATGGGGCCTATCGTGAGGCGATCGGTAAATGGAGCACAGTCATCAGGAACATTCGGGCCGGTAGAGATGCTGAGGAAAGATCAGATACCTCGCTCAAATCCGGCTCGGCAGATCTGTCTTTGGGGAAGTTGTTGTTGCGCAGAGGTGATGCGTATCGTCGGATTGGTTTTTATAATCGCTCGTTTGACGATCTGCAACAAGCGGTAGAGCTTGGCAAGCACTCCGGTATTCCTATTTTACAGTCGCTGGCATTTGGATCTGTGGTGTTTGGTTCACTGGGTGATCTGCAAATGGCAGCAGAACACAATCAGTCTTTTCACGGTACCCGGCAGTCGCCGGAGGAGCTGTATGCCAAAAGTCTGCGTATGGCCATAGACACGGGTGCCTCGGCGTTGATTTCTGCGGCAGCCATCCGCCTGGGTAACTGGCAGTTTGAGAACGGAGATGTTGACGGCGCTTCTGAAACACTACTGAATGCGGTTTTTTACTCGGAAGAGACCGAGAGCTTTATGTTGCAGGCGGACGCGCGGGTTAAGTATGCGCGTGTTGTGCGAACGCAGGGTCTCGACGCCGATGCCATTGACATCCTTCGCAATGCATCAACCCGCCTGGTGGAAATGCCAGCGGGCTACTCGCG
This sequence comes from uncultured Granulosicoccaceae bacterium, assembly GCA_937920585.1. Lineage (GTDB taxonomy): Bacteria > Pseudomonadota > Gammaproteobacteria > Granulosicoccales > Granulosicoccaceae > CAKZSB01. Next base: position 1,003 of record CAKZSB010000008.1, on the reverse strand, counting down.
AGCCGAGATCACGCTTGCGCTCGGCAGAGAAGCTGCTGCGATTGGCGGTCCAACCGCGGCAAATGTTGGTGTATCGGCGTTTGAAGAGGTTGTAGATCTGGGCAAATCCCTGTCTGATAAACGCCTGATGGGGTCAGCATTGGCGGAGATAGGACTCTGGAATTTAGACACTGGGGACAAGCTGGAGGCGATCAAATACTTACAGAATGCCGTCGGTGTTGCAGCTGATGCGCATGACCTGGCTATTGACTGGGAGTGGCAGCTTGCCAGGCTTTATGCGCAAGTGGGTGATATCGACAGTGCCATGGAGTCGTACCGAAGATCGATCAGTCACATCGATGAAATTCGTCATGATATCCCTGTTTCGTATGTGGATGGGCAATCTTCTTTTCGTGAAACGAGGGCGCCAATCTATCTGGAGTATGCTGATCTACTGATGCGCAATGCGGATACATCGGTTGATTATCAGCAGAATCAATCAATGCTTTCGCGAGCGCAGTTTGTGATGGAGCAGGTAAAAGGTGCGGAACTGCAGGATTATTTTCGTGACACCTGTGTGGTGAATCAATCCAGTTCCATCGCCGATGAGGCTACGAACAATACAGCGGTTATTTATCCGATCGTTCTGGATGATCGGCTGGCGGTTCTGCTCAATGCCGAAGGTCAGTATTATCACTATTCTTCGCCTGTGTCAGCTAGTCGACTGAAGGACGAAGTGGACAATCTGGCGCGGCTACTGCGTGATCCGGAATCGGCCACTGACAACGATACTCATAAACAGTATTCAAAAAGAATCTACGACTGGGTGGTGGCGCCGGCGCTCGCACAAATCGAGAAATCCAATGCACAAACGTTATTCGTGGTGCCCGATGGCGTGCTTCGCACCATACCCTTTAGCGCGTTGTGGAACGGTTCGGAATACCTTGTCGAACAATATCAGGTTGCCATTGCACCGGGGTTGACGCTGCTTAACTCCGATTCGGTGACTCGAACTAAAAGGCGC
>CAKZSB010000007.1 GCA_937920585.1 uncultured Granulosicoccaceae bacterium | reverse complement strand
ACCATTGCCGTCGGTGGTGCCTGGTCGCCAATCCACCAGCTGCGGCTCATATCGACACAGATGCCATAGCTGCCGACGAGATCCGTATCGAAACTGATGATCTCATTGTTCTGGATGATGCGCTGACCACACTCCTGAAACCAGGGATTGGTGCGTGGTCCGGAGGTAAGCAGCCGCGTTTCAATCCACTCGCCACCGCGCTTGATATTTTCGGCGTGCAGCACAGCCCAGACGTCATCTTCACTGACATTGCCCGCCGGTATCTTCTCACGGGCGAACTGCTCCATCTGCTGAACAGCGGTCTCGCAGGCGTGTGCCGCGCAACGCATAGCCAGTATTTCATCTGCTCCCTTTACTGCACGGCACTTTTCCGTGAGCTCCTCACCGGGCATAACGTCGAAACCCTGCGCCTCGAGTGCGCGCAGACCATGGATCATGATTTTGTCTGCCGCAAGTCGGCGATTGCCGCCGCCATGTTCGTCGATCAGGGTGCGCACTTCGTTCGAGAAAGCATCGGCCGCAACATCAACTTTGTCGCCGCGGTCGAAGTAGAAGAGATCTGCGCCCGAACGCTGTTCTTTAACCAGTGGATTGAAAGTGGAAAGAAATGGCGAGTTTTTATAATCCCAGATCACCATGTAGCCGTCGGCACAAATCAGTACTGCGCGAAACGGGTTATGTGTATTCCACAGTTGCATGTTGGTGCTGTCGGTTGCGTAGCGAATGTTCAACGGGTCGAACACCAGCAGTCCGCCGTAATCGCGCGCAACGATATGGTCAGTCAGGCGTCGCCAGCGATACTCACGCATTGCCTGCAAATCGGGTAACTGCAGATTGGCGGCTTTCCATTCGGCGAACGCCAGCCGCGTCGGTCCTATCTCGATTCGGTTGTCGTCGTTGGGTGAACCGTCGCCGAGTTTTTCGCCCATTGAAGGGTCGATCTTGCGTTGGTTGCGGTAAGGTTCGGCTGACATGAGGTGCACTCGCAGGCGGATTTCCAGATTTGATTTTAGCCATGGCTGCCGGTGCCGGGATTGTGTAAACCATGCCCGACAGGCTGGATTGCGACACCTCGAGTCGCTCCGTGAACGAAAGCCGATCCAGCATGCCGACAACCGACGAAGTTATTGATATGCGAAAAGTTTTCACAAGTGCTGACGTGTATTGTGTTGACGCTTACCAGCTCTTACCATTTGTGCAGCTAAGACCCCGGATGGAAAAAATGGCGATGGCCGCAGAAGCAGAAAACCTTAATCTCGCGACGGATGCACTCGATTCAGCGCCCGATATCAACGACGTAAGACTGGACTGGCTGCCATCGCTGCCGATCACGCGCAAGCGCCAGGTGCCAGCCGTTGCCGCGATCGCCTTTTTCTACTCGGAAGCGAGCGATTCGGTTTTCCATTTTTTCGAAACGCACAATCTGCGTGAATCGCTGGCAACCTACTCGCGCCAGCAAGCGGCGGCGCTGGGCAAAGATCCCGATAGTCGTATCGGCTGGCTGGAACTCGATCGCGATACCGACCGCAGCCGTCTGTTGCAGCAGTTGCAGGCGCAGTATCTGGCTTAAGGGCAGTACCCCTCTCAGTGCGGGCTCACAGCGAGCACTTGAGCTATTTCACCATGTTTGCAGTGAAATGCGCGCTTTTGCCCGGCGTAGCGACCCCCTGAGTGTCGCTAACAAGCGGGCCGGTGGTCCTGCTGATTACCGGCGTCCTCATTATGTATTGACCCTGATCGGTGAAGTCAACGACAGGGTTGGCCGGTACGCGAGTGAGCGTCTCAGACGCTTGTAAATGCTGTGCAAAGTGCGCGTCTTCCAGCTTTAAAGCTTTGGGGCAGGCGCGGGCATCGCGTAACGACATCGCAAAGAATGGCCGACTGGCGAACTCTTTCCTATTCCGGCGCTCAGAATACAGGTAACCATAACTGCCGGTGCCGTCCATGCCAATTAACACGAACATGCAACACTCCACGCCTGCGTGGACACCTTTGCGATCGCTGCAATTTGCTTTTTTCCTGCTAGTGGTGCTGTCAGGTGTCATGCGGGAAGCCACCGCCGATTCAGCATCACGGCAGCCACTACCACAGCATGTGATCGACCAATTCGGCTCTCCACCGGACTATTCAACCGGTGAGTTGCCGGCTGAAGTTGCCGCGGCCGCGGAAACTGCCTTTGGCGAGTCACTGAAATCCGGCACCTGGGGGCCGGCTCAAACGGCTGCGATTGAGGTTATTGGCAAGTCCGGCGATGCGCGGCTGGGCTGGTTGGTCAGCGATATGATGCGGATTGGCTCATCACCTGACCTGCGCGCAGTGCTTGCTGATGCAGCGACGCAGCTTTTGGGCATTGCCTTTGACAGCAACGACCTTTGGGGGCGCACAACCAATCACCTGATGGCCTGGGATATTCCTGCGCCGCCAAACTATCTGCCCTACAAGCGCAACATTTACACGCTTATTGTGCCGGAGTGGGAGAAACTTTTTGTCGACGGCGATATCGACTGGCGCCATGTGTCCTGGGGCGGCGTGCGAATTGATAATCGCCCGTTCGGAGAAACCGATGAGCTGTGCAACTGCATTCCAGCGGCCGATAATCCGAAAGTCACCAGCGCAGAAGATGCGGGCTGGTTGAAGGATAGCGACATCGTGTTCGGTGTTGAAGTCAATGGTGAGTATCGCGCCTATCCGCGACGCATTATGGAAGTGCGTGAGATGGTCAACGACACCCTTGGTGGTCGAGATCTGGGGATACCCTATTGCACGCTTTGCGCGGCAGCGCAGGTGTATTTTACCGATGAAGTACCCGATGGCGCCGAGCGGCCCGTGCTGCGCACTTCCGGTTTGCTGATTCGCTCAAACAAAGTTATGTATGACCTCACTACCTGGTCGGTGCTCGATACGTTTCGCGGTCGCGCGGTAACCGGGCCGCTGGCTGAAAAGGGTTTCAAATTGAAACAGGCCGGTGTGGTTACAACAAGCTGGGGTGCGTGGAAGGCCGCGCACCCTCAAACCACCGTGCTGGATGAATCGCTGGCGCTTGGTCGCGACTTTGATTTTCGCAACAACCGTGACGCCAGCGGCCCAATCTTTCCCATTGGTGGCGTCGACCCGCGTCTGCCGGTTCAGGAAGACATCGTCGGCCTGGTCGCTGCATCGGGTAAACCGATAGCATTCCATCGCGCCAGTGCCATGGCCGCATTGGAAAAAGGCGAAAAGATCGAGTTCGAGAATATTCGTCTGGTGCTGGATGGCGGTGGTGTACGCGCGGTGGATGCCAGCGGTGCCGATCTCGGTGGTCACCAGGCGTTCTGGTTCGCCTGGTCGCAGTTTTACCCCGAAACCGAACTGTGGCGGATGTAGTGAATGTGGTCGGGCGAAACCGCCGCCATGGCGGCGGGTGGTCTGGCCAATAGCCGAGAGTCCACTATCCCATGTGATGCCGTGGCAAGCGCCAGTGCGACGGCACGACTCGGCTGCTTATCAGCGGGATTGCGCAAAGCCCCCCTCGACCACCCTCCCGTCATGCCGGACTTGCTCCGGTAACCAGTTGTTCGCGTGCTGTCGGAATTCAACCGTGGGGATAGAAAAGGAACAGTGGTTCACTGGTAAGCCAATGGCGGCTCGAAGTGCCAACCATATGAGAAGTTACTGATTTTGAATAAATATATTTAAATCAATAATATAGCGTAACCGATCCATCTGCGCGAAAGGTCGCAGATTAGCAAAATCACCATTTGCGACGTCCCGTATCCTGTTTCCGGACGCGCCTCGGCCAATGCAGGCCGACACTGGTATCGCACTCACCAGACGGAGATCATTCGTGCGATACCAAACACTATCAAAAGGCCTGCTGACAGCATTGACACTACTCGCGATCGGCTGTGGCGTAACTGCACAGGCCGCACCCCTGCCAGCGGTAACCGATGTCGCTGTCGCCGACCCCGAGGGGCGCCGTGATCTCGATGGCTGGATCTGGTATCCGACCAATAGCGACGCACCGCAAACTGCCGTGATGGGCAATGCGGTCTGGGCATCAGTTGACGCATTGAGAGACGCCGAGCCTGCGATCGGTCAGTATCCGCTTGTGCTGATGTCGCACGGCATGTACGGCAATATATTCAATCAGGCCTGGCTCGCTCGCGAGCTGGCACAGCGTGGCTATATCGTCGCCGCAGTCAATCACCCGGGCTCCAGTACATTCGATCGCAGGCCTGATGAGTCGCGCCGATTGTGGGAGCGCCCGGCCGATCTGTCGCGCCTTCTGGACAAGCTGCTGGGCGATCCTGCGTGGGCCCCGCTTATCGATACGGATCGAATCGCCGCCGCCGGCCACTCACTGGGCGGGCTAACGGTGTTGAGGATCGCGGGCGCTGGCAGTGATTTCGATGCCCACCGCGACCATTGCGCGAAGCAACCCGGCATCAGTTGCCAGGCGCTCGAGCAGTTGAACATCGGACACCCGGAGGATTTTGCTGCGCTGGCGGCAAGCAATCGTGACGATCGAATCGGCGCCGTGGTGTCGCTGGATCTGGGTGGCACGCAGACTCTCGATGCCGAGAGTGTCGCAGCGATCGATATACCCGTACTGGTGGTGGGTGCACCACGCGGTGAGCAGGTCAATCAGCAGATCGAATCACAGGCGCTGGCGGCTATGCTGCCGGCGAACCAGGTCGAGCAACTGCATATCGCCAATACCGGTCACTTTGATTTCCTCGGCCTGTGTACTGATCGCGCGCTGCACATTTTGCGCGAAGAAGAGCCCGATGACGTCATGGTGTGCGTTGACGGGCAGCAACCTCGCGCAGAACGGCATATGCAATTTATAGAGGCGATCGATAGTTTTCTGACCGCAAGATTGCCGGCGGCTGACAAGTAGCAACGAGCAGGGTGGTGCAGCACGGTTGCACAAATTGCAACCGTCGCATTTAGTGCGCGATCGAGTCTATGCCAAAATCGCCCAGGTGCTCATGGCTGAAAACAAGTAAGGCCGGGATGAAGTGGCTTCGATGTCAGCGTCCGACATGATCTGCTACGTAAGCGCCGCGTTCTCCCATCGGTTGCTCGCCGCCAATTGTTGTGTCGCGACGGGTTTGGTGTTCGATCTCGGCGTTAAGAGACGCGCCGAGAACGATCACGTAGCTGGTGAGGTAGAACCAGGTGAGCAGTACGACGATGGCGCTTAGCGTGCCATAGGTTTCGTTGTAGTTGCTGAATTGGCTGACATAGTAGGAGAATGCCGTCGAACCTATCAGCCAAAGCACAGTAGCAACCAGCGCGCCTGGTGAAAGCCAGCGCCACTGTGCGGGACGTCTGGGCGGGGCAAAGCGGTAGAGAAGGCTAATTGCCGCCACGGCCATCGAAAAGAAAAGCAACCATCCGATTAGCCCTGTCAAGGCATTGATCCAGTCCGGCAAGGGCAACATGATAAACAGGGTGGGGATGCCGACCATTAGTGCCATTGTCGCCAGTACCAGGATGACCGCTCCAAGTGTCAGGACATAGGTTAGTGCCACCTTGTGAAGGAGATGGCGCGTATCTTTTTCAAGATAGGCAATGGTTACCGCGCTAACGAGTGCATCGACGCCACGATGTGCGCTCCAGGTGGCTAGTAAAACGCCGAGAATCATGCTGAACCCAAGGCTTTGCGTCTCGCGTTCAGCCAGCATAGCCAGCTGCTCGTTAAATACTGATACAACGTCTGAAGGCATAAATGCTGAAATTGTATTGAAGTGAATCTGGACATCGGCAGGGTCGGACACCAGCGCATATAAAGTGACGACAGCAGCGATGGCCGGGAATATCGCGAGTACGGCGTAGAACGCTACGCCTGCGGACAAGACCGAGACATTATCGGCAGCGAGCTTGTTCGCAACGCGCCGTGTTATGTCCCACCAACCGGGAACGGGGATTGAGATGGGAGAGCGCGCATTGCGGCCCCGATCGGATTGCCTCATTCAAGAAACCCATGTGCAGTGCTCGATGCTTTCATGAATCGCGATGCCGATCGGGCGTACACCGACGCTTTACAAATTGCGGTATTTTTCGTTTTATCAAAGGATTGACAGCGTTTCCCTGCATAACCGACCGGGTATACTAGACGAGCGGTGGGAGAAACGCATCCCTGTTTTATGCTCAGGCTGCCCTGCACGCGGCCTGCACGAGAATGCGGTAATAATTGCTCTTGAAAAAGTGTGAATGGTGGGGCCGGCAGTTCCCCGCCTGAAGTGGGTCATCGGCCTGATTGCGAACCGAAATCCGGATATCCGGCTTTCCATGGCATAGTTGGAGCGCAAATGCTTAGTCCATTTGTTGCGTGAACTGGATTCTCGTAGAATGGTGAGTGGTATGGCAGTGTAAAAGCGTGAGAGCCGCGCCGCCCAGAGCGAAAATGCACAGCTGGCAAATACAGCGGCGGCTGTGCCAATAGCGGCAATTGATCGACCGCAACGTGCTTCGGCGGAGCGGGAGTTCTTCGGCGATTTGGTTTGCAGATCGATCGGAAGCAGGCCTCGGATTCTCTGTCTGCCGGTGACTTGCGCCCGGTTCCTGGCCTGGCTGAATACATAGTCCGGGGCAGGTTCGATCATTGTGTTGGTCGGCCTGCCAGATACATCGCTGCACTGGTCACCGAGCCGTTTGAAAAAATGACAACTATCACTAACACCCCTGAAGTTTATTCGATTTTTTCAATCCGCTGGAGGCTGGTCACACCGTGCGTGCAGGTAAAAAAGTGAGCAGCAATAGAATAGCAGGGGCTTCGGCAGCAGACAGTCCGGGCATCATAAGAACAATAGATATTCAAAAAAGCCGGTGGGTCGCTATAACAACAAGCCTGCCGCATCCAGGCAAAACAACAATCCACGGATCTTGTGCCGTTGTTACCGGGATTCGATTGTTGGCATTGGATTTTTGTAAAGCAGCATGTTGATTTCACTGGTTCAAGCGATTTCAGTCATGCTTATTGTCGCAACGTTGCTTCCGATATCGACCAGTCGGCACTGGTCTGTTCGCGTATTTGAGTTCCCTCGTCTTCAAATTCTCTGCGCGCTGTTGATATGGTTGATCGTCACTGCGGCAAGCACCAGTCTTCTATGGACACTCGCTATCGGGGCGTGCGCCCTGTACCAGCTGTGGTGGATAAAACCATTTACACGTTGGCATCGCAAGGAGGTCTCGGAAAGTCGAACGGATGACGGTCATGTCACCATAAAGCTATTGGTCAGTAATGTACTGATGTCAAATCGTGATGCCAGCACCCTGATCGAAATGGTCAATACCGATCGTCCCGATGTGCTTGCGGTGCTGGAGACAGATAGCTGGTGGGAACAGCAACTCGATCAACTCGAAGGCTATCCTAATCGGTTGTCTCAGCCGCAATCCAATCTGTACGGAATGCATATATATTCAAAGTTGCCCCTGCATGATGAACGCATTGAGTTTCTCGTGGAGAGTGACGTACCTTCTATGAACACAAAGATAGAGCTCAATGATGGTACCTTTGTGCGTTTTCACCTGGTTCATCCAAAGCCACCCGCACCGCAGGAGAATGATCGATCCACCGAGCGTGATGTGGAGCTTCTACTATTGGCCAGGAGTCTGCAGAACTGCACCGACCACATTATTGTTGCTGGTGATTTAAACGATGTCGGTTGGTCGGCTACAACAAGGTTGTTTCGCCAGGTGAGTGGTCTGTTTGATCTGCGTATCGGCCGCGGTATGCTCAATACCTTTCATGCAAAGTATTGGTTTTTGCGATGGCCACTGGATCACGTCTTTGTATCCAGTAGCTTCAGGGTGCGGAAAATTAATCGGCTTGGATACATGGGGTCGGATCACTTCCCCATGTCTGTTGAGTTATCCATCGAAACGCCAAAGGTCGCAGATCCTCCCGAGATCGATCATGCGCTGATGAGTGATATTCTCACTACGGATGTTGCGAAGAATGCTGACCCGCCAGTTATCCGTTTCCTGAGTGGGGGAGACAGAGGTTTATTTCACAACTTCGTCAATTTTCTCCGCCGCATCCTCCACCGTTTCAGTTGCGTTCTCCACGGCGTTTTCTATTGGCCCGTCATCGGCCTCCTCAAAGATGCCGAACGCGAACAATAGTCCTCCCACGATAAGGATTCCCAATACCACGCCATACGCTGTCTTCATTTCATCTGCTCGAGTAACAATGGACGATCGAGTATAAGGGACTGAAGGTATGAGGTGCTTTGTAAAGTTTACCAACCGCCAGACAAATTATTCGATGCGTGTTTAGAATCCTGTCGAGCATTTGGCTCTTAAACGTACGACAGGTAAATGATTATGAACTGGGATCAGGTTGAAGGTAATTGGAAGCAAGTAAAAGGTGCGCTGCAAGCAAAGTGGGGTGAGCTTACAGACGATGAGCTGGATGTGGTAGCCGGTGATCGTGAGGCATTAGAGGGGAAAATTCAGGAGCGATACGGGTCAGCCAAAGAAGAGGTGAAAAAAGAGCTGAACGAGATCATAGATAATCTCTAGCGAAAACTGCGGTCTCCCCAGCTTTGCTGGGGATGACACAGGGTGGCTTCCAAATACGGGCTCCAGCGAGAGAGCTCAAAAATTTTACAACCTGAATGCTGGATTTTGAGATAACGAATGTAGAGATTCTTGCAACAATTGCACGCGAGATAAAAAGCTAATCAAGTCGTTAGGTGGTTAGGTTGACGGCGGCTCTGTAAATGTGTCGTTGCTCGACGCACCACTGCTGATCGTGCAATTGATTACTTGCGGGTTTTGCCGATAGGCAACTCAAGTAACCAGGCGGCTCTGACCAAAAGAGAAGTTCTGGCAGGGTCGCGTAGCCTCTATTTAATCAAGAATAGGCGTTAAGGCGGTTGTAGAGCGTTTTTAAGCTTATGCCTAACGCCTTTGCGGCCGCCTTCTTGTCGCCGTCAAAGTGTTTACATGTGGCGAACAGCAACAACCTTTCTACCTCCCAGAACGTCGAACCGACAAAGCATTCAATGGTTTTGCTCTGCTGCGATTCCCGGTCAGAGAGAGGAAGCAGGCCTGTGATGTCAAGCGAATGATCGCTGGATACGAAGCAGCGAGTTAAGATATCCGACAATTGCCTGAGATTGCCAGGCCAGTCGTACGCCTCGATCGCCTCCAGTGATGCAGGGGAAAGTGTTTTGCGTTGATTATAAGTGGCATTCAACCGGTTAAGTATTGCGTCACACAGGGCGCTGAGATCGCCTTTACGCTCGCGCAATGACGGGACTGGCAAGCGGAATTGAGCCAGGCAATTTGCCAGGTCCGGAATGGTGTCTGCGGGGCGCTCTCGCTCAATCGTAATGCAGTGTGGAGACACTTTTGGGGCCGAGTGCAAAACGCTTTGTCTGCCCAGTACGCCGAGTAACTGTCTCCGACTGGCTTCTGACAGGCAGGTGACGTCATCGAATACCCAGGTTTCTGCGCCCAGGTCTCTTGCCGCTGAGTGCGTAAGAAAGTGTTCAACAGTGCACGGGGTTAGTTTGCGTGTGAGTACCTGATTGTTGGCGCAGTCAAAGTAGATGAATCGGTCGCGCTGCCAGGAGTGGCTGTGGATGGATTGTGCGACTGCCAGCTTGTCAGTGCCTGTCTCGCCGGTGAGTAAGACGTGCAGTGAGGCGGCAGCCGCGTGAGTAATGTCGGCTCTAAGTTTAATCCAGGCCGGAGTTGAGCCGACGGACACAAGATGGTCCCTGGCGGTGACTGAGGTTGGGCGCGCTTGCGAAGCGGTGTCCGATTTCGATGATTCGACAACTTTCGCAGGGGCGGTACCGACTGCCTCGCGAAGCCTGTTCAATGAGACTGGCTTGACGACAAAATCGTGTACGTTAGCGCGGAGGCTTTTGACAGCTGACTCTTGAGATCGATCGCCGGTGACAACAACAACCTTGGGGTTTGTATCGCTTTGGCGATAATCGCTAACAAGCTCCAGTCCGTCGCCATCCGGGAGTGCTAAGTCGAGAAGAACGACATCCGGGGTATCACGCTTCAACAGTTGACGTGCTTGTGCCAGATTCGACGCCTGGGCCACGCGATAACCCAGCGATGACAACACTTTTGCAAAACCGGACGATGTGTTTGGATCGTCCTCAACAACCAATGCACTAGCGTTCATTATCAATCTGTGCAAACCCCTAAGTGAAGAAAGTCTATGGTAATCATAGGTGAAGATCAATCCTGATACTGCAATGGTGGCGTTACGTGGGGAAAAGTTACTGAGACTGATGTGCCCACACTCGGCTCGGACGTCAGCTCAACCGAGCCTCCGATATCCTTTATCGCTTCAGAGACGAGATAAAGCCCAAGGCCGTAACCGCTAACATCGTGACGATGATCCTCGGATTCATGGGCTCTGACCCGCATGTCAAAAACCTTATTCTGCATGGCTTTTTCAATGCCAAGACCATTGTCGCTGACCTCGATACAGATGACATCGCCATCAGTCGGGATTGATTTTACACTAACAATGCGTTTGTCTTTCAGCGGATCGCTGTATTTCAGCGAATTCGTCAGGATGTTGGTGAAAATCAGTTTTAATTTTGCGGTTTCGGCAACCACCGTACCCATGTTGTCTTCAATTGTGACTTCAATATCCCGGGTGGCAAGTGTGGCATCGAGTTGGGCCTGGATGTCTCTCAACAGGGCGCTGAGATCTATTTCCTGAACTACCGGCGTATCCCCCAAAGATTCGGTAGTATTTAATGCGAGGTTTTCCATGTTCTGCAAGAGCGAGGCTGCCTGGCGAATGGAAGCGGCGATAGTGACGAGCTCTGTCGCGTCCTCGGTGGTTAAATCGCGATTTTCCAGCAACAACTCGGTGTTGAGTAGCGCTGCCTGCAGTGGCGTTTTCAATTCGTGGCTTACGAACTTGTTAAACGTAACCAGTTTCTCGGTTTGGACTTGAATCTTGTCCATATATTTCTGGACAAAGGTGTCTACCGTGCTTTGTAAAATAGACCTGACAACGCGCGCGATCGACGTCATTACGTCAATGCCGTCAATTCGGTTGGCTTGAGTGTACTCCGCTGTTTTGGTGATTAAAAACTGTTCAAGTATTCTCGCCAAAAGGTCGTATTCGCGGAGTAATTGGGTAACGCTTGCTTGTTGCTGATAGCGAAGTGTCCCAAGCTCCATTGCTTTGCGATCGATCAGAGAGTTGACCATGGCCAGATCTATGTCGGTACTGCCTATGATTTTGGCGATCTCATCGATCATCGCAGGGATATGATCCAGGTACTGTTCGGTGGGGAATATATCCCGGGACTCCTCATTAACGACGTCTTGCAATGCGGCTAGCCAATCGTCAGAAATCGCAACGCTATTTTCGCGTAACGCCAGCGAGACGAAAGTTCGAAATTCAGAGGCTTTTTGCAAGTGGGGTGCGTTCATCGGGGTGGTTGCTCAGGCGGGAGTGTCGAAGTATCTTGGCCATACGGGGTATTGCGAACCCGAATCGGTAAATATTACAACGCTGCTGGCGCGCGTGCCAGTGAAAGGTATACTGTCGGAAGGTGCGGGGCGACAGCCGCGGATCGTCATACGAACAGGAAAAACACCATGAGCGCGAAGACACCATCGACAGACAAAGCAGTTGGCCTGACGCAGGAGGCATTAGATGCTGCAGAGAGCAATCTTCAGGAAATGGAGAAGCGCGCACGACAAACGCTGGAGGAGGCCACGAAACAAGCCGAACAATTAAAGGCAAAAACTAACGCACAGGTGTCGAAGTCAGTCGATACCATCGAGAGCTATGTCAAAGAAAATCCGCTACAGGCCGCCGGCATCGCATTTTTCGCCGGTGTTTTTGTCGCTAGTGTTCTGTCAAGGAAGTAGAAGGATCAATGCAGGCTCCCAGCGAAACACCATCGTCGCGGTCGAGTGCACCGCCATATGACGAGGTGCCTTTTCCAGAGCTGATTGGCCAATGGTTCGCCGGTGTGGCGACGTTAGGGTCAACGACTGTAAGGCTTGCACTTGCGGATACAAAGCTTGCGCTGAACAGTGGTGCGCAAGTGCTGTTTCTGGTTGTAGTGTTAGCCTTCCAGATCGTAGCAATATGGTTGATAGCGATGGGGCTTGTGGTAATGGGATTGGAGATGACAGGGCTTTCCAGATTTGCCGCAGTGGCAATTGTGCTGGTGCTGCAGATCCTGATTACTACTGGGCTGGTACTTCAGGTCGGAGCGCTTTCCAAAAACATGCGTTTTAGTGCAACAACCGGCGCTATTCGCAAAACGCTGAATAGTACCGACAGTCGCGAGAGTGCGTAGTAGTGAATAGATGGCTCGGGAAGGTTCCACAAGCCGGGCGTGAGGAGGTCGACCGTCTACGGAAGACAGTCGAGCACCAGGCTACAGAGTGCACCGCCATGCAACACACTATTGGCTGCAGGGTTAAGAGCCAATTGCAGCGGCCTGTCGTGTTGCTTTCACTCTTCGGTGCAGGAATCGGTGTTGGATTGCTCAACAACAGGCGACGTGTAAACGCGGATCTGGATTCTCAAAAAGTGGTGGGCAGTCGCACGTCGCCGTCTTTGTCAAGCGTGGTGAGTGCTGGTTTAAGTGGTTTGGCATTGTTGCGTAACGTTGACAGATCTTTGACTGCGCAGGCAGAGCAAGTCTATCCTGCAGTCGACCAGGATTCGACCGGTCAAGCGTCGGCATCGGAGGTGGACGCGCCCGTCGCTGGTGGGTAACGATACGAGTGTTCTTGTTGTTGAGGACAATGCGGCGGTTAGAGTGGCCTTGGTAAAAACCATTATCCAGTTTGGTATGACAGTTCATTCTTCAGGTGACCCGGTCGAAGCGCTTGAAAAGTTGGCGGCAATCGACCCTGATGTTGTTGTGTTGGACTGGGAATTAGGTGGGCAGATCTCCGGGATAGATATCGCGGATCACATCGCAAAAGAAGGTATGAATGCTCAGGTGATTTTTATCACTGGCAATTCCGTGGCTTCATTGCGGGGGCGCACCTCACATTTCAATGTCGCTGCATACCTTCAAAAGCCGTTTCGACTAAAAGAGCTCAAGGGCGCATTTGAAAAAATATAGCGTGTGTCTGAGCGGCACCTTACGATAAGGGTAGCATCGAAAGAGTGGATGTAAGTATAGGCGTATCGCCTGAGTTCGTGTTGGAGCGAAATATTGAATTTGCACGCGAAAGATCATTTGCTCAGAGTTTTTTACTTTCTGAAGGGGGCATTTTGGGCAATACCGGCGATGCTGTTGTTTCTTGCCATATGGTTGGCGGTGTTAACCCTCTGGCTAGATGTCAATCACAGTAAGAACGTTGTTTTTTGGTTTCTGGACGGTAGTGATGTTCAGGATATTGAGGCAACGCTGGCAACCACAGCTGCCGCGATTCTAGGGGTTGCAGGAGTGTCGTTCTCCGTCACCATCGCCTCTCTTACATTGGCATCGCAACAATTCGGCCCTCGATTGATCCCGAATTTCATTGAGGATCGGTTCACGCAAACTGTTCTTGGTTTTTTCGTGGCCACCTTCCTGTTTTGCATGTTGAGCATCCAACTGTCCGGAGTTGTGGTTTCACAGGGGAGCCATACGCCGGTTTTTACGCTCATAGTGACGCTTGTCCTGACGATTGTTGACCTTTTATTACTAGTGCTGTTCATCCACCATGTCTGTGTCTCAATGCAAGCCGACTCTGTCATCGCCGGCGTGTTTGGCGAACTTCGGCAGTGTATTAAAACGTTGCTTCCAAAAGATGCTGATGTTACTCAGCCGACTGCCAAATTTGAGTGCAATGTCGAACACGGAGAGGCAGTGCGCGCATTGGTTGACGGATATATTCAACATATCGATGTTGAAGGCCTGGTTGAGTACTGTGAATCGCACGATTTGCAGATACAATTCGAGCATCGTGCCGGTGACTATTTGCTGTCCCGTTCAGTGCTCGCTCGTCTGTGCGCAGGGCCTGTTTCCCCGAAGCTCGAGAGGAAGATAAATGATTTTGTGGTAACGGGTTACACCAGAAGCCCGAGGCAGGATCTGGAGTACTGTATCCGGCAATTGGTAGAGATCGCACTTCGTGCGCTGTCGCCCAGTGTGAACGACCCTTTCACAGCGATGACTTGTATCGACAGACTCGGCACTGGTCTATGTGATATCGCAGATCGGCCTATGCCGTCATCTGCCCATACTGACTCTACTGGAAAGGTACGGCTGGTGGTTGATAATCCTGATTACAAAGGTCTGGTTGATGCCGCTTTTAACCAGATAAGGCAGGCCGCCAGCGGGAAGATCGACGTCACTATTCGACTATTGGAAATTATCTGCTCTGTGATCAGTCAGGCTTGTTCTAAAGAGCAAGTTGATGCGCTTCATCACCAGGCGAAGCTAATCTATTCAGCTGCCATCGATTCCAGAGTGCAAAGCGAGGACAAAAGAGCCATCGAGACGCGCTATCATGATATCAATGTCGCTATCAGGCAGCGGTAACGCACATTCTTTGCAGTGGTAGTGCAAATAGGAATACAGTTCAGTGAGTTTGCGGGCATCAGCTCAGGGTGGCCAGGGGTGTTGGTTCTGCTTCTGGCATTCGGGTCTGGCTACGGTGAGTGAAGGCGTCTCTCGGTCGTGTTCCGCTTTGGAAAATTTCGTTGAATAGCCACGAGTGCGGCGCTATATGTACCAGGCATAAGGCTGAGTGCCTGCATTGTATCTCAAGCTAAATTGATAGATAAAGAGGGTGGAAGATATGGGTGTTAAGTTCCTTCAAACTGGTTTGTTGCTGGCTGTTCTTACAGGTCAGTCATTTGATCTCAGGGCCGATGAAATAGGCGATGTGAACGTAGACTGGCTGGGCGGTGACATAAAAATTGAGGCCATTGAAGATCCAAAAGTTGAAGGGGTCACCTGCCACGTGTCCTATTTCGACCGAGGCCTGATAGATAGACTTAGAAATGGTGAAATATTCAGTGATCCGTCAAATTCTTCCATTTCCTGTCGGCAGACCGGGCCGCTTGTGATCGGAGATATCGGGCAGGGAGACGGCGGTGAAGATGTATTTTCAAAACGTACATCGTTAGTTTGGAAAAAAATTAAGATAACGCGAATTTACGATAAAGATCGGCAGACGCTGGTCTACCTTTCACATGCGAGAGAAGTTGCTGATGGCTCGGCGAAAATGGGTCTTTCGACGGTACCACTTTATGGGCAGGAAGTGACGTGGCGGAATAAATAGTACGCAGGTGAACCCGGCAGCCCGGATTGAAAGCTCGCAATCGGTAGCTTCGCATTTGTAATCTTTACAGCTCCCGTTCAACTAATCGCTCTAGCGTTTAAAATGTAGCGTGAAACGAACCTAGAGGGCTAATAGATGGCAGATAAGAAAGATCGGTCGATGGAAGATGCAATGTCGCGCTCTTTCCCTTCAACGCGTGACAGGAAGTCGAAAGACCAGATGGTCGAATCGATGAAAGAGAATCGCGCTGGCGCAACAGAGAGCCCGGTTGAAGCGGATCAGCAGACTCGTGCAATGAGCAATGAATTTATGCTGGAGAAAAATCCGGTAGAAGATCAGGTGGCTGAGGCGATGAGTGAACGCAGGAAAAAAAGTAAAAAATAGTGAAAGAAATCAGACCTCCGACTAGCCTCAAAATTGGCAAAGTCGAAGCGCAAAATAAGGTCTTCCGATCGGGGGCGTGTTCTTACCTGTTGGATAGGCGCGCTGCCTGACGGGTGGTGAGGGTGATTCGCGGTGGTATTGGTAATACTTTACCACACCCTCGTCATGTCGATATTGCACTCGCAATGTAGGGCGCAGCCAAGATAGCTTGAGCAGTCACAAATCTTCATTACGATCTGTAGCTTGACTTGTAACGTCTCTGTACCGACTTGGATCGCGCTTGATTAAGTATAATGGTATCTTCAAGTTGCTACCGGGGAACGAGTTCGATTGTAGTGCTCCACAAGGGCTAACCGGAAAAAGGTTGGCCCTGGAGATCTATCGAGTACCGAGGTTGTAGCTGTCTATTTCGTAGAATCTACCGCTCCGCTGCACTCTTCGCAGAGCTTTGCTCATTTTCTACTGTATCGTTCAAAATGTCCTTGATGACAGCCCACATTACAGCAGCCAGTGGCAGTGCGATTAGCACACCAACTATTCCCAGCAGCTGAGCCCCTACCGCAATCGCAAAAATGACTGCTACTGGGTGAAAATCGATTTTATCACCCACTAATCGGGGAGTTAGGAAGTTGCCCTCAATGAACTGGCCTACACAGAAAACGAATATAACCAGACCGAACGTCTGCCAGCCCAGGGATTGTGCCGCAACCGCGAGCGTAGCCATCAGTAGCCCGATAGCCGTGCCAAGAAACGGCACAAAACTCAATAGTCCAGCGCATATGCCAATCAACAGGGAAAAGTCCACACCGATAAGGAACAGGCCAATCGAATAGATTATCGCCAGTGATAGCATCACCAGTCCTTGCCCCCTCATAAAGCCTCCCAGTACTTCATCGGCGGTTCTCGCAATTGACAGCGCTCGATCTTTGCGTGACTCAGGTATGAGCTCCGTAACAACTTCTGTGATGCGATTCCAGTCTCGGAGGAGATAGAATCCGACGACTGGGATAATCAGCAAAGCTGATAAGAGTCGAATGAGGCTCATGGTGGATTCTTTGACGATAGCAGCTGTTTTCGCTGCGACGCTGCCAGCATTGGGGATAGTCTGCTCGGCAAGGACTGCCAACTTTTGTCGAGCAATATCCTCGGGAGCAAGTGTTTCGGTGGCCACAGCGCTGCTATTTGTGTGGTCTAGCGCTGCGTTGTTTGAGTCTGTATCACTTCGCCCTTCAGCGTTTTTGGATGGCTCTGTTTCTGTTGCGAACGAATTGACGATTTTTAGGGCGTCCTCGGCATAGCCAGGCAGAGCGTCGCGGTATCGCGTGATCTGATCCTCCAGAGTTGGCCACAGTAAAATCGCCGCCAGGACGCAGGTACCCGCCAGCGTCAACGAGCCACAAAGAATAGTTATCGTGCGAGGTACGCCTTTGTTTTCACAGTAGGTAACGGCAGGGTTTGCCAGGTAGGCAACTACTAGTGCAATCAGGAAAGGGGGAAGGGCAGGTGCCAGTAAATATACAATCCATAACAGTGCAACTATCCCTGCTACTACTAGTAATTTTGGCAACTGGTCATTTGAACGGAAACGGTGGTCAGACATGTGGATCCATTGAAATTCATAAGCAGATGGATCCACGATTTGTGGTGCACGAGGATCGCATTGACAAAAGGCTGACTATAACTGCAGAAGAACCTTTGGGCAAAAGATCTTCGCTTGCATATTTTTTGGGCGGTTTTCAATGCTACTCGCGGCTTTAACAGCTGGATGGCCAATGTTGTTGGACACTGTCAGGGAAAACGGCTAACTGGCAGTTGATAGTGTGTGCCGTGGTCCTGGACTTTTTTCCGTGATGCTTGAATTGTCAGATTTACACTGGACGAAATGTACGCACCGGGTTAGTGTTTTGTCGCACGTTCAACGTTTAGGTTTAAACGCGTGTCTACCTATATCTTTTGACCACAGGTTGGAGATTACTATGCTGAGCTGGGCTGTTACATTTTTTGTTGTTGCCATTATTGCAGGTGTACTTGGTCTTGGCGGAATTGCCGGATCGGCGTCTTCTATAGCTTATGCTCTGTTCGTGATATTTCTGATTTTCGGCGTGATTGCTGTGATAAGGGGGCGCAGGCCTCCGTTGTAGATTGGGCGCATTAATTGGCTCTCACGCATGGCGTCTGGTGATTTCGAACCGCTAACATGCTGTGGTGCACTGTTCGTTTGCAACAGTGCGCGCTGATCTGGCAACGAAGTGGAGCCTGCCGTGCAAACGGATAGCGTACTGTAACGCTTCATAGGTATGAACCAGTTATGTGTTTTTGCTCGGGGCGCGCAGCCGCTCGGCAAGGTCATGGCATGTCGCAGACAATGCCGGCCCGGGTTAACCCTTTAACGCATTCGCGCAGCTGCGCGCCCTGGCCTCGTGGCGGATTCCTGCAGGGTCGGTTTTGTCTCATTTGTATTGTTTACATCGTTATTTTTGGTGCATTTACCGATCGTGCTGGTTCATCGATTACGCAGGACCGAATCCAGCATGTATTGCCAAAGAACTTCAACAATGGGATTCCCGGCGTTCACACCACGACAAGCAGATGTGCCTAATCGTGCCATGTATTCGTGCAAAGTTATTCAACAGCCACCGAAATAAGTTTCCACCGTCAAAATACTCCAAAATCCTTTTCAACCCCGCGTAAAGCGTGTAGCCTGAATCTGCCAGTCTGTTCACAGGAGGAAAACTGATGGCTGAGTTGCGAACTCTAGTTGCTGCTTCCAGCATAGCGTTAATGGTCGCAGGGGGTGCCGTCAAGGCAGACCCTGCCAGTGAAATAGCCGCCGCCGTTGGTGGTGGAGAAGTTGTTGATCTAACCGTTACCATCTCTGAAAACTACCCGGCCCACTGGCCATTCCATCCGCCGTTCCGGCGCTGGACGATGAACTGGTTCGAGGCGCAGGCCGGGCCCTACACGACAAACCCGCGGCAAGGCGCTGGCGGCGCTGGCGATACGGTACAGGAAAACCTGGTGCAATCGGTCTTTCCGTATTACAGCCAGCAAATGGTGATTGACGAGCACACCGGTACCCAGGCGGATTTCCCCGCTCACTTTGTTCCACCAGATGGGTCGGGCATCGAGTTTCAATCTGAAGCCGGCTGGATGACCGGCGACAAATACCCTGTTGATAAAATGATGGGGCCCGCAGTGGTTATCGATGTGAGTGACATGCTCGACAAGGCCGATGGCGGTAAGAGCCCGCTGATTACGCCGGAGATTATCCAGGCCGATGAAGAGAAAAACGGCGAGATAAAAGCGGGCGATGTGGTGTTGTTTTACTCGGGTTACGACGATGAATACTACAAGCCATTCCCTGAAGGTAACCGCCTCGCATGGGATCCGTTGGTTAACGGAAATGTACCGGGTTGGCCGGCACCTACGCCTGAGGCAGTAGAGTATCTGGCCTCTAAAGGGGTGACACACCTGGCGATTGATTCACCGTCGATGGGGCCAATCGGTCACATGTGGGAAGGTAAGCCAATGGCGCAGATGACGCACGTTAAGTTCCTTGAGAAGGGCGGCTCGTGGACTGAGTTCTGCCGCAATATCGGCCAGCTTCCTGCACGCGGCGCCTATTTTATCTCACTCAGTGCGAAGATCGTTGATATGTCGGGCGGTTTGACACGCGCGATCGCAATCAAGCCCAAAGGTGCTGGCGTTGGCGGCTAGTCGCCGCTTAGCATAGATGGTTCTGCAACGTTAGAAGTCGAAACCGAAGCACGGCACTGCTCTCTGGCAGTGTCGTCGGGTCCGATCCATTGGGCCTTGTTTGCCAACAGGAGCTGCCATTGCTGCGAGTTGCATTCCTATTTCTTCTGTGTATACGCGTGGTGCATGCCGAGCAGGCAACGGAACTCGAGTGGCGGGATTTGTTGCCGCCGGTGCAACCACTGGCCGACGCGCTGGCCGATACACCCATCAATATTCGTTATGATCTCGGTTTCATCAGCAAAGTCATTGTTGATGCGGAAAACGGGCTGATCAATCGTGAAGGGCCAGAGTATCGCAATGCGATGTCTCTGCTGGACAGGCATCGCGCCGCCGGGGTCGATGTAGATACGCTGCTGGCATCTGTTGGTGATCGAGATCGTGCGATTCAGCAACGTGGCGAAAAGGTCAACAAGGCACTGGATGGCAAGCTCGTTCGGTTGCCAGGCTATGCGCTGCCGTTGGAGTTTCACGAGCGCGGTGTGACAGAGTTTCTGCTGGTTCCCTACGTTGGCGCCTGTATCCATGTGCCGCCGCCGCCGCCAAACCAGATTGTGCTCGCACAGTTGCAATCGGCATTTGAAGTTGAAGATCTATATGACCCCGTCTGGATCACAGGGCGTTTGAGTGCGCAACCGGCCAGCAGTGAGTTGTTTCACGTAGATGGACTGGCCCGGGTGCCCATGGGGTACAGTATGCAGGTTGTTGAAGTTGAGCGGATGAAATGAGGGAATGAGGTGGGCGATGGGAGTAATGTGATCATTACGCGAAAAAGCTAGCAGCGCATGAAGCACTCTTCGTTGTTTTATTGTCCTGATAACGTACGTCCTATATCTATGCACTGACTATGGATTCTGGTGGTGCGGATCCTGATCGAGTTCACTTTTATGGATCAGATCAATTCAACAGTACAATCTCAACCCGGCGATTCAGTTGCCTGCCAGCGGGATTATCTTCGCCTGTTGCAGTTATGTTGGGCGCGATCGCTCTATTTTCACCAAAGCCAATCGTCGTGATTTGTAGTTGATCATTTCGTTCGATCAATGCCTTTTTCACTGCACTTGCTCTACGTTCGGACAGTGCAAGATTGTATTCATCATCACCTTTCGAATCGGTGTGCCCGTGTACCTCAAGGCGTTTTTTTAAATCCCCAAGTGCCGTGGCCACGTCATTCAATACAATCGCTGCATCGGCGCGTAATTCATCGGAATCGAAGTTAAACAGTAATGCGGCGTTTAACCGAATTACCGTCGCACATATTGGTTTGAGTGCGGGTAAGGTATCCAGTTTTGGAAAACGATCGGCGACATGAAATTCAGGGAAATCGTTTACTGTTAGCAAGCGTTTATCAAGGATTCCTGTCTCGGTAGAGAAATCCGAGGAGTTTCCGTTCAGCCGGTAGGTTCCAGAGCCTGAGGAATCTACATCTATCCTGATTTTTCTGGCAGTGTCTTCGTATGATCCGCTTCCATCGACGTTAATGAACAGTTCGGTGATGTTCGGTGGGTCGGAAATCTCGCGGTAATAGCGTATTTCGCCCGATCTGTTGACTGAGTATTCTGCAACGTCGCGCCCTGAACTCTGAAAGAACTCTCCACTGCCATCGGTATTCACCGTAATCTCAATTATACCGTTGTCATCACCAGGTCGTAACAGGTAAAACGAACCGGAACGGTCATGATTAATCACCACCTCTTTAACCACGGTGCCCGATTCTTCGTAACGCCCTGCGCCATTTGCATCTACGGTGAGGCCTGCATCGCTGCCTTTGTTACTGCGATAGTAGGTCCCTGATCCGTCAGCATTGACTTCTATCCGCACTAGTCGAGTACCGGCAGATTCATAAAACCCGGAACCATCGGGGTTTACTCGTATATCTACACTCTGACCTTTGGTATTGCTGCTTAGCTCGCTAATGTTATCCGGATCATAGGACAGGAATCCGCCAGACTCTTCCCGATACTCAATATTTCCTTCTGCTGTGTCGCAGGTGGCTGCCAGAATATCCAGGCCCGTCTGTTCGAAGATGCTTGTTTTGGACTTGATCTCCTCGCCAACAGAATCCAGTTCGAATAGTTCGGGAGCGGTGACCGGCGGAACGTAGGGCAGTAAAACCTGTTGGGGTTTAATATCTGGTGGGAATGTTGCCTGTGCGCTTGCTGACGAAAACGAGATGGCGAACACGCCAAAGTATAGCCATTGCAACTGTTTAAACAGCTGGTGCGGGCGTCTATTGATACATGTTTTCGATCCGTGTGCCAATCCTGACGAATCCCTGCAACTTGGTGATATCGGACACAATGTCAATCGGCTAAACATAACGTGGTGATAGACAAGTGCAATTTTGGCCGCGGGAATCCACGATAGACAAGAGCCAGCGCAAA
>CAKZSB010000006.1 GCA_937920585.1 uncultured Granulosicoccaceae bacterium | reverse complement strand
CCAATAGGATTCGAGACCACGAAAGTGATCGATGCGCACAATATCGAACAACTCAAATTGTGTGCGCAGACGATCCAGCCACCAGCTAAATCCATCTTGCTTTAACCGTTGCCAGTCATAGAGCGGATTGCCCCAGCGCTGTCCTTCTTCAGTAAACGCGTCGGGGGGCACACCGGCCACCACCGAGGCCCGACCGTTTTCATCGACACTGAAATACTGTCGATTGGCCCAGACATCGGCACTGTCGCCCGATACGAAGATTGGCAGGTCACCAAATAGAAAGACACCATGCTGATGCGCGTACTGACGCAATTCCTGCCACTGTTCAAAGAACACAAATTGCTCGAATTTGCGAATCATCAGCGTCTCGGCGTGCTCACTCAGGCGGGAATCTACCGCTTTGCGATCACAACAACGCAACGCCTGCGGCCACTCCGTCCAGGACTTGTTGTCGTAGAGTTGCTTGAGCACGATAAAGCGCGCGTAGTCGTCGAGCCAGTAGGATTGCTTGCGACAAAAGCGGTCAAAGTCGGCGCGCATCGCCGCATCCATCCGCGACAACGCTTTTTTGCACGCTGTCTCCAGCACACCCTCGCGCCACTCGCGCGTTGGCGGGCAGTCGTGCATGATATCCACCGGCAACCAGCCGCGATCAGCGAGCCAGTCCAGGCTGATCAACAGATTGTTCCCCGCATGGGTGGACAGGCACTGATAGGGACAGCCATCGACGTGGGTCGGCCCCAGTGGCAGTACCTGCCATATGCTCTGCCCTGCAGCCTGCAGGAATTCCACAAAGCGAAATGCATTGTGGGAAAGGTCACCCATACTCCACGGGCCGGGCAATGAGGTAGGGTGCAGCAGTACGCCGGAACGCCTGACGCCAAGCGGGTTGTTATGGTTGGATTCTGGCAATTGTCACGACGCCGGTTCGCGACTCACCCGAGTCGCATAATGTTGGAATGATCTACTTAATGCTGTGCAGTGTCTGACCCAACATATCGGCAGTGACCAGCGCCACTTCATTCGGACTAATATAATAGAGATCTCTGTCAGATGCTGAATCGACACCGATCTGCGTTCCATCCGGAATGACACAGCCTTTGTCGAGCACCGCTTTGCGGATCGTACAGTTTTTACCAATCCGCACATCCGGCATCACCACCGACTCTTCGACCACCGTATTGGCATCTACAGACACATTCGAAAACAACAGCGAGCGACGTACCGTTGCACCCGAAATTATGCATCCGCCAGAAACCATCGAGTCAACCGCCATACCTCGCAATGACTCATCATCGAAAACAAACTTTGCCGGTGGCAACTGTTCCTGGTGAGTCCAGATTGGCCAGTCTTTGTCGTATAGGTTCAGTTCGGGCAATACGCCAATCAATTCCAGATTGGCCTGCCAGAACGAATCCAGCGTTCCGACATCTCGCCAGTAGCTCTGTCCACCGCTTTGCAGGTCAAGAAACGAATAGCCGTAAACATTGCGATCACCGATAACTTTGGGAATGATATCTTTGCCAAAATCATGGCTTGAATTTTCCAGATCGCGATCGGCGATCAACTGTTCGCACAAAAACTCTACATCAAAAACATAGATCCCCATAGAGGCCAGCGACACCCCGGGTTTGTCTGCCAGCTCGGGCGGATTGGCTGGCTTTTCCTCAAAGGCCTGTACTCGACCATCCTGCGCCATATCCAGAACACCGAACGCCGTGGCATCCTGCACCGGCACTTCGATGCAGCCAATGGTCAAATCCGCCTGCTGTGCGACGTGATAGGCGAGCATGGGACCATAATCCATTTTATAGACATGATCTCCCGCCAGAATAATCACGTACTTGGGATTGAAACTGCGGATAATATCGATATTCTGATAAACCGCGTCAGCTGTGCCCTTGTACCACGAGGTTTCATCAATTCGCTGCTGTGCCGGCAATAGCTCGACAAACGGGCCAAAGTCACCACCGATCATTCCCCATCCGCGTTGAATGTGTCGAATGAGTGAATGAGCTTTATATTGTGTCAAAACACCGACACGTCGAATGCCGGAATTGAGGCAATTCGACAACGGAAAATCAATAATGCGGAATTTTCCGCCAAACGGCACTGCTGGCTTGGCACGCCAGTCCGTCAAATTCTCCAGTCGCGAGCCACGCCCACCGGCAAGCACCAGTGCCATCGCATCGCGAGTCAGCCGACTGACAAAGCGCCCTGCCGGGGTAGGATTCTGATTGTAGACATTTAATGTCATTGTTTTTTCTCACCTGACGGACGTTGGCATCAACCCTGCCGTTGAACACCCTTCGACCGATAACCACCGTAAATCAGCTGCACAACTCGAGCTGACACAAGCATATGCCAAACGCCTTACATCTCCCTGTTCAAATCACCCTCTCCCGCGCTCTGGCACCGCAATAAAGATTCCAATCTAACTGCTAAAAGCTGGCACAATGAAACGATTTCCGAAATAAAAATGCAAGATAATTCAATGCCTAACGCTGTGCCGCAAAACTTCCTTGAAATAACCGAAGGACTGCAGCGCATCATCGAAGCACGGCACCATGATCCTTTCACCGTGCTGGGTTGCCACCAATCAGGCGACCACCGGATCATCCGTGTTTTCCATCCAGAGGCGGAGGCGTTGCAACTGGCAGACCAGCCGCAGCCGTTTACTCGCATTACCGGCACCGATATTTTCGTGCTGTTCATCCGTGCTGAAGATCTCAAACAGCCCTACCGACTGAGCTGGACCGATCAAAGTGGCGCGCAACATTTGATCGAAGATCCGTACCGCTTCTCACCGCAACTGGGCGATACCGACCTCTACCTTTTCAACGAAGGCAGCCACCGCCACCTGCATGACATGCTCGGCGCTCACCGGTGCCAAATCGAAGGTGTCGATGGCACGCGCTTCGCCGTTTGGGCACCCGGCGCCGCCCGCGTCAGTGTAGTGGGCGACTTCAATAACTGGGATGGTCGCATTCACCCCATGCGCAGTCGCGGTGAAAGTGGCGTGTGGGAACTGTTTCTACCTGATCGCAGAGCCGGCGAGCTGTACAAATTCGAAATATTGCGCGCTGACGACAACACCCTGCACGTCAAACAGGACCCATTCGCCAATCAATTCGAATTGCGTCCGGCGACTGGCTGCAAAATCACAGCCCCCGGCACCTACCAGTGGAACGACGACAGCTGGATCAGCCAACGCAGCGAGAATCGTTGGCAGCACGAGCCCATGTCGATCTATGAAGTGCATGCCGGATCGTGGCAACAGGACGATCACGGCAATTTTCTAAACTACCGACAACTGGCCGACAAGCTCGTCGAGTACGTGCAGTTTTGCGGCTTTACCCATATCGAGTTGCTGCCTGTCACCGAACATCCGCTGGACGATTCCTGGGGCTACCAGGTCACAGGTTATTTTGCGCCCAGCAGCCGCTTCGGCGAGCCCGACGATCTGCGCTACCTGATCGACACCTGCCATCAACAAGGCATCGGGGTGATACTCGACTGGGTGCCAGCCCACTTTCCGCGCGATATCTGGAGCCTGGCCCGTTACGACGGCAGCTGTCTGTTTGAGCACGAGGACCCTCGCCAGGGCGAGCATCGCGACTGGGGCACGCTGATTTTCAACTACGGCAGGCGCGAGGTCAGCAACTTTCTGATCGCCTCCGCGCTTTACTGGCTGCGAGAATTTCACCTCGATGGCCTGCGTGTCGACGCGGTGGCCTCGATGCTGTTTCTCGACTACTCCCGCAACGCCGGCGACTGGCTGCCCAATCGCCACGGCGGGCGGGAGAATCTTGAGGCCATCGAGTTTATTCGCGAACTCAACCACGCCACCCAGACCGAAATCCCGGGTGCGGTGATCATTGCCGAAGAGAGCACATCCTGGCCACAGGTCACACGCCCCAGCGACAACGGCGGCCTGGGTTTCAGCATGAAATGGAACATGGGCTGGATGCACGACACGCTCAGCTACATGGGCCACGAACCCATTCACCGCAAACATCACCACAATCAGCTTACATTCGGCATTTTGTACGTATTTACAGAAAACTTCGTGCTGCCCTTCTCACACGACGAGGTCGTGCATGGCAAGGGATCGCTGCTGTCACGAATGCCGGGTGACGACTGGCAACAATTTGCCAATCTGCGGCTGCTGTACTGTTATCAGTTCACCTATCCGGGCAAAAAGCTGCTGTTTCAGGGTTGCGAATTTGCCCAGCGCGACGAGTGGAACTTTCGCCAGCCGATCGACTGGCATCTGACCGACGCGCCGGCCCATCGCGGTATTCTGGACATGATCTGCGATTTGAACCGTCTGTATCGCCAGACCGGCGCACTGCACGAGCTCGACTTCGATCCAGCGGGGTTCGAATGGATCAGCTGTGACGATGCGGACCAGTCAGTATTGAGTTATATCCGCAGAAGCAGTACAAGTACTGTGCTGGTGGTATTAAACTTTACACCGGTTCCACGCGATAACTATCGTATAGGTGTGGACAGCCCGGGTACCTACACCGAACTGTTCAACTCGGATAGCTCACGATACGGCGGCAGCAATGTCGGCAACGGCGGCGTCAGTGTGGCGAGCGATCAACAATGGATGGGACGCGACTATTCACTGACATTGTCGGTGCCGCCGCTGGCGGGCATCATCTTGCAGCACGACACAATAGCGGATAACGCCATTCCGGCAGAATAACAAACGACTATGCTCGCAGATAACAATAACAATCAGTCCACCAGCGTTCTTTTCGCCTGTAGCGAACTGACACCCTGGGTTAAAACCGGCGGCCTGGCAGATGTATGCGGCAGCCTGCCGCGAGCACTGCAACGCGCAGGTGATGATATTCGCCTGATTCTGCCCGGCTACAAGAACGTACTCGATCAAATCGAGCCCCCCGTTTTCGTCGCCCAGCTCGATCTGCCGCTGCACCCGGTAGCGCTGTGCTCAGCGACACTCTATGGCATGGAAGTGCTGCTGGTCACCCACCCGACCTTCAGCAATCGCGACGGCAACCCCTACATGTCAGACGACGATCGCGCCTGGCCCGACAACGCATGGCGCTTTGCGCTGTTTTCCCAGGCGGTAATCGCAGTGGGACAAAACCGCGCCGGGCTCAACTGGCGTCCGGATGTAGTGCATTGCCACGACTGGCAAACCGGCCTCGTGCCGGCGCTGATGTCGCTGGAGCCGGAACGACCCGCCACCGTATTCACCATTCACAACCTCGCCTATCAGGGCAATATTCTGCACAAGCTCTACGCTGACATGGGCCTGCCAATCGAGCTGTTCAATGAGAACGGGCTCGAATTCTGGGGTCAGGCGAGCTTTATAAAAGGCGGCATCGCGTTCGCCGACAGAGTCAACACCGTCAGCCCGACCTACTCTCAGGAGATCAAAACACCGCGCTTTGGCAATGGCATGGATGGCATGTTGCGATACCGTGGCGAGCGCGTCAGCGGTATTCTGAACGGCATCGACCACAGCATCTGGGACCCGGCTATCGACGGCCATATTCCGCACAACTACGATATCGATTCGCTCAATCTGAAATCGCGCAACAAACTCGAATTACAACAACGCCTGAGCCTCCCCAAGGATGCCGACAAACCGGTTTTCGGTGTCATCAGCCGGCTCGCGGTCCAAAAAGGCATCGACATACTGGTCAATGCGGTGCGACAGACCGAACACCTGGATTATCAACTTGTGGTGCTTGGCAGCGGGGATACCGAACTGCAGAACCAGCTGATGCGATTAACCCACGACTATCCCGATCGGGTCGCCGTGCGCATCGGTTTCGATGAGGCACTGTCACGCCTGATTGAAGCGGGCTCCGATATTTTCCTGATGCCCTCTCGATACGAGCCATGCGGCCTGAACCAGCTCTACAGTTTGCGTTATGGCACCCTGCCCCTTACCACCCGTGTCGGCGGGCTGGCCGATACCGTACTAGACGCAGACGAACACGGCGACAAGGCCAATGGTTTCCTGATCGAACAACCCGGCGCGCCGCAACTGGCGAACGGCATGGCGCGCGCACTGGAACGCTACACCGACAAACCAGCGTGGCGCAAACTACAGCAAACCGGCATGAGTGAAACCTATAGCTGGGATGAAAGCGCGCATCGCTACCGACAGCTCTACCAGGCTGCGATCGGCGATGCGGCGCTGGAGTATGAAGCGCGCCGGGTGCGCGCCTGAGCCATTTCGCTATAGAGATTTAAACGCCTTGGTAAATCCGCTGAGCGACAACTTGATCTCAACCGGGCCCGCGCCGTCGGCGGCCACTGTGACCGTGGCGATGTTGCCCTTTCTCATCGCGGCCAGCACCTCGTTGCTCAGAGGCTCTCGCACCAGACAACCGTGTTGCTGGCAAATTCTGAACGGTGCGGCGCGCTCTTCCTGATTGTCGATTTTCAATCGAACCCCGAACTCAAGCAAAACGCCCAACGGGGTGATGATGTCGGCCACCGCCTCAACCTTCACGCCGTTAATCTTGGCATCTTCGTCGTCGACTTTGCGAATCACGATTTCAATCGCGGGCGAGCCATTGGGATCATTGCCCAGCTGCGTCATTGCGCAAGGCGCGCCGGAGGGTTCACAGATCAGGTTCCAGTCGCCAACTTTTGTCACAACAGGTTCCTGGCCGGCGGAATCAGCGGGCAGGTCACTGAGTTTCTGCGCAAATCCGGCGACGGGCAATGCGGTTGCGAGCATCAACAGCGCACAACGGGTAAAGCGATTCAGGCAATTCACGTTCGTTCCTTAGCGGGTAATCTGGAAAACCCGGCATTTCAGCATCGCAGCGCCCCGGTTTCTATGACCGTGAAGACAGACACCGGATCCGGCGATTGCCGGACCCTGCCGGGCAGGCAGTGCCCGATTATAGTTCAGGCTGCAGAATAGACCGGAAAACGCCGGCAAAGGTCAGTCACTTTGCCGCGCACCTCGGCGCTGACCGATTCGTTCTCGATGTCATCAAGCAAATCGCACATCCAGCCTGCCAGATCAGCCATTTCCTTTTCGCCGAATCCGCGCGTAGTGGCAGCAGGTGAGCCAATGCGCAGGCCACTGGTGACAAACGGAGATTGTGGATCACCGGGCACCGTGTTCTTGTTAACCGTAATGTGCGCACGCCCCAGTGCCGCATCGGCAGCCTTTCCGGTGATGCCCTTGTCGATCAGATCGAGCAAAAACAGATGATCATCTGTGCCGTTGGATACGATCTTGTAGCCGCGTGCCTGAAACACCGCACACATTGCCCGGGCGTTGTCCAGCACTTGTTGCTGGTAAATTTTGAAGTCAGGCTGCAGCGCTTCTTTGAACGCTACCGCTTTGCCAGCGATCACATGCATTAGCGGACCACCCTGCATACCGGGAAAAATGTTCGAATTGAATTTCTTTTCAAGCTCCGGGTTGGCGCGCGCCAAAATCAAACCGCCGCGCGGGCCACGCAGGGTTTTATGGGTGGTAGTCGTAACCACATCGGCAACCGGCACCGGATTAGGGTAGAGCCCGACCGCGACAAGCCCTGCCACATGCGCCATGTCCACCATCAGCCAGGCGCCCACCTCATCGGCGATATCGCGAAACTTTTGCCAGTCGATAATTTTCGAGTAGGCAGAAAAGCCTGCCACGATCA
Source organism: uncultured Granulosicoccaceae bacterium (assembly GCA_937920585.1). Classification (GTDB taxonomy): domain Bacteria; phylum Pseudomonadota; class Gammaproteobacteria; order Granulosicoccales; family Granulosicoccaceae; genus CAKZSB01. The sequence goes on along the minus strand of CAKZSB010000006.1, from coordinate 8,880 downwards.
TTTTCGGCTTGTGCTCACGAGCGAGCGAGGCAACCTGGTCATAGTCAATCTCGCCTGTCGCCTCGTCCAGCCCATACTGCACGGCGCTGTAGATCTTGCCCGAGAAATTGACACTGGCGCCGTGTGTCAGGTGCCCGCCGTGATCCAGCGACATGCCCAGCACCGTGTCACCGGCATCGCACAGTGCCATATAAACCGCTGCATTTGCCTGCGAGCCGGAATGGGGCTGAACATTCGCGTAGTCAGCACCAAAAAGTTCTTTGGCGCGATCAATCGCCAGTTGCTCCGCCACATCGACATGCTCACAGCCGCCGTAGTAACGTTTGCCCGGGTAACCTTCTGCATATTTGTTCGTCAAAACCGACGCCTGCGCTTCCATAACGCGCGGACTAGTGTAGTTTTCCGATGCGATCAATTCAACGTGGTCTTCCTGTCGCTGAGTCTCGGCCTGCATGGCCGCCCAAAGCTCATCGTCGAAGCCGGCAATTTTCTGGTCGCTGCTGAACATAGTGTTTTTCCGAAATGAAGAATCAGGTGCGCGGGTTCGACCGCCAGGCGCTATTGCAATGTGTCATCATGCTGTGCGCTTTGATTAGTACGCCATTGTGTCGTTCCGCCGCGACATCACTGCCAAAGATCTCCGGGCGGCGCGCTACCCGCGACGGCCCGGGCGGGTTCGGTTCTGGTCGAACAAGTCGGCCAGTTGCGCGGTCATCGCATTGGCCAGTTCACTGACGTTGGCGATCGTCGCCGCGCGTTTGTAGTATTGCGTCACATCGTGGCCAATACCAATGGCGACCAGTTCAACGCTGTCATTAGCCTCGACATGCGAGATCACATCGATCAAATGGCGCTCGAGAAACTTGCCCGGATTCGCCGATAGCGTGGAATCATCAATGGGCGCACCGTCTGATATCACCATCAAAATCTTGCGCTTTTCGGGCCGAACCGCCAATCGCTGGTGCGCCCAAAGCAGCGCCTCGCCATCGATATTTTCCTTCAGCAGGCCCTTGCGCATCATCAACCCAAGATTCATGCGCGAACGCCGCCACGGCGTATCAGCCGATTTGTAGATAATGTGGCGAAGATCGTTCAGGCGACCGGGATTGGCTGGATGGCCCGCGGCAACCCACCGCGCCCTGGCCTCGCCGCCTTTCCAGGCGCGCGTGGTAAAACCGAGAATCTCCACACCCACGCCACAACGTTCAAGGGTATTGGACAGCACATCGGCGCAAGCCGCTGCCACCACGATCGAGCGGCCATGCATTGACCCGGAATTATCCAGCAGCAGTGTGACCACGGTGTCGCGAAATTGAGTCTCGCGCTCACGCTTGAAAGCCAGTGGTTGCATCGGGTCAGTGACCACGCGTGTCAAACGCGCCGAATCGAGCACACCCTCTTCGAGGTCGAACTCCCAGGAACGATGCTGACGCGCCAGCAACAAACGCTGCAACCGGTTGGCAAATCGTCCCACCGCTGATTGCAAATCACCGACGTGTTCATCCAGGCGCTCGCGCAATCGTGCCAACTCTGTTGCCCCGCATATATCCTGTGGCCGGACAATTTCATCGTAATCGGTGGTATATATGTGATAAGCGGTAGTCGTGGCGAAACGATTGGCATCCGGCAAACGCATCGACGCGCCCGGGTTTTCCGCTGGATTCAGGTCATCGTCGGCGTTGTCGTCATCCGGGGATTCACCCGCCTCACCCTCATCGCCACCGTCATCCTCGTCAGCGCTCTGCTCTGCATCGTCACCCTGCTGCGCCTCACCCTCACCATCAGGCTCGGCGGAATCTTCGCTGGCACTGTCATCGGCGCTGTCGTCACCGTCCTGCGCCTCACCGTCCTCGCCATCCATCAGCTTCATTTCAACGAGCATGTCATTGAGCTGTTGTGCGAAGTCGGCCTGGTTTTGACTATGCGCGTCAAGTCGATCGAACCACTCGGCGTCAACATGGTTATGCCATTCACTCGTCGCCAGCAGATGTTTTGCAGCCGGTGGCATCGGCCGTCCGGTCATTCGCTCGCGCAATTGCAGGGCGATTGACTCTGCCATCTCGACAGTTTCATCGCCCTGGCTGTCAAAAGAGCGCAAACGCTGTTCAAGCCGTGCTTCAAGGTTTTTTGCCACCCCCAGCATCACCTGGCCGCCGAGGCACTCGACACGCGCTCGCTCTACGGCATCGAACACGCGCCGCGCCACAGCATTCTGTGGTGCATGCTTGCTGTGGACCCGGGCGTCGTGATGGGCCCGGTGAACCGCAACGGCATCGGTCTGGCCACGCGTCACAGCCATCGCCGGCGCATCATCCACAGACGACGGGTCGGCGCCGGCGGCAAGTCGATCGGGCAGTGTTTTGCCCGCAATACTCACCCCGCCCTGTGCGGCGATATTCACCTCTAGTGATTCATCGCCGGCAATTGCGCGCGCACACGCGGTGAGCGATCGCTTCAGATCGGATTCATTATCCTGGCTGTTGTGCCCGAAGCCTGCCATATCAGTTCCCGCACGCAGCCCTGGGGTCAGCTAAAGGGCGAACGATTCGTCGATTGCAACGCACTAGCCCAGCAACGACGCCGCATCGGCGATTTCTTCGCCGAAAGTCCGCTGGTACAGCTCGGCGATAACATCGCGCTCAACCGGATCACACTTATTTAAAAACGTCAGTTCAAACGCTAGCGCATGACTTTTGAAAAAGCCGCTGTTTTGGGTCCACGTGATGACCGTTCGCGGGCTCATCACAGTGGAAATATCACCGTTTCGAAATGCCGCACGGGTCAGGTTGGCCAGCGTCACCATGCGTTCAACGGTTTTGCGCCCCTCTTCATTGCGAAATTCCGGAGCCTTGGCCAGCACGATATCGATTTCCTTCTCCGGTGCCAGGTAGTTCAGTATGGTGGTGATAGACCAACGATCCATCTGCGCCTGATTTATCTGCTGGGTGCCGTGATAAAGGCCGGTCGTGTCACCCAGACCCACCGTATTGGCGGTGGCGAAGATACGAAAGCAAGGATGGGGTCGAATCACACGGCTTTGGTCAAGCAACGTCAGTCGACCAGCCGACTCAAGTACCCGCTGGATCACGAACATCACGTCGGGACGGCCTGCGTCGTATTCGTCAAACACCAGCGCCACGTTTCGCTGATAGGCCCAGGGCAGAATGCCATCCTGAAACTCGGTTACCTGTTTGCCATCCTGCAGCACAATCGCGTCCTTGCCGATCAAATCGATCCGGCTGACGTGGCTGTCGAGATTGATTCGCAGGCAGGGCCAGTTCAATCGCGCCGCAACCTGCTCGATGTGAGTGGACTTACCGGTACCGTGAAAGCCGGTAACCAGCACGCGCCGGTCTGTCGCAAAGCCCGACAGAATCGCCAGCGTCGTGCGAGGATCAAAGAGGTAATCTTCATCAAAATCAGGGACCTGCTCGCTTCGGGCGCTGAAAGCGGGGATATCCATATCGATGTCGATACCGAAGGTGTCCCGCACCGAAACGGTGGTGTCGGGCAACCCTGTCACTTCACTGTTTTTGCTTGTATTCATGTCATTCAATTTTATACAAAAAAGCCCCGGAGCGATGCCGCTCCGGGGCGCAGATAGCTATTTTGCCTGACCGCAGCCCGCGACCGGCACAGTTTGTTGCCGTTTCAGCAGCACTTCGCGCGATCGCGCAGGTTCGATGCAAGCTACATCGCTCGCGTTCATCTGGCAACCCATCCGCCCCATAATAGTTAAATTGCCACGAATCTATCTATTCCCAGGGGATGCCGGGTCAAATGGCACCTGACAGTTCGGGGATCCTGCTCCAAGTTCACAGGACCGGCTGAAGTTTATAAAGCATTGTCCGTATCTGCTTCTCAGTCTGCGCACCCGAAGCACAATTTTCAACCAAGAGTCTGCAGCGACCCTAAGCCTTCACAGGACGCTCCACCGTCTTTGAAGAGTTAGTTACAAGGACAAACCGGGCCAGCTCGTCAAACAGCGCTATCAAAGTGACTCTCGTATCGGCTATACCCTGATCAACAGACGAAGCTCCAAAAAACGAGTGATCAGTGCAACTGACAGGTTTCACTATTCTGATTTCCGGGCAAATCATCCATGAGCAAACCAGATCAAGGAACCGACAAACCGACGACACCCGAAAAATAACGAATAATAACAACAGCATGTCTCACCCAAACCATTAAAAGTCAACATAACTGAAAATCGGGCATTGGCGGCCCGCTGGTTCGCCCTGCGCCCTGTGCAAAATCGCTGGAACACTCCCTGCACTCCGATAGCAATAAACCTGGAACAGCGCGGCCTTTCATATCGAGTTTCAATTACGACTGCGCACTAATCCGGGTCCAAGCTGCTGTTCACCGGAATCAGTCATGTTTCGCTCATTAGTCATTCTTCTCTTTGCCGTGTTGTTGGCTTCCTGTGGTGATCCCGCCACCCTGAATGGATCCGCAGATGAGGCGACTGCAAATTCTCACTCATTACTTACTGAACGCGATCTACTGTTTCCTCCAGACATTGAGGACGATGAACCGACTTTTGCTGCCGCGCTGGCATGGCAGGAGACTATAGATCTGGCGCGTGGGAAAACTGCTGTTCAATCGACTACCGACTACGGTGGGATCGCAGGCCGCGCCGTGGACGGCAACGTGTCCGGAATCTATCCCGAAGAGTCGGTAACCGCGACCGGGAATCAGTTGAACCCCTGGTGGCAGGTGGACCTGGCTCAGAACTATCATCTGGCGAGGCTGCTGATCTGGAATCGCTCTGATTGCTGCGCAGATCGACTGGCCAATTTCTATGTGTTTGTAGCCGATCATGATATGCGAGATCGCAGCCTGGATGCGCTCATAGCTGACCAGACGGTATGGCATACACATCAGGTTGAAGCCGTGGCTGCTGGCGGGCTGTTGCAAATCAGTATGCCCGCAACCGGTCGTTACGTTCGCATACAAAAAGCCGACACCGGGATTCTATCGCTTGCTGAAGTGAAAGTATTCGGGACAAACCTTGCCGAGGGCGGTGTGGCAAAGCAATCCAGTACAGCGCATGGTGGTGTCGCATCGAGGGCCGTCGACGGCATTACCAACGGAAACTACAACACAGGATCAGTTACTCACACCGCCGAGGACGCAGAACCCTGGTGGCAGGTGGATCTGGGTGAACAGGTGTCAATCGGAAAAATGCGTCTGTTTAACCGCACCGATTGTTGTCGCGAACGTTTGTCGCACTTTTATGTCTTCGTTTCAGAAACAGATATGGGACAGAGATCAATCAACTCGTTAGTGAATGATCCATTGGTCTGGAAGTCTTTCGAGGTTGCGGGTGCGGGGGGCTATTACATAGTAAGTGGTCAATCAAAAGGGCGTTACGTTCGCGTACAACGTAACACTCCCGGCTTTCTAAGCCTGGCCGAAGTTGCGGTTTACGGCGTTGCGGCTAACACCAACGTGTACGGCAACAATCTCGCCGAAGGAAAATCGACGATACAGTCATCAACAGGATTCGGCGGTGTCGCATCGCGGGCGACCGACGGCAATACATCGGGTGTGTTTAACGATCTTTCAGTGACCTCGACCAACCAGCAAGCCGAACCCTGGTGGCAGGTTGATCTGGGAAACCCGCAAGACTTCGAGAATATTGTTCTTCACAATCGCACCGACTGTTGTAGTGAACGTTTGTCGAATTTTCGTGTGTTCGTATCGGATACTGATATGAGTCAGCGTAACATCAACTCATTGGTAAACGATCCGCAAGTGTGGAAAACAGATGTGATTGCCGCTGCCGGGGCACGACCATACTCCATCATCGGGCAAAATCGCGGTCGATTTATTCGCGTACAACTTACCGGCACTGGCTATCTCAGCCTGGCCGAAGTAGAAGTCTTTAAAGAATCAATTTATGAAATTCAGGATAACGATCCGAACCCGGCGTTGTATGGAGAATGGTCAGACCCGATCGAGTGGCCACATATAGCGGTGCACGCAGGGCTTCTACCCAGTGGCAAGATTATTTCCTACGACGCGACGCCTGACGATTTTCTACCGGTGCTCGATCCGGTTGCAAGCCCTAACGACACCACCCGCGCATCGCTGTGGGACTATGTAACCGGTATTCATCAGGATGCCGCCGACAGCCTCGGTGACGATCTGTTTTGCTCCGGGCATTCACTGATGGGCGATGGCAACCTCTTCGTGGCAGCTGGAACCCAGGGGTACAACGGGGGCGTTAAAGTAACCAACATATTTAACTATCAGGATGAGACCTGGGAACCCGGACCGGAGATGGATTTATACCGTTGGTATCCTACCGTTACCAACATGGCAAACGGTGAGCTAATGATAGCCGGTGGCTTTGGGCGTTATCCGGAAATATATAACCCGCAAACACGTTCCTTGCGAACTTTGAATGGCGATAGCATGGAGTTAACCAACACGTCCTGGCCATTCATCATGCAGGCACCCAACGGCAAAATGCTATATGCCGGTGGAGCTGGTGCGGTGCCATATGGGCTCATCGATACGGCGGGGAACGGCAGTCTCACTATTGCCAGCACAACCGAAGATGACAGAAATCGGGGCAGCTTCGTCGTCTACGATACGAATAAAATGCTGATCACCGGTGGCACCGGAGGCAGAAAGACCACTCGTATCGTTACCATGAACACTGCACAGGCGGTAGCCGCCAATCCGATGCACTTGCCAAGGCAGGATCACAACACACTGGCACTACCAGACGGAACTGTGATTGTAGTCGGAGGCAACCAGGGGGGTGGCTTTTGTAACGATCACCTCGGCTCATACGCGCCAGAGATCTGGAACCCGGCGTCCAACCAATGGACGTTACTAGCTGCGCAGCAGCACCCAAGGCAATACCATTCAACCGCCATCTTACTGCCGGACGCGCGTGTCTGGAGCGGCGGGCAAGGCTACGCCACTATCGTATCCACGCAAACCGCACTGTGCTCTTACCAAAACAATGCAGAGATATTCTCACCGCCCTACCTATTCAACGATGACGGCTCTCTTGCCGACCGCCCTGTGATTGTTGCTGCACCCGAAGCAATCCAGCACGGACAAGCCTTCAATGTCGATACTGACGATGCCAACAGTATTCAGTCTGCCAGTATGATCAGACTATCCACTGCCACTCACGCGACAAATTTCAGCCAGCGATTTTTACCACTGGTATTTAGAAGTGGCAATAACAATCGTTTGTCGATAGATGCCCCCATTAACCCTAACGTCGCCCCGCCAGGCTTCTACATGCTATTTCTGGTCAACCAGCAGGGCACACCGAGTGTGGCGAAAATGATCAAAGTGGGTGACACGACCATTGGCGGGCTGACCTACACACTTGATTTCGGAACCGATGCATCACCACTGGAACCGGGCGCAATAAAAGTAACCCCGGACACTGATACAAGCCTGATCAACTGGAGTTTAAGCAAGCCACAAGCGGTTGATCGCGGCTCAATAAACAACGGCAACCGATTGGACCGGGATCTGGTATTTAACAGAAGAGAAAGTCAACTGAATGTGAATGTCGGCAACGGGGTCTGGCGAGTCACTATGGGTATCGGCGACACAGCGGGATTCCTGCACGATAACGTTCTTATTAGCGCTGAAGGTGTGCCGATACATAATAACCTCTCTACTTCAGGGCCAGATGTTGTTTATATTGGCAACAATGAAGCAAACCTCGACGATACCACAAGCTTCGACGTCGCCGTCACTGACGGCACACTCACTATAAATCTGTTTGACCAGGGCGGCAGTAACCCGGACTGGGTGTTAAACAACATGAAGATCGAGCTGCGTGAGAATGTCTCTATACCCGCGCCTGTGATCGAGCCTCCAGCAATACAGCCACAGCAGTCAAACACCAGCGTACAGTTCTCCACACAGGCCACTGGATTGGGCACACTCCTTTATAGCTGGAACTTTGGTGACGATACACCCGCCACACCATTTGCGGCCAATCAGGCGCAGGTTAATCATGTGTATCAGAAACCGGGGCGTTATATCGTGACCCTGGCGGTACGTGATTCATCCGATATCACCAGCACTCACACTTTCACTCAAACTATCTACGCCGCCCCCACAGCCCTGACACCCTCAAAATCAACCAGTATCACAGAACACGCCGCGAACGACCAGGTCTGGAATGTCAACCCGGACAACAATACGGTGACAGTATTATCCGCCGCTTCGGCGGCGGTAACGGGTCAGGTTGAAGTTGGTGAACAGCCCGTCAGCCTGGCTGTCGCGCCTGATGGTAACGTTTGGGTTGTAAATAAAACATCTTCCAGCATTTCAGTAATCAATCCAGCAAACCTCGCGGTGGTTCGGACCATACAGCTGCCTGCTGGTGCAGCACCACACGGTATATTGTTTAGCCAGGATGCCGCCTTCGTTGCACTGGAGGCTGCCAGTAAGATAATTAAAATATCCACCACCACAGACGCGATAGTTGATGAAATTGCGGTTGAATACCGGCCTCGCGCTCTGGCTTTGAACGCCGATGGCAGCCGTTTATACGCCACCGTTTTCATCACCCCACCACTACCCAACGAACACACGCTGTCACCGACCGTTGACGGATCGCACGGAGGCAGGGTACTGGTTTTTAATACCGCACCACTGCAATCCCTCCCTGCTATCGTTTTGCAGTATAGCGATGCACCACAGGCCGATCGATCAGGGCCAGGTATACCTAATTATCTGGGAGGCATTGCGCTCTCACCCGATGGCACATTTGCCTGGGCCCCCTCCAAACAGGACAATATCCTGAATGGCGAATTGCGGACCGGGGTAAGCCTGCGATTCGACCAGGCAGTCCGTTCTATCAGTTCGCGAATTGACCTGACGACACAG
>CAKZSB010000005.1 GCA_937920585.1 uncultured Granulosicoccaceae bacterium | reverse complement strand
CGCAGGGCATTGAACATGCTGCGGGTTAGGGTGGAGTTGTCGCCACCTGAAATAAACATGGCGATGATGACTTCGTCGAATGAGGTCAGGAACGCGAGCAGTGCGCTGGAGATGACGGAAAATCGTATCTGTGGCAGGGTGATCTGCATAAACGCTTTGAATCGTGATGCGCCGAGGTTGCGGGCGACCATTTCCTGATTGATGTCGTAGGATTTCAGCGCTGAGCTGACAATCACGATAACCAGTGGCAGGGCGAGGATGCTGTGGGCGAGTACGAGGCCGGTGATGGTGTTCACGAGCTTGAGCTTTACATACACATAAAACACGCCGATGGCGATAAGAATGACGGGAATCATCAGCGGGGTGATCAAAAGTATATAGGCCGAGCGCGCCATTTTTATGTTCGATGCAAACAGGCCATAGGCGTGCCCGACAAACACACCGCGCACGTCATTGTCGTGCACGCTTAGGCTTTGCACGACCTACCTCGTATCACGTGCACGAAACACGTACAAGCAACACGTAGGTCGGCCGAAGGGAAGCAAAGCCACAGCGTGCCCGACACATTGCACCGATCATGACATTGTTGTGCACGTCTGAGGCTTTGCGACGACCTACGTGCACACCCAAACTCAATCGGTGGCTCAATTGCAGGGTAGCAGGATCATCTGCGTAAACTTCTTCGCGACACCTACAGCGAATCCTGCATCCGATACCACGCAATCGACGGTGCCAGAAACCACGGCTTGCGCCGGTAGTAAAATCGGCCTTTGAATTCGGTTTGTGAAAACGCGGCGGGCAGGGTGTCGGTGCCGAGTATGCTGCGGGCCAGGCGGGTGCCGGAGTAGCCGGATAGTGACACGCCGGATCCGCAGTAGCCGGCGGCGTAGTGAATGCCGTCGTGGCAGCCGAGATGCGGCATGGCGTCGAAGGTATAGGCGACAAAGCCCATCCATGCGTGGCTGACTTTGCTGTGCGATAGCTCGGGAAAGCGGTTGATTAATTCGTTGTGCAGTGCGGGCACTGCAGGAGTGGGGTCGCTTTCGGTAATCGATACGCGGGCGCCAAATATGATTCGGGTTCTGTCTTCTGAGGTGCGGTAGTAGACCACGAGTTTGCGCGAGTCGGTCACTACGCGTTGTTGTGGTATGAGCCGCTCGATCAGTTCAGCGGGCAGTTGTTCGGTGGCGATGATATAGCTGCCGATGGGTATCAGCCGGCGGCGCAACCACGGCATGATGCCGGTTGAATAGCCATTGGTCGCCATGATCACATTGCGCGCTTTGACTTTGCCACGGGCGGATTTAATAACAAAGCCTGCGCCGGATTTTTCTATGCCGGTTACCGCTGTGTGGCTGGCTACCGTGGCACCGCTTTCACCGACTCGTTGCAAGAGTCCGGCGTGGTACTTTCCAGGGTGCAGGCTGCTGTGTTTGTGATAGAGAATGCCACCGTGATAGACATCGCTGCCAATACATTTTTCCTGCTCGCTGCGTGGGATGATGTCGGCATCGAGTGTGATGCCGGGTGGCAGGTCGGTGAATTTGCCCGGCAGTTTGTTGAATACTTTTTCGTTGTGGGCACCATAGAAACGGCCGCACAGCCGGTAGTCGCAATCGATGTTCTCGGCTTTGACGAAATCACCAATCCACTGCAGCGCGTCGTGTCCGTCACCGATGACGCGGGCGGCGAGTTCGGGGCCGTATTTGGCCGATAACTCGGCAAAGCCTGGTTTGATGCTTGAGCTTATTTGTCCGCCGTTGCGGGTGCTGCAACCCATGCCTGGCTGGCCTGCTTCCAGCACCAGCGTATCGCGTCCGCCGCGGGCCAGTTCGAGTGCAGCACACAAACCGGTGTAGCCTGCACCGATAACAACGACATCAGCGGTGGCGGGTAAGGGTGGCAGCGATTCAATCGATGCTCCGGCGGAAGCCTCGTCGGCCGGGTTGGCCAATGGCGCGGCTTCCCACCAGTAGGGAGTGGGTTTGTAGTCTTCGCTTAGCAGTGCGGCGACGCGCGGATCTTCACGGTGGTCTTGCACAAATAGCCTCGGTTTGGCGAACTCGACTCCAGTGTACTGCAACGATCATTTGCGTTGTAGGCCGCAGCAATTGCTGTGCGATCGTGTGGCTTGCCGCTATGATCGTGACAGCTGAGCGAAGAGCCCCCCACAATGATGAGCCCTGTTGCATTGCACTACGAACTGGAGGGTGAGGGCGATCCTGTGCTGCTGGTACACGGCGTCGGCAGTCGATCCGATGACTGGACGCTGGCCGGGCGCGTTCTGGCCAGGCGCTTCAAGGTGATTCGCTGTGATTTGCGTGGCCATGGCCAGTCACCGGCGCCGCCGGGTGACTGGACTATTCGCGATTTCAGCAACGACATTTGCCGCTTGCTGGATACGCTTGATATTGAAAAAACCTCGCTGGCCGGTTTTTCTCTGGGTGGTTTGATTGCCCAGCGCTTTGCCCTGGATCATCCCGATAGGCTCGACCGCCTGAGCCTGATCTGTGCAACCACTGGACGCACCGCCGAGCAAAAGCAGAAGGCGCTGCAGCGGCTGGAGCAATTGCGCACCGTTGATACCGAGGAATATATCGAGCAATCACTCAATCGGTGGTTTACCAGTGAGTTTATTCTGGAGCGTCCCGATGTAATGCAGCACAAGGCCGATCTGATTCGTGCGCTGGATAAGGATGCGTATATTCGTGCGTACAAGGTACTTATCGATACCAACCATGCCGACGAATTGCATCAAATAGGGGCCAGAACATTAATTATCGCCGCGCAGAACGATGTTGGATCACCGCCTGTGATGAGCGAGAAAATGCATGCGGCGATCGCCGATTCACACTTGATTGTATTGCCGAGGCTGAAACACAGTATTTTGCTGGAAGTGCCGGATATTGTGGGTGGCTTGTTGCGTGAGTTTTTTGCGGGTAGTTAGTCGGTTCCAGGTTTTGATTTGAGGCGGTTCGTTGAGGATTGTGAGCGTGCAATGCGGTGCATTGTGTCGGGCACGCTGTGGCGCCGCATTCCCGGGCCGACCTGCGTGTTTGCGATGTGTTGCGTGTGTGAAGTGCGGTGCCTTGAAATCGATCCGCTATTGAAGTACTGCCGCCGGCGGGTGCGGGGGTTACGACACTCGGGCTACTGCATGTGTCGCTAGCGGAATGGCAATGGGCAGCGATTTGTATGGCCTGCCTGTATGATCAGGCGGTAGCGGTCGCGTGCTTTGCGGTAACATAGCGGACTCAGTTAGAGGGCCGGTATCCAGCGAAGGCGGGATTCGGACGCAGATTGGCGCTTGAAAGTGAGGCTGCGTTACAAATCTTTGCAAAAATTGCGTTGGTTTGTATGCCCGGTCAACATACTTTCATCAACACGTAAGGGGCCATCGTTCTGATGGCCTGAACGATTTCCTAGAGGGGAGTGATATATGAGTCTGGTCGGAACACTTGGAAAGATTGCCATGGGCGCTCTGGTTGCCAAAGGTGTTGGGAAAATGATTTCCAACAAGGGCGGCGGTGGCGGCGGCGGTGGCGGTGGCCTGGCGGATCTGCTGGGTGGCGCCATGGGCGGTGGCGGTGCTGGTGGAGGCCTCGGTGGTCTGCTCGGCGGTGCGCTGCAGGGCGGCGGTAGTCGCAGTGGCGGCGGTGGTCTCGGGGGTTTACTCAGTGGGGCGCTCGCTGGTGGCGGTGGTGGCAGTGGCGGCGGCCTGGGTGGCTTGCTTGGCAGTGCACTCGCAGGTGGCCAACAACAGGGTGGCAGCCAGCAGGGTGGCGGGCTCGGTGGTCTGCTCGATTCTCTCGGCGGTGGCGCGGGCGGTGGCGCGGGCGGCGGCGGCGGTCTCGGCGATCTGCTTAACGCTGCACTGGCCGGAAACGCGCCTCAGCAGGTTGATCCTTCAGCCGAACAACAGGCCGAAGTATTGTTGCGGGCGATGCTCAACGCGGCAAAGTCTGATGGTGAATTCGACAAAATAGAGCAGCAGAAAATTGTCGAGCATCTGGAAGACGTGTCACAGGAAGAGGCGACATTCATCCAGAATGAAATGCGTCAGCCACTCGATGTCGATGCGTTTATTCGCTCGGTGCCGCAAGGCATGGGACAGCAGGTGTACATGATGTCGTTGCTGGCTATCGATCTGGATTCGCAGGCTGAAGCCCAGTACCTGGATAAACTTGCCAAAGGCCTGAACATCTCGCAGGAGGCCAGCAACCAGATTCACCAGAAGCTGGGTGCACCGACGCTGTACGGCTAGTTTTTAAACCTGATGTAAATCTGGAATGCCCGCCTCGCGCGGGCATTTTTTTGCCTGAAGATTGTGTGATCAGGCTTCGTCGCGCAGTTCCACGCGCCTGATTTTGGCTGATATGGTTTTCGGCAACGATTCGCGATAGGCGATTTCGCGCGGATATTTGTACGGCGCGGTGGTTGTTTTGACGAAATCCTGAATCTCCTGCGTGAGCTCGTCGCTCGCGCTGTAGCCTTCGCCCAGCACCACAAAAGCTTTTACTATGTGCCCGCGCAATTCGTCCGGCTTGCCAACCACGGCGGATTCGACGATCGCGGGGTGCTCCATCAGTACGCTTTCTACTTCAAACGGGCTGATGCGGTAGCCTGCCGAGCTGATGATGTCATCGGAGCGGCCGACGAACCAGATATAGCCATCGGCGTCGCGGGTGGCGGTGTCTCCGGTGTAGTAGAAGCCATGCCTGAATGCAGCCCGGTTGCGCTCGGTACGGCCCTCGTAGTAACCATCGAACAAGCCGAGTGGATTCGGGTCGGTGACCTTGAGTGCGATGTGGCCGATTTCGTCGTCGGCTACCGGATTGCCATCGTCGTCGATGATTTGCACATCAAAGCCTGGCACCGGTTTGCCCATTGAGCCATGGCGCACTTCAAGGCCGGGACGATTGGCGACGATGTTGACGGTTTCGGTCTGGCCGTAGCCGTCGTGAATGGTGGTACCGGTGGCGGCTTCCCAGATGCGAATCGCCTCCGGGTTCAGTGGCTCGCCGGCACTGACGGTGTGGCGGATGGAGGATAGATCAAATCCGGACAGCTCCATTTGCGCAAACATGCGAAATACGGTGGGCGGTGCACAGAATGTGGTCACGCCGAGCTTTTTGATCAGGTTCAGGTGCAGATCGGCATCGAAGCCGCTGCCGTTGTACAGCACCATGGCGCTGCCCATGATCCAGGGGCCGTAGAGCATGCCCCAGGCGGCCTTGGCCCAGCCAGTATCCGATAGCGTCCAGTGCAAGTCGTTTTGTTTGAGATCGAGCCAGAATGCGCCGGTGGCCAGATGCGCCAGTCCGTAGCTGTAGTCGCGCGGGACCAGTTTCGGGTCCGAGGTGGTGCCCGACGTGAAATAGGCCATCATCAGATCATCGTTGCGATTGCCGCCGGCGTCTTCGCGCGTGAATGTATCGGCCGCGCTGGCCAGTGCTTCTTCGTAGCTTACCCAGCCCTCACTGGCGTCGCCAACGACGATAAAATGCTTAAGGGTCGGGCAGTTGGCGCGAATGGCGTCGATCTTGTCAACGTGCTCGGGGCTGACGATCACGGTGCTCGCATCGGCCTTTTTTATGCGGTATTCGATGTCTTTCGAGGTCAGCAGGTTGGTGCCGGGCATCGATACCACGCCGGCTTTGGCGCAACCGATGATCACCTCGTACCACTGCGCAATGCGTGGCAGTATCACCACCGCAAATTCGCCCTTGTCGATACCCTGGTTGCGCAGTGCCGAGGCGACCTGTGCCGAGCGCTGTTTGAGATCGGAAAAGCGATGCTCGACGATCTCGCTGGCGTCGGCATTGACGGCGATATAGGCGAGCTTGTCGTCGTGCTCGGCCTGATAGTCGATCACATCGAATGCGAAGTTGAAATTTTCCGGCGGATTGATGGACGTGTTGCCCGGCGTTTTAAGCTGGTTCAGTACATCTTCTACAATGGGATTCAATGTCGTTCTCTATCGTGTGGCCGCGGGTGGAATCAGTCGATCAATCCGATTTTGCGTCGAACCGCCTCGTCGCGCAACGATACCTCCTGTCCGGCGTATTCGGCAGCCTCGTCAGTGCAGAGCCAGACCAGCGCGCGCGCCGGCCAGGTTGGATCGATGTGATCGGCCGGGTTCATCTGGCTGACCGGATTGATCCCGCTGGCCTTGATCAGCACCTGCATTTCCGTGGCGACCGTGCCGGGGCTCAGGCCAATTACCCGCACGCCGCGCGGGCCGGCTTCCTTGTCGGCGCAGCGGGTCAGCATGTGCGCTGCAGCCTTGGCCGAGCAATAGTGGCTCCAGCCTTCCAGCGGGCTGTGTGCCGCGCCGGAACTGACATTGATGATGACGCCGTGGCTCTGCTTTGCCATGATCGGCAGCACGGCGCGAATGCCAAAATAGACGCCCTTGTAGTTGATGTCTGCGGCGTTGGCCCAGGCCTGCGGGTCGGATGTTTCCAGGTGGCCGATGGGTTCGATCACGCCGGCGTTGTTGATCAGAATATCCATGCGGCCAAAGGTTGATTCACAGTGCGATACCAGCGCCTGTACGTCCTTGTATTTGCTGACATCACAGGTGACTGCCTCGGCCTGGCCGCCGTTGTCGCGAATGACTTGCGCGTTATGACGAATCTGACCCTCGCTGCGCGCGGCCAGCAGAACCATGGCGCCGGCATCGGCAAATTCGGCCGCAGCCGATGCACCAATACCTCGACTCGCGCCGGTTATGATCACGGCTTTGCCAGTCAGTTCGTGCATTCGTTTCTCCACTTGGTTGGTTGGCGCGATTATAGCGCGACGGCGAGATTGGCAAGGGCCCGATAGATGATGCGATCAACACGAATTCCGGCAAAGTGACGGACAAGACAACGCGATGGCACGCGGTAAGACAACAGGTGGGTGGCCGCTTTGGTGGTTATGCGGCGGTCGGCGCGCTGGGGACTTTGCTGCACTGGCTGATCTATGCCGGGCTGGTCGTGATGTCGGTAGCGCCGGTGATCGCCACAAGCCTGGGGGCTGTGGCGGGTGCCGGGGTGAACTACTGGCTGAATCTGCGGCTGGTGTTTCGAACACCGGACAACAGCTTTCGAAGGCTATTGAAGTTCCTCGTGGTGGCCGGCATCGGGCTGTTGATTAATGGGGCCGCAGTGTGGCTGTTGCACGATGTCAATGTGTGGCTGGCGCAGTTGTGCGCGACTCTGCTCGTGCTGTTTTGCGGCTACTGGATGAATGCCCGCTGGACTTTTGCCCCACACGCGAGCCGGTAGACGCTCGCCAGTCGAGCAATTGCGTTGCGGTAACTCGAAGGGTTATTTTTGTTGGGCCCGCTGCCGCTTCGGCGCCCAGCCAGTTACAATAAGGGGATGTCCGGCCGGTTTTGGGGAGTCTTCAGCGCCCCGCGCCCGCCGACCAGCTACTTATCAACAACGAGGTAATAATGGAGCAAATACTCGAGCGGCTGCTGTACCGGGCTCGCTGGTTGCTGGCGCCGATCTATCTGGGCCTGAGCCTGACGCTGGTGGCGCTGGGGATCAAATTCTTTCAGGAGGTAATCCATCTGCTGTTTGTTGTCGCCTCGATCAAAGAAGCCGATATGGTGTTGATCGTTTTATCACTGATCGATATCGCGATGGTCGGTGGCCTGATCGTGATGGTGATGATGTCGGGTTATGAGAACTTCGTGTCTCAACTGGATGTAGCCGATGGCGAGGAAAAGCTCAGCTGGCTTGGCAAGATGGACTCCGGCTCGTTGAAGGCAAAAATTGCCGCGAGCATCGTGGCGATTTCATCGATTCATTTGCTGAAGGTATTTATGAACGCCGAGAACGTCAATAACGACAAAATACTCTGGTATGTGGTGTTGCATATTACCTTCGTCGCGTCGGCATTTGCGATGGGTTACCTGGATATTCTCAGTGTCAAAAAGCGTGGCTGATCTGCGTTCGCAACGAGCCACAGTAGAGGATATCGCGATTAATCGAGGACCTGTTCAATGACCAGCCTGTCGGTAACGATCCACGGTGCGCGTGACGTGCGGGTAGGCGATCGGGCGGTGGCGGCGCCCGGCGCCGATGAAGTGCTGGTCGATGTCGCGGCGGTTGGCATTTGTGGCAGCGATTTGCACTACTACAAAGATGGCGCGATCGGCTCGGCGGTGATCGATGAGCCGTTTACACCAGGGCATGAATTTTCCGCGCGCCTGTGTACCGACGTGCCCTCTCTGGGTCTGCAGCAGGGGCAGCTGGTGGCGGTTGATCCGGCCACGCCGTGCAATGCCTGTGAATGGTGCCATCGTGGCTATCCGAATCTTTGCCCGCAGGTGATCTTTCTTGGCGCGCCCCCTTACAACGGCGCTATGACACAGCGCTTGCCGGTGCCGGTTTCATCGCTGGTCAAAATACCCGATTCTATAAACGCCGATCAGGCGGCGATGCTCGAGCCGCTTGGCGTGTGTCTGCACGCGGTCGACCTGGCCCGACCAAAGCTGCAGGACAGCGTTGCGGTGATTGGCTGTGGCGGCATTGGGCTCGGCATTATCGAGTTGCTGAAATTGTGTGGTTGCCGCCGGATTATCGCGGTTGATCCACAGCCACATCGGGTAGAAAAAGCGCTGGCTCAGGGCGCTCACGCCGCCGCGACGGAACTGGATGTGGTGGCTCGTGAAACTTCACGTCGCGGCTGTGATCTGGTGATCGAGGCGACTAACTCACCGGATGGTTTTGCCCACAGTGTTCTCGCTGCCGCGATTGGCGGGCGCGTGGTGCTGGTCGGTATTCCCGATGGCGACAGCTATTCGCCGATATCTGCCGCACAGGCGAGACGGCGTGGTCTGGATTTGCGGTTTTCACGGCGCATGGGTGAGGTTTATGATCGGGCGATTGCGCTTGTGCACGACCAGCGCGTTGATGTTGATACGCTGATTACTCACCGCGTCGATCTATCACAGGCGCCCGAAGCATTTCGCTTGCAGGCCGATCAGGCGCCGGGGCTGATCAAAACGATGTTGTATCCGCAGCCGATTCAATAGCGCCAATGCAGCGCTATTTGTCTTTTTGTCCGTAGCTTTTGAATTTCTCGATGACGCGATCCATTTCTTCGTCGGGCAGTATCTGCATGTTGCCACCCAGTTTGGCGTAGTAGTATTGTTTGGCGAGCGTCTCCAGTTCCACCGCCGCCCACATCGCGTTATCGAGATCCTTGCCCGCAGCGATCATGCCGTGATTGGCCAGCAGACAGGCGCTTCGGTCCTGCATGGCAACGGCGATGGCCTGCGATAGTTCCGGCGTGCCAAACGTTTCGTAGTTTGCGCATCTCACCGTGTTGCCACCAAACGCTGCGATCATATAGTGGCAGGCGGGAATGTCTTCGCGTGCGATTGACACCACGGTAGCAAAAGTGGAATGGGTGTGAATCACGGCGTCGAGTTCGGGTTTTGCATTGAGTATGGCGCGGTGAAAATGCCATTCCGAAGACGGTTTGTACGGACCATTCCAATCTAACTCGCCATCACCCAGCGAGACCTCTGCAATATCTTTGGGTATCAGATTTTCATAGGGGATGCCGCTGGGCGTGATCAGCATGCTGTCTTTGTAGCGCGCGCTGATATTGCCTGATGTCCCCTGATTTAATCCGCTGCTGTTCATCTGCAGGCACAATTGAATAATCTTTTTTCGAATTTGCAGGTTGGTCATGGGGCTTTTTGGTCGTGGCAGTGAATTCGGGTGTCAGGCTAACAGTGTTCGGGCGGTTTGCGCGTCGGTGACAATATCGGTGATCAGGCCTTCGTTGAGCACCGCTCGCAGTGCGTCTGCTTTGTTCAGGCCACCGGAAATCATGACTCTGCGCGGAATGCGTTTGAACTGCTGGCCGGTGATGCCGATTATTTTCTGATTGACCGGGTGATCGACCAGCGCGGCTCGATCGTCGATGTAGTAGCCCAGAAAATTTCCAATCGCGCCTTTTTTTTGAACGCTCTGAAAATCGGCGTCATTGATCATGTCGACCTTGCGGATGGTCGCGCTGTCGAGCCCGCCGATGCTGACGATTGCCAGATCCGATGCCAGGCCCATTCGGTGAATATCCCTGATCATCTTCTGGGAAATTAAAAGTTCGCGCGTGCTTTTCGAGTCGCAAACGATAGGCGCCGCCAGATAGTGGCACTCGGCGTTCAGTCGTTCGGCGAGCTCAGTGGTCGCCTCGAATCGCGCAGCAGCAGACATACGCGTAAATGAACCCAACAACGAAACCACGGATACGTTTTTTGTTTCGCGTCGTTCCAGCTGCATCACGAGTTCACGCAGCGACATGCCCCAGCCGACGCTGATCGTCATGTCGTTGTCGATCAGGCGCAGCACATAGTCACCGGCTGTCGCGCCGACCTGCCGTGCCAGTTGCAGTTCATCATCGGCCTGCACCAGGCAGACATCGGCGCCCTGCAGATCAAAACGCTGGCAGAGTGCTTCGGCCAGTTTTACGTTTTCGAGCAGGGGAGAGTTGATGCTGATGGTGACGACACCGCGTTCACGTGCTTCAGCCAATAGTTTTATCACGCGCGCCCGACCAATCCCGAGCTCGGCTGCGATTTGCTGTTGCGTCAGACCGAGCTCGTAGTAGTAGCGCGCGATGCGTACTGCCATCTGCTCGGGCCAGTCGTCAGCATGAGGACGCGGCTCGGGGGCAGGCCTGTCTCGCGCTTTGGTTTTGGCTGTGGCTTTTTTGCCCATGGTGCGAGCGTCTGGCAACACACTTCCTTCGGGATTGGTTTGGTTACGTCTGACGGCCGCAACTTCGCATCAACGATGGGCTGTCAATAAGGCCGAGAATACACCTTGAAACAAATGACAGCAATCGAAAACATATGTCTTGTGTTGGCGCGTTGGCTGTGGCAGTCTCATCGTAACGAGCGGCCGGGGGAGAGGCGATTGGTAATCGGTTTCATAGCGTATGAAAAGGCTGGCTATGCCGTCGCGTAAGCAAACGATGCGGTTGCGCTTTTGGTGGCTGTGCGCATTGAATGTAAGGCGTAGTTGTCGCGCTCACGCGTGGAGTCCGCATGTCTGAAAGGCGCGTCTGGCTGCCTCGCTGGCTGACGTCGGAACACCCCTTGCCGTGGTTGTTCCCAGTCACATCACTGCTGATCGTATTCGGCCTGTACCCGGTGCTGTTTTCGCTGTGGTTGTCGTTCTTCAAACGCAATCCAGCCACCCGCAAAGAGAAGTTTCTCCCATCGTGGAACTGGGAGAAAATGATCTCCGACGAGCGGGTCTGGGATGCGGTACAGGTAACGCTCACCTATGCCTTCATTGCGCTTTTTATACAACTGGTGCTCGGCCTGCTGATCGCGCTGTTGCTCGACACAGACCGCAAGGGCTTTGGCGTGTTGCGCGCACTGATGACACTGCCGCTGGTGGTGCCGCCGGCGGTCACCGGCATGATGTTTCTGCTGATGTACGATAGCTCGTTTGGCGTCATCAGCAACTCGCTCTATTCGCTTGGCTTGCTTTCACCCAATACACCGATTCTGGGCACTGCATCGACCGCGCTCTGGGGGGTGATTGTCGCTGATGTCTGGCAGTGGACACCGTTTATGGTGTTGATCATGCTGGCCGGATTGCGCGCGCTGCCCAAAGAACCCTACGAGGCGGCATCCATTGATGGCGCCTCGGCGATCCAGTCGTTTTTCTATTTAACACTGCCGATGATGTCGAAGATTATCGCGCTGGCAGTGCTGATCCGCGGCATCGATCTGTTTCGAATCTTTGATTATGTCAAGGTCATGACCGACAGTGGCCCCGGTACGGCAACTGAAACGCTGACGGCCTACGCCGGCACGATCTATTTCAAAAGCGCCAATTTTCCCTACGCATCGACGATTGCACTGGCCACACTGATTGTGGTGCTGGTGACGTCGAGTCTTTTTATAAAAATATTCAAGGTGAAGTTCTAGTGAGTTCATCTTCGGTAAAAACCACGCTTCGATATCTGTTCTCGATTTTGATCGTCTGCGTTTTTATTTTTCCGATCGCCTGGTTCGCACTGACTTCCATCAAGCCGATTTCCGCCGTGTTCAACAAAGATCGCGTCGTGGTGTTCGATTTTGAACCCACCTTCGAGAACTACCAGGTGACGGTATTTGGCGGCAAGCGCTCCGATACGGCAGCGGGTCAGAATATGGGCATGGGCACCAGTGGCACCGGCGCGTACGATGGACGCTCATCGATTGCCTCGTCGCTGATTATCGCTATCTCGTCGACTATTCTCGCCACAGCGATCTCGTTGCTGGCAGCCTATGCGCTTTCGCGATTGCGTTTTCGCGGCTCGCAGGGGTTTATGCACTGGATATTGTCGCAGCGATTTTTACCTCCGATCGCGATCATCATTCCGCTGGTGTTTATCTTTCGGGATCTGGGCTTAAGAGATACGCACCTGGGGATCATCATTGCGCACACGCTGATTAATATTCCGCTTGCGCTACTAATTTTGAAGTCCTTTTTTGACGACGTTCCGATCGAAGTAGACCAGGCGGCAATGATCGATGGCGCGACGCGGTTCCAGTGTTTCTATCTGGTGGTGCTGCCAATGATTAAGGGCGGTGTCGCAGCCACTGCAGTGCTGTGCTTTATCTTTTCGTGGACAGAATTTCTGCTGTCATTGTTTCTAACCAGTTCGATAAGAACCATTCCGGTGAAGATCACAACGTTTGTCACTTCCACCGGTTCGGAGTGGGGTTATATCTCGGCGCTTGGTACGGCTGCGATTATCCCCGGCTTCATTTTCATCCTTCTTGTCCAGAACCATCTGGTGAGGGGCTTGACGATGGGTGCGGTCAAAGAGTAACGCCGGCGACACACCAAACTTTGCGAGGAGCAACCTAATGAGTTTTAAACGATTTCAAAAACAGAATTTCATCATCGATTCGGCCAATGCGTTTACTGCCGGAAAGATGTCAAAGCGTGATTTTCTCAAGAAAATGGGATTGGCTGGTGTGGGCATGTCAGCCTATTCAGCCGGTATGCTGGGTGGCTCGTCGCGGCCATTTTTTGGCAACATGGCCCACGCGGCGGAAAGCACGACACCGGCTGACGTGGCCGAGTTCCTGAAAGATGCCGGCAAACCCTTTGCCGGCACCACGATCCGGTACACCTCGGAAGCCACGCCGCCAACGAACGTACTGAACGAACTGAAAAGCGAGTTCACTGATCTGACCGGCATCAATGTTGAAATTGAAATTGTGCCTTTGGAACAGGTGTTGGCCAAGGCAACGCAGGATGTACAGGGCCAGCTCGGCACCTACGACATCTACTACCTCGATCAGGCATGGACCTCTACCTTCTCACCAGACACCATCGATCCGGTTGAGTACTACAAATCAAAGCCCGATCTGGCGATGCCCGGGTTTGACTTCGATGACTTCTCACAAACACTGGTAGAAGGCATCTGTGAGTATGACGGCAAGTGGATTGGATTGCCGTTCGATATCCCGATTTTCACGCTGATGTATCGTAAAGATCTGCTTGAAAAGCACGGGCTCGAAGTCCCCAAAACCTACGAAGACTTCACTGCCGCCGTTGAGCTGATCACTAAGGCCGAGGCTGAGAACAACATCTATGGCACCGGCTTGCAGGCAAAGTCTGGCCACTACTCTCTGGAGTGTGACTGGACTCAGGCCGTATGGGGCCACGGTGGGGGAATCTTCGGCGCCGACAAAAACTTCTCCGGTAACGATGAGCAGGGCATTCAGGGGCTGGAGTGGTACATGAATCTGCTCGCCAATGCGCCTGCGGCGTCGGTGACATCAACCTGGGACGGCCAGTGGCAGATGGGTGCGGCGGGGCAGGTTGCACTGGTTCAAAGCTGGGCTGAATTCTTCCCGGGCTGGAACGCCGATGATTCCAAAGTGAAAGGGCTTTGGGAAATGGCTAAACCGCTGGAAGGGCCTGCGACATTGCGTTCCCGCGATGACGTAGGCTTTGGCGAAATTCCAAACTGGGGTCACCAGGGCGGATCCAGTATTGCGCTGTCGCGCTATAGTAAGAATGTCGACGCCGCGTGGCTGTTTCTGCAATGGGCATGCTCCAAGGACATCATGACTCGCTGCACGCTGATTGGAGGCTTCGCGCCGATGAGAAATTCATCCTACACCGATCCGCGCATTGTCGAGCGCAAGAGCCTGGAAGGTGCAGGCACGACGCGCCATCTGGATACTGTTAAGTGGACAATCGACAACGCGATCGCATCCGAGCCCGATGTGCCGATCTGGGCAGGCGTTGCCAACAACGAAATCCCGACTGAGCTTGGCAAGCTGCTGACCGGTCAGGACTACGGTGGCGATGCTAAAAAGTGCATGGACCAGGTGGCCAAGCTGGTCGATGCGGTGGTCGATGAGGCTGAGCTCGGCTAGGCATTTAAACCGGCAGCCGTCGCCCGCTCTGATGTGTCGGGGCGGGCAGCGGTTTTGTCCCCGACGTTATTCTTTTTAAGTGCCTGGTGCGTCTTTGTGTTGTTCCCTTTGAGCTAACCAGTCATCAGATCGCACGGTTTACACGATTCGCTATGGCCTCCGTTAATATTTCACAATTAAACAAAAAGTACGGCGCGGTTCGCGTGTTGCACGATCTGGATCTGCAAGTTGCCGACGGCAGGTTTGTGGTGCTGCTCGGACCGTCCGGCTGTGGCAAGTCGACATTGCTGCGGATGATCGCCGGGCTTGAATCGATCACCTCGGGCGATGTGTTGTTCGACGATACTCGTGTCAACGATGTACACGCCAAAGATCGCAATATCGCGATGGTGTTTCAGAACTACGCACTATACGCGCATATGTCGGTGCGCAAGAACATGGCATTCTCGATGCGGCTGAAACGTGTCGATAAAAAAACCATCGACGAAAAAGTCACCTGGGCGGCGTCAATTCTGGGGCTTGAACCCTACCTCGATCGCCTGCCGCGCGAGTTGTCGGGCGGGCAGCGGCAGCGGGTAGCGATGGGGCGCGCGATCGTTCGCGATCCGGATGTTTTTTTGTTTGACGAGCCCCTGTCCAATCTCGATGCGAAATTGCGCGTGCAGATGCGCACGGAGATTAAAGAGCTGCATCAGCGCCTGAAAACCACCACTATTTATGTCACCCACGATCAGATCGAGGCGATGACGATGGCCGATGATGTCGTCATCATGCGCGATGGCTACATTGAGCAGGCAGGATCGCCGATGGAAGTCTACGACAAACCCAACAATTTATTTGTCGCCCAGTTTATTGGCTCGCCCGGTATGAATATTATCGAGTGCCAGGTTGCAGTGAAAAACGGGGTGTATTATGCCACTCGTGATGAACTCTTCCTTCCGTTGCCAGCACAGGCACCAGTAGAAGATGGTCAGGCCCTGCTGTACGGCGTGCGTCCGGAGCATATGGTGCCGGGCGTGCAGAGTGCGGGCAGCGGAGATTCCCGGGCGTCGGGTGTGGTACGGGTAGTTGAACCGACCGGGCCTGAAGTGCACGTCTATGCCAAAATGGCCGGTCAGGATGTGTGTGCCATTTCGCGCGAGCGGCTGGCTTGGGAGCCGGGTGAGACGATTTATTTTCAACCCGATACAAACCATGTTCATCTGTTTAACAAGGAGACCGGCGCAGCGTTGTAGGCGCTGTTCCAATAGTGTTGTTTATATCAGGGTGTCTGGATTAAAGCCGGATAGTGCGAAACACCAAAATTGACACATTGCTGAATGTTGAGCCCGAAAAATGACTAAACCTCTTATTGCAATCACAGGTGCCAGTTCCGGAATTGGCGAGGCCACCGCAAAAGCGTTTTCGGCCGCTGGCCATCCGCTTTTATTGATGGCCAGACGCCTTGAACGCATGACTGCGCTGAATCTGCCCAACACTATGTGCTGCGCCGTCGACGTGCGTGATCGCGACACGATTGCCAGCGCAGTTGTGCAGGCAGAAGCCACCTACGGTCCGGTGGATTGTTTGTTTAACAATGCCGGCGTGGCGCGCCTTGCCGACATAGGCGAACAGGACCCACAGGAGTGGGACGAGACGATAGACATCAACATCAAAGGGGTGATGAACGCGCTGCATCCGTTTATCAACAGCATGAAAGAGCGCAAGGGTGGCACCATTGTCAACATGAGCTCGATCGCCGGCAGGAAGGTCTATCCCGATCACACCGTCTACTGCGGGAGCAAGTATTTTGTCCACGCGATATCAGAGAGTCTGCGTGGCTATCTGGCGCCCCACGATGTGCGGGTGATCGTGATTTCGCCCGGCATCATCGAGACCGAAGTGCTCGATCATGTCACTGACCCGAACACACTGAAAGCCTACAAGGACAACAAGGTCCGAATCGGCGGCGGCATTTCCGCAGATCATGTGGCCGACATGATTCTGTTTGCCTATCAGATGCCGCAGAATGTATTGATTCAGGAAATGGTTGTCACGCCGACCCGCCAGGAGTACTAGTGCTTTGACAATATTAAAAGTTGGGATACAGCGAGTGGATAAGTGGTCAGCGCAAGGCGCGCGATTGA
>CAKZSB010000004.1 GCA_937920585.1 uncultured Granulosicoccaceae bacterium | reverse complement strand
CACAGGCATCGCAGGCCGCCGGGCAGATCCAGCCAACTGCCATCCCAGTAACAGCGAAGCCTGAGCCGTCCAGCCGCACGAGTCGTGATTTCAATCAATTTTCGCCCCACTGCGCAGAACGTCATTTCATGTTCACGCGAGCCTGCCGATTCCTTTGAAGACACCCTGAGAACCCAAGCATGCCCATCAACTCCACGCGGCACTCTAACACGTGACAAAAAGTGCTCAATAACGGCGACAAACAGACCTACAGCGCACTCGTCACCGCCATTTACCGGATCCAGAAATCACTCGCCCGGTTAACGATGCAGCTGGGGATCTCCGCAGGCGAGATGAACGAGCTGGTTCGGCGTGCGCACCTCGATGCAGCGGAAGAACTTACGCGCGACGAGGGGGGCAAAGTACTCACCACCAAGCTTTGCGCCATGACCGGTTTGTACCGCAAGGAGATTATCCGGCTTCGCAATCTGCCTGAGCTGGACAACCCCCGGCTGGACGAACGTTATAACCGCACCACGCGCGTGATAACCGGCTGGTTGCGCGACACCGAATTTCACACCAAAAAGGGCAAGCCCTCGGCGCTGGAATTCCAGGGAGCCGGCAGCTTTTCGGAACTCGTCAAGCGATACAGCGGCGATATGGCGCCGCACGCTATGCAACAGGAACTGGAACGACTGGGTGTGATATCGACGACCAAACGGGGGCTGATAAAGCTTGAGAGTGCCGGCTTTTTAACCAACACCAGCCTCGACGCGCTGCATATCCTCGGCACTGATACCGCCGACTTGATCGATACGATCCAGCACAACGTCAACAGCAGCAAGGATAAGCGCAGATTTCAGCGCAAAGTCAGTTATGTCAACCTGCCGCAACAGTACGTGGAACCATTCAAACAATACGCCGCAGAGGAAAGCCAGAAGTTGCTTGAAAAACTGGATCAATGGCTCGCCATACGCGACGCCGAGGAGCCAGCCGATTCTCAAGCCGGGTCGAGAGTCGGCCTGGGCATCTACCTGATTGAGAAAAGCAACGATAGCGCAGCATCTGAAACGGATGGCAAAACCGATGATTGTTAAAGTTACCCGGTCTCAGCACGTCCGCATCTGCATTCAGCTCCTGGATCGGTACCGGTCGGCGTTGCGGGCAACCGACATTCATTCTGTTACCCGAGGTTTGCTCCCTGGCCTGTTATGCCTGTTGCTGGCAAGCGGATGTAGCGACGCACCTGGCGGCGGCGGCATCGGCGGCACTGGCAAGACAGATTTGCTCTACGGTGAGGGCATAGTGATCGGCGCAATCGATTCGCAGGGTGGAATCAATGGCCGCATCTATGACACTGCCGGCGCCAGCATAACGCTGGATGGCAATAGCGGCGACAGCACGGCCTTGAAAACTGGTATGTCTGTAAGCGCGCGGGTCAATCACGATGCACTTAAAGCGCAATCCGTTAACTATCAGCCCTTAGTGACAGGCCCGGTACAATCGATCGATAACACAAGCAATACCATTACCGTGCTTGATAACACCATCATGCTGTCAATGGATACCGAGCTGGATAATCTAACTACCGAAATTCTATCGCCGGGTATGATTGTCGAAGTCAGTGGTACGCGCTCCACTGACGACACCATCGTTGCCAGTTATTTGGCCTATCAACCCCAGTCATCCGAGTTTTTTACCGTCGGCACCGTCGATGTGGTGGACACGGACTCAAGCAGCACTGTGCTGTCGAGCGTGGCCATTGATCTTCAGGACTTTGCCGACAACTCCGGCATCACTCAAACAGAGTTATCACAAATTCTCGTCCCGGGCGCCACGATCAGAGCGGAAATCGATCCGGCCTCGCTGCTCGATGCAAAAAAACCCATCAGTGCACGTGGCCTTAGAGCTGCCAATTCGATCAGTTTCGAAAGTGGCGAGTCTTTGCAGGTGTCAGGCCCGGTAACCCGCGTGACCCCCGACAGCATAACGGTCAATGGCCTCAGACTCACAGTGGATGAAGAAACCCTGGGATTCACTCTGCCTGGCGATGAACTGGAAAGCTTCCAGGTACGCCTAAACGAGAATGTAACGGTCACCGGCATCACCCTGACTGACAGCTCACCTGGCGGTGCCAACGCAAGCACTGCACCGGTAAGCTATGGCAGTACTTACGCTATTACAATCATTCTGCTCGATCGCTTTTGAACACGAGTTTACTGGTGACCCAAGCGCTACTGAGTCGAAAGATCATCCCGTGTTGCTTTGACTAAACGAATCATATTTATCGTTCGAGTTGGGTACTAGGGTTTGCCGCTGGTCAGCACCATGCGAACAAGATCCGAGACACTGCGCGCGCCAAGCTTTTTCATCAACCTGGCCCGATGTACTTCTACCGTTCGAACACTAATTCCGAAATCATAGGCAATCTGCTTGTTGGCATTGCCATCGACAATGCACCTCATGACTTCAGTCTCACGCGGCGTTAGTGTGTTGAGTAGACTTGTGAAGGTATATTCATCGGCAGTCTCCTCGTGCTGGCGTCTGGCCCGATGCGGTGGAAAATCCGGAGCCGGCGCAAATGCCTGTGCAACAGCTCTTTTAAGGAGCTCCCTGCCAAATGGTTTTTCGAGCAGAGTTACCGCTCCTTTGCTCATCGCCTCCACGGCCATCGCCACCGTGGCATGGGCTGACATGTAAATAATGGGCACCGGAATTCGCTCGCGATTGATGATGCTGTGCACTTCCAGCCCGCTCATACCCGGCATATACACATCCAGCAGCAGGCATACACTGGCCAATTCGTTTTCTGCGAGCGCCTGAAGCGCCGCGATTGCGGCTTCACCGCTTGCAAATTTTTCAGTCAGAAACCCCTCACCTTCCAACATCAACGCCAGTGAAAAACGCATGTCACCATCGTCGTCGACTACGTAGACTGTTTTTCTGTCCATCAATATTCCCGCAAATTAAACGTCAGAAGCGGCAGGGTCGGAATTCGCACTCGCCTGTGCACTAATCGTGAACAGGTAGCGCCCGGGGAACCGCGCCGAACCTTCATGTTCGGCTGACAGCAGCGGAATGATACGTGGGAACAGATTTTAAAAACGGCAGGCCATCATAAAACCGGAATTTTTTCCGTTTTCATGAGACTTTGTCGGAATGGGAAAAGCACCCAACGCCCTTATCGGACCTCAGGATTGATCGGTCAGGACACCAGCAACAGCGCAACAGCAGCATAGGAGACGCCTCGCCGGCCCGCGCTGGCGCCGTCAGCAGCCAGATAAACGCTTTAGCACAACTGCCAGCAGTAGATGAAATTGGGGCCGGTTTTTAAAGATTTGGCCTGGTGTCGAGGCGAACCAACTGATGAGCTATTTCGCACCTGCAGGGTCAGTTGTTGCCATGACAACAACACCGATGAACATGACGCCAGGCGCATGTACCATGAATAGCGCCGCGGTGGATGCGCCTTCGGCTTATGCCACCCTGCAAAAAAATATTCGCGCTTAAACACAGGGCCGAAACTGTAGGAGCCATAAGCCGACAGGCGCATGTACCATGAATAACGCTGCGATGGATGCGCCTTGCGGTTTATGCCACCCTACAAAAATATTCGCGCTTAAACAGAGGGCCGAATCTGTAGGGGCCATAAGCCGCCAGGCACTTTCACCTGCTGCGGGCAACCGTGCAGTTTATAGATAAACCGCACACGACCAGCGATACTCCGAGCGGATTAGCGCGCGCTTCGGATGAATTCTAGCCGGCACTCACCTCAACAAACGTCTCGTTGTAACAAGCCCCCTCCTCTATATCGGTCCGCAACTTCGCATCAATCAACGAGTTCACGGTAAGGCCTGTAGAACTGGTTTTAAGCCAGGTGCCCTTGGGGCTATACAAGACACCCGTTCTCACTGCGTCGGACACCTGTAGTTTCAGGCTAACCGAGCCCAGCGCATTGCGGATCAGCACGGCCTGACCGTCGAGCAAGTTGCGATCGATCGCATCCTGCGGGTTCATTTCAACAATTTCTTCTGCATTGGATTCAGCACAACCGCCGAAGGTCGCATTGGTGCGCTTGTCGGATGAGGGCGTGATCAGTGTGAATGGCAACTCACGGGCAACCGCGTCGTATCTCGGCACGCCATAGCCGAAGCGTTCCTGCAAGTCGCTGGAGTACAGTTCGATTTTGCCGGATGCGGTGGCGGGCAATACGGTGTCGCACAGGATGGCAGGCTTGCCCTGCGCAGCGTTGAGCACTACGGCTTTATCAGCGGGTATTTCACTGGGCGGCACTCCATTCAATCGGGGATCGCTGCCGTCGATCGCGTCATCGATCAGTTGTTTATCGCTCGCCCTGAATGCCACATCGGTAAATCCGAAACGCGCAGCCAGGCGGCGGAAAATTTCTGTATTCGGCAGGCTTTGGCCGACGCAGGGAATCGCAGGCTCGGCGCGCTGTAGATAATTCTGCCCGTAGGATCCATAGATATCGGCGTACTCGAAATGACTTGCGGCAGGCAGAATCACATCGGCGTATTGCATGCTATCGGTCATCACGACATCGCAACCGACAATAAAAAGATCTTCTCGTGACAGCGCACGGATCATTTGCTGTTGATCGGGATGCGTGCATACAGGATTATGGTTGTAGATCATGGTGGCGGTGATCGGTATTTTCATTTTGTTATCGAGCAGTCGCTCACCGACATCGACAATATTGATGGTGCGTGTATTTTCCGGCGCGAATTCCGGACGTTGCAGCCGATCTGTCGTTTTTGGGGTCACTAAACCCGCCTTGGCCAGCACGCCGGCACCCGGCCGACCATGATTGCCGGTAAGCGCCTGCAATGCCATACCAGCGCGCAACCCGGAACCACCGCTGCGACCTCGCTCTATGCCGTTGCCAAACGATGCTGCAACCGTGTGCGCCGACAGGTACCTATCTACAAACTGATTAAACTGATCTTTGCTCAGCCCGCAAATCTGCTCGACATCGGCAATGCTGTAGCGTCGCGCCTGTTGCATATAGGCATCAAAGCCCGTCGTCCACTGTTCGATGAAGTCAATATCAAGCGCTTCACGTCGCTCGATCTCTGCAGCAACCGCCATGGCCAGCACCACATCGGTCCCCGGATTAATCGCCAAAAACAGCTCGCTTTGATCGGCAATTTTTGTACGCTTTGGATCAATCACAATGACGTTGCCGCCACCCTGGCGCACTTTTTTCAAAATGGCCGCCAAATGCAAATTGGACACGGTGACATTGTTGCCCCAGACCACAACCAGATCCGCATGCACTGCCTGCTCAGGCGGCATGCCGGGTGCTGCACCAAAGAGGCTGGTGTAGGCTGATCCGCGCACCGCACCGCACAGCGGGCCGCGATTCAAACGGGTCGCGCCCAGCTTGTGAAAGAAGCGATAGTCCATCGAACCACCTGCCAATTCGCCATGCGGGCCGGCGTAGTTGAAGGGCAAAATGGTTTGCGGGCCATGCTTTTCGATCGCCTCGCTGAAACCCTCGTAGACCATATCGATCGCAGCCGACCAGGAGATCGCTTCGAACTTACCCTGTCCACGCGGGCCAACACGCTTTAACGGTGTGGTCAGTCGCAGCTTGCCATGCACAAATTCCGGATAGCTACGCATGACCTTGCTGCAGATCGCACCATTGGTATAGGGATTCGCTTTTGATCCACGTACCGCAACAATTTTCTCGTCACGCACCACAGCACTCAGGCTGCAGCAATCGGGACAGTCGAGCGGACATACACTGGGCCGCATTAGCGTTTCAGAAGTGGGCATCTCAATGATCCTCGAAAGTCAAAAATGGAACGTGGTGGAAGATTTCGCGACGCTACTGCGAACGCAGATCGGCGAGCGATTGTTTCTGCGTGCCACCGGCATCAAAGTTATCCACGTCCAGCCAGTGCTCGAAAGCTGCTTTTAATACAGGCCACTCACTATCGAGAATCGAAAACCAGGCGGTATCCCGGTTGCGGCCCTTGTACGTTGTGGCTTGCCTGAATATTCCCTCGAACTGAAACCCCAGCCTTTCGGCCGCGCGTCGCGATGGCGCGTTGAGCGCATCGCATTTCCATTCGTAGCGCCGGTAGCCGAGTTCATCAAAAACCCGACGCATCATCAGATACATGGTTTCGGTTGCCACCGGTGAACGCTGCATCAACGGTGAGTAATGGATGTGGCCCGTTTCGATCACCCCGACACCGGGCTCAATCCGCAGATAGCTCGCCACCCCGACCGGTTTGGCTGTCTCGAGATCGATGATGGTGTGAAACAACGGGTCATCACTCTGGCACGAATCTGTAAGCCATGTGGCCAGTTGCGCCTGATTGGAGAACGGGCCGTACGGCAGGTATGTCCAGTTGGCGTGATCGGCATCGCTGGCAAACGCGTGATACAGATCCTCGGCGTGGACATCGACATCGACCGATTCCAGCCGGCAAAAGCGCCCTTGCATCGGTTCACGCGAGGGCGCCTGACAACCCTGCCAGTGTGGCAGCGCAAAACCGATTGGCTGATTCAGTTCATTCGTGTCCATCGCAACCTCTGGTGTGGGAATGGTGACCGGGAGTTTTTGATCACGCCACAATACTGCACCTGTTTGGTCCCTCCCAATAGCGACAAATGCTATAGTTCAATGGAACCAAAATACGCCACCCCTATGCTCACTCCGGAAGTGCTGGAACAGCTGCGCCCGCAGCAGGACTCGACATTGCCCAAAGTGCGGCAACTCTATCTGGCTCTTTACGCCTGCGTAACCAGTGGCGAATTACCTTTTCAGCAGCGATTGCCTGCCAGCCGGGATCTGGCGCGTCAGCTGGGGGTTGGCAGAAATCTGGTTGTCTCGGTATACAACCAGCTCTGCGATGAAGGCGTACTGCAGAGTGATGGCAGGCGCGGCACGCTGGTGGCCCACCAGGCCAAGCCCGCCAGCGACACCGGTCTGCAAACATGGTCGATCGCCCGCCGCGCAAAACGGTTTGCCGATAATCGCACTCGACAAATCGCATTCTCACCCGGCCAGCCCGATACGCACCTCTTCCCGCGCGACGCCTGGCGAAAGGCACTGCAGGTCGCATCGCGCCTGCCCGCCAGCGCACTTGCCTATCAGGACACTTCACTCCAGCCACTGCAACAGGCAATAGCCCGGTATCTGGCAAGTTATCGTTCCATGGTGGTTGCGCCAGAGCAGATTGTCGTCACCACCTCGACTCGCCAGAGCCTGCTACTGGCGGCAGCGTTATTCACCGAGCCGAATGATCAGGCATGGATAGAAACACCA
The DNA here is from genome assembly GCA_937920585.1 of uncultured Granulosicoccaceae bacterium. Lineage (GTDB taxonomy): Bacteria > Pseudomonadota > Gammaproteobacteria > Granulosicoccales > Granulosicoccaceae > CAKZSB01. The sequence continues at coordinate 14,674 of CAKZSB010000004.1, read as the reverse complement.
GGCTACAACGGCGCGGTGGATGCGTTTTCGCAAATGGGCATGCAACTGCAGCCTTGCGCGGTAGATCAACACGGCCTGGTATTGCCAACGACACACGATGCACCATCGATCATTTACACCACACCCTGTTTTCAATACCCGACCGGTGCACCACTGGGCGCGAGCCGACGCGAGCAATTGCTCGCACTATCAGCTGGTTCGGGCACCATCATTTTCGAGGATGACTACGATAGCGAGTTTCGCGACGACTCGCAGCCGCGCCCGGCACTGGCAGCCAGTGCCGGCCAGGCGCGTGTTCTTCATGCTGGCACCTTTTCAAAGCTGATGTTTCCGGCTGTTAGGGTGGCGTGGCTGGTGGTGCCGAAAGCGCACGCGGCAACGGCGCATACCTGTCTGCGATCACTGGGTGGTGGCCACAATTCAATCGCCCAGGCAGCGGTGACCGAACTGCTCGAAAACGGCACCATCAGCCGCCACCTGCACCGCGCCCGCCAGGTTTACTCGCAACGCCGACAGTCACTGCTGCAGGTAATCGATGACAGCCAATTGCTGCGCCGTGTCGGTGATCAGATCGGCAGCCTGAATCTGGTGCTCGAACTGCACACCGCTGTCGCAATAGAGGCGCTGGAGAACTCACTCTACGAACACCGGATTGGCGCCGTACCGCTTGAACGCCTCTACTGGGATCGCCCGAAGGCCACACATTGCACAGCCCTGGTGCTGGGCCTTGGCAATGTAGAATCACTGCAGATCCCGGCTATGTTCCGGCAACTGGAACAAGCGATTCGACAGGCCTGCAAAAACTGATTTTTACGAGCTAACGACCTATCGAAATCAGCAGGCTGAAAATCCGGGGCACGTGTGCCTTTTCGCCATACGTTACAATCGTTGCCTGCCGCTTTGAAGAGGATTGAAAATGCGGGCTGATACGATGCACGATAGCAAAGTATCCGGTGTGGTGACCTGGCTTACCGAAACCGGCCGACTGATAGCCGATCCGCTTGAGCTGGTTGCCGCGTTCAGTGAGCAGCTAAACCGAAACGCGCTGCAAATCTCGCGTTTCAGAATCGGGTTTCGAACCATTCACCCGCAGATTGCAGTGTGGGCTTATTGGTGGAGCAACACCGACGGCAAAGCCGAAATCTGGATCGGTCACCACGGTATCGAATCCACTGATGAATACCAGAACAGCCCGATTCAAAAAGTGCTCGACAGCGGCACCTGGTATCAGCGCAAACTCACCGACCTCGATCCCGACAACGATCATCGATTGCTGCACGAGCAGGCCCGTCAGGGTGGCACCGATTACCTGGCGATCCCGACTCAATTCAGCGATGGCACACTGAATATATCCAACTTTACGAGTTCAGCGCCCGGTGGTTTCGATGCAGCAGATGTGAATGCACTGGTAGAGATCACCAAAGCGATTTCTCCCATCATCGAAATACACGCAACCCGGCAAATAGCCACCACCCTGCTCAATACCTACGTAGGCCCGCGCACCGGTGTACGCATTATGAAGGGGGCAATAAAACGCGGAGACGGCGAAACTATTCAGGCCGCACTCTGGTTCAGCGACTTGCGTGATTTCACCCCGCTGACCGAAACATTGCCGCCCGATGCACTACTGGCGATGCTCAATTGTTACTTTGAAAATATTGCATCGAGTGTTGTCGAATGCGGCGGGGAGATCCTGCGATTTATCGGCGATGCGATGTTAATTGTATTTCCAATGGAGAACGGACTGACCGAACAACAGGTTTGCCAGTCTGCCTTAACCGCTGCCAGGCAGGCATTCGAACATATCGGAACGATTAATAAAGAGCGCGCCGCACTCGACCAGCCGCCTATCAAGTTTGGTGTGGGATTGCATTTTGGCGATGTGATCTATGGCAATGTCGGCTCGGCCGATCGGCTCGATTTTACCGTGATGGGACCGGCCGTAAATAGAACGGCACGATTGGAAAGCCTGACCAAAAAGCTTGGCCACTCGTTGTTGTTGTCTGCCGAAATGGCTACGCTTGCTAACGTCGCAACCATTGATCTGGGTCATCACGAGATGAAAGGTGTGACGCAACCCCAACCGATATTTGCGCTGGCCTGACGACCTCAATCACTCACAATACGACCGGCAGACCAGTCCTCACAGATCGACAAAGATAAATCGAGCGGCAGTGCCATACGCACACCGCTGCGTGCCGATTCATAAATAGCGGCAATCAATTCCAGTGAGCGCAGCCCGTCGTGTGCGCTAACCATATCGCTTTGCTCACCCGCCAGGTGTGCGGCCAGTGCACTGAATTGCCCGGCGTAACCCTGTTGTTTCGGATCGGGTTCACCGACTGCTGCAAGACATTGATCCACCTGCACTTGCTGGCTGGTATCACGCGCCTGAAAAACCCACGGCTGCTGGCCGGGTGCGTAGGGCTCGCGAGCGCTTTCCACAGTGAGCTCGTCAAAAACCAACCGAATACGCGAGGTATCGCCAGCGGCACCCAGCGTCACTGACGAGGTGACCAATGCGCCCGATTCAGTGGCAAACGACAAGGCCGCGCAATCATCGGTTTCAATGGGGTTAACGCGGGTATCGAGCATCGCGCTAACCTGCGTGATCGCACCAAAAAAACGTGAGATCAAATCGTGACTGTGAATCGCGTGTGTGACAATCGCACCGCCGCGTTCACCGGCCCAGCTGCCGCGCCACGGATTGGCATAATATTCGGCGGTTCGATTCCAGTGCGTTTCGCAGGCACCGGCCAGGGGCCGACCGGCCAAGTCGGCATCGATCAGGGCCTGTAATTGAGTAATACTGTGTCCGTAGCGGTATTGAAATACCGGATTCAGCACGCGCTTGTACTCGGCGCTGGCACGCTGCATTTGCACACCTTCCAGCACGCTCGTCGCCATGGGTTTTTCACAGATAACATGCTTGCCCGCTGCCATGGCCTGCAACGCAATCGGTGCATGCATCGCCGGCGGCAGACAGATATCTATGATGTCGATATCAGTTCGTCGCAGCACCTGCTGCAGTTCGGGTTCAACCTGAATGCCCGCACAACCTTCGGCCAGTGCGATTGCGCGTGCCGTATCGCGATCGCATAACACTGTTACCTCAAAATGCTCGGGCAACAACGCAAATGCATCCAGGTGCTGGGCGCCGATTCCCGCGCCCAATATCGCGACGCGCCACTGCTTCAAACCGCACCTGTGAGGTTGCCGCGGCGCTGTGCTTTTTGCTGTGCCTGCAAGGCTAGATCCATCACGGTAAAACAATGCTGCTGTGACATGGCGGTTTCGGTACGGTTGCGCACATCGTGCGCGAGTGCTGCAAAATAGCTCAGTGGCTCACTGGATGCATCGATATATTCACAGCGATCACCATTGACCAGAAACAGATGATCGGTTCCTTCACGCGTTGCGACGTCGACATATTTTCGCAGCTCGATTGTGCCCTCTGTGCCCAGCAGCGTGAGCCTGCCGTCGCCCCAGTTAGGCAAGGCATCGGGCGTGTACCAGTCGACGCGAATGTAGCCCTGTGCGTTGTCACTGCGCAATAAAATCTCGCCAAAATCTTCGAGTTCCGGATGCTGCGGGTTGGCAAAGTTGCCAACGCTGCTCGAAACAATCTGCGCATCCGTCGACTGAGTGAAATACAGAAACTGGTCGATCTGATGCGAGGCGATATCACACAAGACACCGCCGTATTGATCCCGTTTGAAAAACCAGTCGGGACGACTGGGCAGATTCAGCCGATGCGGCCCGACACCCATCGTTTGCACCACTCGACCGATAGCACCTTCGGCGACCAGTTGCGCGGCGCGCGCCACGCAGGGCACCTCGAAACGCTCGGAGAAATCAATTGACCAGATCCGTCCGGTTTGCGCGACGACATCGCGTAGTTGCTGCAACTGCGCCGCGGTGGTGCAGCCGGGCTTGTCTGTCATTACGTCCTTGCCGGCCTGCATGGCTTCAATGGCAAGTGCTGCACGACGAGCCGGAATGTCGGCAATCAGCACCAGATCGACATCCGGGTCGGCCAGTAACTGCGCGCGATCCGCCACCCTTGGCAGATCGGCAAATCGTTTGCTAAAGCCGTCGAGCGTGCCGGGCTCACCCTCGGTCCACCAGCCCGTGCAGACACACCCGGCATCGAGCATACCGGCAAGCATTCCGAAAATATGCCGGTGATCGATACCCAGCACGGCAACTTTCAATTCACTCATTAATCGATGCACCCACAGAAAGATTTTGAAATCAAAGTGCGATGGCCCGTTTTTCCCGTGATGACTCAACGAGCACATCGATCAATCGATGCACGCGCAAGCCATCCGCGCCACTCGCCGCAGGCGGTCTGTGCTCTCTGATCGCACTGGCAAAGTCGACAATCAGATCGCGATGCCAGTCGTGTGGAAAAGCCATCGGGTCTGCACCGCCACCGGTACCACTCTCCTCGCCCCATTCGTGCGTTTGGCCATCGCGCATGTGTACGCTGAGGTTGCCGGATGCAAGATGCGCAGTACCATTTTCAGCCACAATATTGAGTGATTCCGACCCGCCGGGAAAACCGGCGGTGGTAGCCATCAACGAACCAACTGCGCCGTTGTCGAAAACCAGACCGGCGCTGACAAAATCTTCGGATTCCATTTGATGCAGTGTCGTCGTTGCAGCCATGGCCTGTACCTGCGCCACCGGTCCACACAAATGCAGCATGAGATCCAGCGTGTGAATGGCCTGGCTGATCAACACACCGCCGCCGTCGCGCTGGTAGCTGCCGCGCCCGGGCTCATCGTAGTAGCTCTGCTCGCGCCACCATGGCACCATTGCATTGACCAGGCATATCCTGCCCAGCTCGCCGCTATCGATTAGTGTTTTTAAACGCATGGAGGCGGCGCGAAACCGATGTTGCAACACGATGCCCAGCAGCACATTATGGCGCTCACAAACAGCCACGATCTCTGCTGCAGCCTCATGGGATCGTTCGAGCGGCTTTTCGAGCAATACGTGTTTGCCGGCAGCAGCCAGGCGCGAGACGAGCTCAGTCCGCTGGTCTGGCGGCGTGATGACGATGGCCGCATCTATCGAGGCATCCGCGGTAATGGATTCAAGCGTCGGTAGTGAATTGAAGCCGAAACGTTCTGCAAATGCCATTCGTTTGTCGGCGGTGCGTGAATAGACACCGGCAACAGCGATAGAGTCCGACAGATCGAGCAGTGACTTTGCGTGCGGTGCTGCCGCCATGCCGCAGCCGACCAACGCTACGTTCAGAGGTCTGTTTTTCATATTGATAACATTTATATACGGGCGCGTTGACCCGCTGACTATTTTCGCGCCGAAATAACCATGTTGGTGGCGGTTTTATGTGCCACCCTGGCATCGCGAAAACCGGCCTCTTCGAGGATACCGCATAAACGGGCCGGGCCCGCCTGCGCCCCCAGCGCCAGGCCAACTTCCTGCGATTTTGAAGTGGGCACACACCCCATCGTGGAGAAGGAATAATACATTTGTCCGATCGTATTCATATTATCCGCGGCAACGTCACTGGCGGTTGGCTCTATTAATATGATCACGCCGTCTTCGCGCGTGTGCTCGAATGCGTAGCGCGCGGCACCGAGAGGATCCCCCATATCGTGCAGACAATCAAAAAACGCCAGTACATCGTAACTGCCGGTGTAATCCTTGGCGCTCGCCTGGCTGTATTGAATACGCTCGGCCATACCAGCATCTGCACTGAGTTTTTCGGCTGCGCTGATCGAGCCTGCGTGAATATCGAAGCCTGAAATTTGCGCATTGGGAAACGCCTCTGCGATCATCATGGTAGAAATTCCGAACCCGCAACCAATGTCGGCGAAATGCCCGCCGCCCTGCAGCTTATCAACCACGCCGTCGACTCTGGGCAACCATTTCTGGATCAGGTTGGTAGCGTAGGAAGGCTTGAAGAATCTTGCAGTGCCCTGAAAAATGCAGGGATGCGAATTTTCATAGGCTACTCCTGCGCCTGTCGGGAAAACTTCTTTCACCACCGCTTCATTCGATACCATACCGGCGAGTAGATCGTAGGCACCAATCATCAGCGCGGGGCTGTCTTCATTGGCGAAAACTGCCGCCTGCTCGGGCGATAGCGAAAAGCGCTCGTCCGTTTCATGGAAGGTCACATAACCCGCTGCCGACAACGCCAGCAACCACTCGCGTGCGTAGCGCGTATCAATTTTCGCGGCCGCGGCAAAATCTTCAGCGCTGGCTGGCCCGGTGGATTCGAGGGTGGCAAACAGCCCGAGATGATCGCCAATTCGCATCAGTGGAATCAGTGCCGACGCGGCGACGTTCTGCATTATTTTCCACTGTAGTTTTTTTAATGCATCGATATCGAGATTGTCGCCCATGGCCCGCTCCGGCAGTTTTCAACCATCATAGACAGCAAGCAACACAACAACAACCACCCCGTCATTCCACGGTTACACTCTTGGCCAGGTTGCGCGGCTGGTCGACATCGAGCCCGCGTGCGATCGCACAGTGATAGGCGAACAGTTGCAATGGAATACCGAGCAGCAGCGGTCCCAACAGAAAATGCGCTGCCGGTGCCTGCAGAACATGACTGGCAAGTTTTATCACCCGTTGATCATCGCTGTTGGTCACCGCGATGACAGGTCCCGACCTCGCCGCTACTTCCTCGATTGATGCGAGTGACTTTTCCAGCAGATCATCGTCTGGCACGATCGCCACCGTCGGCATATTTTCATCGACCAGTGCCAGCGGCCCGTGTTTGAGCTCCGATGAGGGATAGGCCTCGGCGTGCAGATAGGATATTTCCTTTAGTTTCTGTGCGCCTTCGAGGGCCGCCGGCCACGCCGCTGCCCGGCCGATAAAAAACGCAGACTCACATGTTGCATAGTGGCGCGCCACCGACGCTATATGATCATCATCGGCCAGCGCCTGTTCGATTAACTCAGGCAATGCCTGCAGGCCTTCGATCATCTTGCGGCCATGCTGGGGCGACATATCCCTGACCCGCCCCAGGTGCAACGCGAGCAATGCAAATACTACATTCATGCAGGTGTAGACCTTGGTCGATGCGACGGAAATCTCCGGCCCGGCATGCATGTACACACCGCCATCAACTTCACGCGCGATGGTACTGCCAACGGCGTTGACGATACCGAGCACTCGCCCCCCTTTTCTCCTGACCTCGCGCAAAGCGGCCAGGGTGTCGAAGGTCTCGCCCGACTGACTCACCACAATGTAGAGCGTATCGCTTTCAATCACCGGATTGCGGTAGCGAAATTCGGCGGCCGGTTCGGCGCTGGCCGGAATACGGGCCAGAGTCTCGATCATGCCCGCGCCGCTGATGCCGGCGTAATAGGCCGATCCGCAACCGAGTATTTTGATGCGACGAATATCCAGCAACTCGCGCGCGCTGAGATTCAGCCCGCCGAGATGCGCGGTGTTAAAACGCTCATCGAGTCGACCACTCAGGGTACGCGCGACCGCCTCGGGCTGTTCGTCGATCTCCTTGCGCATGAAGTGTTTATAGCCGCCGCGATCGTAGTCCTCGTGGCCGGCTTCTATGGTAATTGCGGTTTTGGTCATCGGCTTTGCATCGAGTGCTGTAACTTCAAAACCATCGGGGCGCACCACCGCGACTTCGCCATCGTCGAGATGCACGACCTGGCGGGTGTAACGCACCAGTGCCGACGCATCTGATGCGACAAACATCTCGCCGTCGCCGATGCCGATAATCACCGGGCTGCCATTGCGCGCCGCAATCAGCGTATCGGGTTCGGTGGTGCTGGATACGACCACACCCCAGGCGCCGCGAACCTGCATCAGGCACTGGCGCACGCGCTCCTGCAATGTCTGTCCATCGGCCGCAGCGATCAAATGGGCCAGCACTTCGCTGTCCGTTTCGGACTGCAGAACCACGCCGCGAGCCTGCAACATTTCGCGCAGCATCACGGCATTTTCAATAATGCCGTTGTGCACGATTGCGGTTGTCGCCTCGGTATCGAGATGCGGATGGGCATTTTCAGTGGAGGGTTTGCCGTGGGTGGCCCATCGAGTGTGACCAATACCGCAGTGCCCGGCCGGGTTCTCGGGCAAGAGATTCTCAAGCTCCTGAAGCTTGCCAGCCGACTTCCAGCAGCGCAGTCGCTTGCGAGAGATCAACGCTATGCCGGAAGAATCGTAGCCTCGATATTCCAGTCGCTTTAATCCGGACAGCAGCACCTGCGCCGCCGCCCGCCCACCTGTGTAGCCCACTATCCCGCACATACTGTATTACCCTAGCCGTAGATTATGCGTCTGATCTGGCGCTCACTGAGCAACGGCGCCGGAAACCGCAGCTGTGAGAGCTCATCCTGAATACGCCGAAAAATGCGCGCATTCTGTAAACCCTCAGCCTGCAACTCCAGATGGCGACGAGCCACAAACGCTTCGATTGGCTCACGGTAGTAGTCGAAGATTTCATCGATGACGCGCACCGCATCACTGGCCGACAGCGCGGTCAGCTGAGTGAGGTGAGCGATCAGTTCGTCCGGGTATTGCCGTGAATCCATGGCGACAGGACACCACTAAATGGCTGGTAACACCACAATTCTGCCCGATTTCAGGCAGATTCAAGCAGAAAAATATCAAAAAATACGATTCAAGCCCGGATCACGCCAGGCATGGAGAGCTTTTTTACATCCGATGAGACTGGAATTCACCGCAGCGTGACGTGACGCAGGCCATTCAGCCGGCGACAACGACGTCGCGCATCTGGCGCCAGAGCGCCTCCACATCACTTCGAGTGGTATCGAGCGCACCAATTGACACCCTCACCATCCAGCGATCACCGAGCATGGCCGGCGTCAGCATGGCATCACCCGAGGCATTTATCGCCTCACACCAGGCCTGAGTATGGGTGTTCAGCGCATCGAGTTCGGCATTGGCCGGGGTGTGCAGCACGCACAAAGTCTGCAACGACACCGGCGCCAGCAGCTGCCAATCCGGCTCCGCCTCAATCTGCGACGCGAGCCACTGTGCGTTTTCCAGGTCGCGACGCAGGCGAGCCTGCAGACCCTCTACCCCCTCGCTGCGAATCAGCCACCAAAGCTTCATCGCTCGAAACCGGCGGCCCAGCGGAATCCCCCAGTCGCGATAGTTCTTAACTTCACCGTCGGCGGCAGTTTGCAGATAGCTCGGGTTGGTGCTCATGACCCGCACCAGGTGCTGCGGATCGCGAATCAGGTAGACCGAGCAGTCGAATACCGCGCCCAGCCATTTATGTGGGTTAAAAACCACCGAGTCGGCCTTTTCCACCCCGTTCCACAGATGGCGCATCTCAGGCAGGATCATGGCGCTGCCAGCCATGGCGCCATCGACGTGCAGCCAGCAGCCAAACTCGGCTGCGAGCGCGGCAAGACCGGCGATATCGTCCATCGCGGTCGTGGCCGTGGTACCGGTACAGCCGACAATCGCACAGGGTTTACGGCCGGCGGCGACATCGGCCTGGATCTGTTTGCGCATATCATCGACATCAACGGAGAAATCACTCAACACGGCACAGCTGCGTACCTGGTCGCGGCCGAATCCGGCCAGCAGCGCCGCTTTGTCGACCGAGCTGTGGGCCTGAATTGATGAGTAAATCATCATCTCCGGCTGACTGCGCAAGCCATCGCGCGTCTGGCCGTGGTCACTGGCGCGTTCGCGCGCGCACAGCAGTGCTACCAGCGTCGCACCGGACGCCGTATCCTGAATCACGCCGGACCAGCTATCCGACAGCCCAAGCATCTGCCTGAGCCAGTCGCACATGCGATCTTCGAGTTCGGTCAGTGGCGGGCTCGCCTGCCAGTTCAGGCCGAGCTGACCCAGGCCAGAGCTGAGCAGGTCGCCAAGCACCGAAGACAAATCGGCATTGGCCGGAAAGTAGGCATAGAAACCGGGATGCTGCCAATGCGTCATGCGTGGCATGATCATCTGCTCGACGTCGGCGATGATCGCATCAGATCCTTCGGGCTTGTCGGGCGCAGTGGCGGGCAACTCAGCCAGCAAATCCCCCGGCGCCGCCCGCGTTCGGACTGACGACGCGCTCACATCTTCGCGATATCGCGCGATTAGCTCGATGAGTTCGTGACCAGCATGGCGAAATTCGTCGGGCGTCATAGGATTGATCCGGTGGGGACTTCAAAAACCGGAACAATACCATTTCAAGAAACCCGTCGCAGGCCGTTAACACTGCGAACGTCAACTAAATGAAGAGACCGACAACATGGCAACAGACACCAAAGTAATCACCGCACTGCTTTTCGTCACGGTTTTTCTAGTGGTGGGATTCTTTCTGATTGAAGCGATGCCAATCTCCAGCTAAGCCGGCTGACCTTGCAAAAATACGCTAAGCCGCGCTCGGTCATTGCGCGGCAAACATTGCTACAGAACTGAAACAACCTTTCAGGGTTCCGAGCGACGCGAAATCATCGCCAAACACAAAAAGCAAATCGCTGCACATGCTAGTAATGACATTGCCTGAGCCTCAGGTAGTGGGAACGTGCTTGTGACCACCACGTTAACTGCAGCGCTGATTCTTGTCGCTCAAGCGTTTCACAAATTTAACGCAAATTCTGACACCACCAATACTCAGTAATACCTTACTCCTCCCTCGAATGCCTCCCACATCAGTCACTCCAGGCGACAGCTCCCGATGGACCTGAGCTTATTTGCAAACCATGCCACAGCAAGCAACGCATCAATTGTGAAACACTGATACTCCCAATCAACCCACGGTGAGCAGCAGCGTTATGGCACTCACCGGAACAGGGAGAAATCACATGCAAACCCCAACCACTACTGAGCTGCGCCGCACTACCTCCAGCCATTTGTCAACGCTGGCACTGGCAGGCATTATCGCCACGCTGTCACTCACGGTTGTGGCGATCTGGGCAACCCACGAGCGTGCTGAAAACGCAAATAGCAACGGCACCCACAACAGCACAACTGAACTGAACAGGCAAACCGGGTCCTGACACCGCCTGCAGCTTCCCACCCCCGGGGAGTTGAAGATTTAATCGCCCGAAACACGCAAGCGCGGCTGCACAAAGCCGCCAATGCGTTAAACTACTGCCAACACTTTCTAGTTAACCGCAACCGGAAATACCGCCTTGGCAGCCACCACCTTATACGACAAGATCTGGAATGCTCACGTCGTCAGCACGGAGCCCGACGGCACCTGCCTAATCTACATCGATCGCCACCTCGTGCACGAAGTCACCAGCGCACAGGCGTTCGAGGGACTACGCAACGCCAATCGCAAGGTTCGCCGCCCTGAACTTACGCTCGCCGTCGTCGATCACAACATCCCGACCACGGATCGCAGCAAGGGCATCGATGACCCTGAAAGCAAACTGCAGGTCACGACACTTCGCGACAACACCAGTGAATTCGGTGTCGAGTATTACAATGAACTCGACGAACGGCAGGGCATCGTGCACATCATCGGGCCGGAGCAAGGCTTCACATTGCCGGGCACAACCGTCGTTTGCGGCGATTCTCACACCGCCACACACGGCGCCTTCGGCGCGCTGGCGCACGGCATCGGTACTTCGGAAGTCGAACATGTGCTGGCCAGCCAAACCCTGGTCCAGAACAAATCCAAGAACATGCTGGTTCAGGTGAACGGGAAACTCGCAGCCGGCGTTACCGCAAAAGACATCACGCTGGCCATTATCGGCGAGACAGGCACTGCGGGCGGCACAGGCCATGTGATCGAATACAGCGGCGATGCGATTCGCTCGCTCTCGATGGAAGGACGCATGACGCTCTGCAATATGGCTATCGAAGGTGGCGCACGCGCCGGACTGGTGGCACCGGACGAAACGACTTTCGCCTACCTGAAGGGGCGCCCCAAATCGCCCACCGGCGCCGACTGGGATGCCGCGGTAGCCTACTGGAAAACCCTGAAATCAGATGAGGGTGCCCACTTCGACAAAATCCTCACACTAGATGCCTCGAAAATCCAGCCCGTCGTCACCTGGGGCACATCCCCCGAAGACGTCTTGCCGATCACCGCATCGGTGCCTGACCCAATGTCATTTGAAAACGAACAGAAACAAGCTTCGGCAAAACGGGCGCTGGAATACATGGGGCTGACCCCGGGCACCGCACTTACCGATATTCCGATCGACAAGGTTTTCATTGGCTCTTGCACCAATGGTCGTATCGAAGATCTGCGTGAAGTTGCCCGTATCGCCGGTGGCAAGAAAGTCGCCGACGGTGTTCATGCGATGGTAGTGCCTGGCTCCGGGCTGGTGAAAAAGCAAGCCGAACAGGAAGGCATCGCCGATGTACTGCTGGAAGCCGGTTTCGAATGGCGTGAACCCGGCTGCTCAATGTGTTTGGGCATGAACCCGGATCGACTCGAACCCGGCGAGCGCTGCGCATCCACTTCCAACCGGAATTTCGAAGGCCGCCAGGGACACGGAGGCAGAACCCACCTGGTCTCACCGGCAATGGCAGCGGCCGCGGCAGTGACCGGTCGGCTGACCGACGTCCGCACACTGGGATAATCACATGAAAGCCATGAAAGAACTGACCGGCGTCGCCGCTGCGCTGCGCATGATCAATATCGACACCGATATGATTATCCCCAAGCAATACCTTAAAACCATTGTTCGCAGCGGTCTGGGCAAGGGCCTGTTCCACGCGCTTCGCTACGATGACAACGGCAATGATCGCGACGACTTCGTGCTCAACCAGGAAGCCTACAAAAACAGCAAAATCCTTATTGGCGGCGATAACTTCGGCTGCGGATCATCGCGCGAGCACGCCGCCTGGGCACTCGATGATTTTGGCATCAAGTGCGTTATCGCACCGAGCTTTTCCGATATCTTTTATAACAACGCCTTCAAGAACGGCATGCTGCTTATTCGCCTGCCCGAAGACCAGGTGGAAGACCTGATGCGCCAGGCCGAGTATGGCTCGAACGCGCAATTCTCAATCGATCTCGAAGCGCAAACCGTCACCACGCCCGATGGCAACACACACAGTTTCGATATAGATCCGCATCGCAAGCACTGCCTGCTGAATGGCCTGGATGAAATCGCGCTCACGCTCGACAAGGGCGAAGCGATCGATGGCTTCGAGGCCCGCCAGCAGCAGGCACATGCCTGGCTGACGCCCGCTACCTGAACCACAGAAACAGACAAACCATGACCACACACTCTCTCCTGCTGCTACCCGGCGATGGTATTGGCTACGAAGTCGTAGCCGAGTTGCGCCGCGTCATCGAATGGATGGACAGCAACAGCAGCGCGCAATTCTCGGTCACCGAAGACGACATCGGCGGCGCCGCTTATGATCGCTACGGCACACCGCTGGCCGACGAGACACTCGCGAAGGCAAAAACCTGCGATGCGGTCGTTATGGGATCGGTCGGCGGCCCGAAGTGGGATGACGTCGAGCGCCATCTGCGCCCCGAAGCCGGCCTGCTGAACCTGCGCAAAGAACTGGATCTGTTCGCCAATTTACGACCGGCCACCTGCCGACCGGCACTGGCCTCGGCCTCCAGCCTGCGGGAAGAACTTGTCTCCGGACTCGACATACTGATTCTTCGCGAGCTCACCGCCGGCGTCTACTTCGGCGAACCGCGTGGAATCGAAACACTCGACGACGGGCGTCGACGAGCACTGGATACGCAGGTCTACTTCGAGAGTGAAATCGAGCGACTGATGCACGTAGCCTTTGAACTGGCCGCCCGACGCAGCTCCAAAGTGCATTCGGTTGAAAAGGCCAACGTAATGGAAACCGGGGTTTTCTGGCGCGAGATCGCCACCCGGGTTGGCAGCCAGTACCCGGCCATCGAGCTGGAACACATGTATGCCGATAACTGCGCCATGCAGCTGGTACGCGCACCCAAACAATTCGATGTTATCGCGACAGACAATCTGTTCGGTGACATCCTCTCTGATTGTGCCGCCATGCTGACGGGCTCTCTCGGTATGTTGCCGTCGGCATCGCTCGGCCCACTGACAGATGGCAAGCGCGCAGCGCTCTACGAACCTGTACATGGGTCGGCGCCGGATATCGCCGGTCAGGGCATCGCCAATCCGCTGGCCACAATTTTGTCGTTCGCTATGTGCCTGCGATTTTCGTTCGCAATGAACGCTGAAGCCGACATGCTCGAATCTGCCATCGACAACGTTCTGGCCAACGATGTACGCACTGTTGATATCGCCACCACCGGCATCGAGCCGGCCAGCACATCCGAGATGGGCAGCGCGATTATCGCGGAACTGGATCGCTTGAAGTCCTGAGCACCGCCCCACCACCGAGTCTGGAGTTGAGCAATGCTTGAGAAATTTCGCGGCATGAAATGGACTGCCGCAAAGTCGAGTGCAGAAATGCCGGCGACTACCGAGCAGGCGACAGACAACAAACCGTCGCAAAGCTCGCCAGTCGATCCGGCGCAACTGGCTGAATCACTGGCAAGCCCGGCCGAAAAAGTTCGACTCCAGGCAGTGCAGCAACTCGAAGACCTCACCCGTTTGCTGCCATTGTGTACCGACGATGCCAGTGAAAAAGTACGCCAGGCGGCAGCCCGTCAATACACGCGCTTCCTGCCCGATTCGCAGGAAACCCTCGATTTGCTCGATCGTTACAGCGGCGATGCGAAATCCCGGGAACTTGCCAAAACGATAACCGGTTACAG
>CAKZSB010000003.1 GCA_937920585.1 uncultured Granulosicoccaceae bacterium | reverse complement strand
TCGTCATGGATCGCGTAAATAACACCGAGTACTGCGGCGATATGAAAAATCAGCGCGAATACAAAGCTCAGGCCGTCCAGTCGGAAGGTATCGAGCGTCATGCCATACAAGGCGACTTCGGCAAATGAACCGAACGGGTGCATTGCCAGCTGCAGCATCGACACCAGTGGCAGTGCGATCACATAGACGCGGCGCCATGGCTGCGGAAATAGCGGAACCAGCAGCGCCCCAAAGATGAGGATCAGTGCCGGATTGAGTCCCTCAATCATAGTAGTCCTCGTCGCGCATCAGCCATACCCGCATGACTTTGGCCGCCAGTACCAGCAACACACACATGATGAATCCGTAGAAGGCGTAAAAACCAAACACCTTCTCGACCGCGAAATGCGCATGCTTATGGTAGAAAAAATCTGCAATCATCAACAACCCACACACCACGCACAAAGCGGCAATGATCTTCTTGACGTTGGCGGGTTTGTCGAACCAGGTGTTCTCATCTTTTTGTTCTTGCACGGTTCGGTTCTCAGGTTCAGGTCTTGGGGAACAGCAAAAGCAGGTAGTCGTAAATTGCGCCACCGAATGCAAACAGCGCGACGCAGCCAGTGGCCGTCACGCATAGCGGGACAACGCAATTTAGCGGTGCTTCCTGAATCGTGTTAGCGGAGGCGTGTGCCGCGTCGTCGGCGGGCAGGGGGCGGAAGAATCCGCGCCCGACGATGGGCAGCAGGTAGGCAATGTTTAAAAGCGAAGATAGCAGCAGAAGTCCGATCAATACCCATTGTCCGGCATCGGCAGATCCCATTAACAGAAACCATTTGCTCCAGGCGCCACCCATAGGCGGCAGGCCGATAATGCTCAGAGATCCAATGAAAAAAGCGGCGAACGTGAATGGCATCTTGTGGCCCAGTCCGTCGAGTTGACTGATCTCGGTTTTATGTGTCGCCACATAGATGGCGCCGGCACAGAAGAAGAGCGTAATCTTGCCCATCGCGTGCATTGCTATTTGCATGGTCGCACCGATGATGCCGGCCGCGTTGGCGAGCATGGCGCCGACGATCACGTAACTCAGTTGTCCGACCGTGGAATAGGCCAGACGCGCTTTGAGATTATCTTTTGTAAGCGCGACAAACGAAGCGGCAGTCAGGGTAAATGCCGCGGCCCACATCACAATGGTGCCGGCGCCGGTTTCGGCGATGAAATCGACACCAAATATGTAAACGGAGATTTTCAGAATGGTGAAAACGCCGGCTTTTACCACCGCAACCGCGTGCAGCAGTGCACTGACAGGAGTGGGCGCAACCATCGCAGCCGGAAGCCAGCGATGAAAGGGCATCAGTGCCGCTTTGCCGGTGCCAAAGGCGAACATCGTCAACAGGATCATTGCAGTACCGGGCCCGACGTGGCCGCTTAGAATGCCGCCTTCGCGGAAATCGAGCGTGCCGGTAATTGCATAGGTCCACAGCGTGGCGAACAGAAAAAAGCCGATCGACGTAACCAACAGTATGCCCAGATAGGTGCGACCGCCACGTCGAGCATCGGCGTTGCCCTTGTGTGTTACGAGCGGGTAGGTGGCCAGCGTGAGCATTTCATAGAAAACGAATAGCGTCAGCAGATTGCCTGCGAATGCAATACCGATTGCCGCGGCAATGGAAATGGCAAAACAGAAGAAAAACCGCGTCTGATTCGACTCGGAATTGCCGCGCATATAGCCCACACCGTAGATGGTGGTCAGTATCCACAAGCCCGAGGCTACAGTTGCGAACAACAATCCCAGAGGCTCAACGGTGAGTTTCAGCCCCAATCCGGCGATGGGTTCAGCCAGTACCAGTGTCGGGTTGTTGCCGGCGAGCACAGACGGGTAAAAACCCAGCACCAGCAGAAACAGTAGCACCGCGGTAACCAGACTACAGATGTCACGGGTGTTGGGTGACTGGCTCTGCATTGACACCAGCACGCCGCCAAGCAGCGGCAAGCCAAGCGCTGCGATCAGCATCGTAGACTCCGTCACGATGAAATCCCCAGTAAAGACTCGGCAACTCTGCCGGCAACGCCCGCAGTTAGTCGGGTGTCAATGCCAAAGTAAATACTCATGAGCGCGAATACCCAGCAAGGTATCAGGATGGTTGGCGAGATTTCGCGAACCTCGGCGTGTTCGGGTTTGCACGGTTTGAAGTACGCAACGTCAATGATTTTGCCGATATAGATCAACGCCATCAGCGACGACCCGATCAGCATCGCCGCCAGTGGCACCCAGCCCTTATCGAGTGCGCCACTGATGAGATACCACTTGCTGACAAATCCTGCGGTCAGTGGTACGCCGATCAGGCCGAGGCCCAGTACGGTGAATGCAGCCATTGTCAGTGGCATCTGTCTGCCGATCCCGGCCAGGTCGTCGAGTCGACTGGAGCTGACCCGATAGATCATCGCGGCAAGTGCCAGGAACAGGCCGGCTTTGATCATGGCGTGGTTGAACATATGCGCAATCGCCGCGGTCAGGCCGGCTGTATTGAGCAGCGCAACACCCAGGACCATATAGCCCAACTGGCCGACACTGGACCAGGCCAGTAGTTTTTTGGCGTCGGTCTGAAATATGGCCGTCAGTGATGCGATCAGAATGCCTGCGATACTCAGTGGGATCAGCAGCAAATCGATGCGCATCTGTTGAAACGAAAATTCGAGGCCGTAGACGTCAAACAGAAATCGAATCAGCACGTACAGCGAGACTTTGGTAGCGGTGGCCGCCAGAAAAGCAGTGGTCGCCTTTGGCGCGTAGGCATAGGCATTCGGCAGCCACAGGTGTAGCGGGAAAATGGCCACTTTGAGCGCGACGCCAACCGTGAAGAACGCGAATGATGCCTGCACGACCCGGTTATCCGAGAGGGCAGGCAAGCGCTCCGCCAGATCGGCCATGTTCAGTGTGCCAGTCACCATATACATAAACCCGATGCTGATCAGGATGAATGTGGCACCTATTGTTCCCATCACCAGATAACGAAACGATGCAATCAGTGCGCGTCGATCTCGCCCTCGCGCGATCAGTGCATAAGTTGAAAGCGATGAGATTTCCAGAAAGACAAAAACATTGAACGCATCGCCCGTCACCGTGATGCCGATCAGTGAGG
Organism: uncultured Granulosicoccaceae bacterium; assembly: GCA_937920585.1. Classification (GTDB taxonomy): domain Bacteria; phylum Pseudomonadota; class Gammaproteobacteria; order Granulosicoccales; family Granulosicoccaceae; genus CAKZSB01. The sequence goes on along the minus strand of CAKZSB010000003.1, from coordinate 9,414 downwards.
CGACACACAGCAGGTAGGCGGCGTAGTAGAGGCTGTGGCGATGCTTGCGCATTTTTGGCCGCAGGGATTCTCGCAGTGCCGAGATCACAAGGGCTGCGAACACGGTGACCAGGATAACGACCAGGGCGGATAGTTCGTCGATGACGAGTTCTATGCCCCACGGTGGCGGCCAGCCTCCCATGTGATAGCTGATGGTGTGCCCGCCCCACACCTGAGCCATCAGCCCGACGGCAGCGGCAGCGGCGAGCCAGCACGAGGCTGCTGCCAGATACCAGGCGTAATCGCCATTGTGGATCATGGAGCAGATAGGGGCTGCCAGCAGCGGCAGCAACAAGACGATTGCCGGAAGCTGTTCAATCATTTGCCGGACTCAATCCTTTGATACTCGGCGATGTCGAGGTCCTGATCGTGATTGTCCATCTCTGCGATGTCGTCCTCCTCGACTGTGCCGTACTCTTCATAGATCCGCACGGCAATCGCGAGCCCAAGTGCCGTGGTGGCAACACCGACGACAATTGCAGTCAGGATGAGTACATGCGGCAGCGGATTGGAAAATACGCTAATCCCGTCTTTCAGAATTGGCGCAGTACCGCCGGCGACTTTGCCCATCGAAATGAACAGGATGAAAACCGACGTCTGGAAAATATTGAGCCCGATAATTTTCTTAACCAGATGGCCGCTGGCCATCACGATGTAGAGACCGGCCATCATCAGCACGATCACCACCCAATAATTAAAAAGCGCGGTGAACATGGCTACAGGCTTCGCTCGGAGAATGAAAAGAAAATATTGATCATCACAGCGGCGACCGTGATGCCGACACCCAGTTCGATCGCGAGGATGCCGTAGTGCTGGCCGTGGAGGGGATCATTAACCAGCACGCTGTAGTTCAGAAAATTGCCACCGCGCAGCATGCTGATGATGCCAACCGCTGCGTACAGCAATAGCCCAATGGCCGGGAAATACGCCAGGCGTCGTGGTGGCAGCAGGCGTTGTGCTGGCTCGATTCCGTAGATCAGCGCGTACAGAAAAATGCCGCTGGCGAAAATAACGCCGGCCTGAAATCCACCACCCGGGCCGAAGTCACCATGCCACTGGACGTACAAGGCAAATATAAGGACTGGCGCAATCACCAGATCTGCCACTTCTTTCAGCACGACTTTCTTGCGCATGGATTCTTTCGGCGCGCCTGTCGGGGTGGGTGGTTCGATGCTCGTTCGACGGGTGCCGGCACCCAGCAGCATTAATACGCCGATGAAGGCGGTGAAAACCACACCGACTTCGCCGAAGGTGTCGTAGCCCCGGTAGCTCGCCAGCACTGAGGTGACGATATTGGGTGGCCCGACTTCGGCTGCCGAGTCATTAAGGTAACGCGGGGCGACATGCTGGTGCACGGGAGCTAAAGGTTCACCAAAGCGGGGCATATCCAGTGAGGCGTAAAGCAACACGCAGCCAGTGGCGCTGACGACGATCAATGGAGCGATTATCTTTCGACGTGGCGTGGGCTTGCACTGGCGGCCGACGATGGCGAGTGCTGCTAGGAAAAATATGGTCGACACGCCGGCACCGACCGCCGCCTCAGTGAAGGCGACATCGACGGCGTCGAGCACCATGAATATGCTGGCGACCAGAACGCTGAACAGGCTGGTCAGCAGTACTGCTGTCAGCAATCTGTCGAGCCGGATGATGGCGTACACGCTGGCCAGCAACAGCATCAGCAGCACCATGTTGATCATCAGTTCGATGGCGGCGATTCCTTTTGGCGATTCTTTTCCAAACGGTTGACAATGTTCGCGAGCTTCGGATTGACGCCGGCGACATTGACCGTTTGGGCCAGAGCGTGGATAGAGGCGAGGCTGGTCACCAGTAGAAAGAAGAACGTGAAGACCAGTTTAATCGCGATCAGGTAGTCTGGTGCCTGCAGCAGCAGCCCGAAAAAAATCATCCCCGCGCCCATGCTGTCGATCATGCCGCCGGCATGCGCGCGGGTGTAGACATCCGGCATGCGCAGCAATCCAACACCTGCGGTGATACAGAAAAAGCTGCCGATCATCAGGGTGATCCAGCTGACAATATCGAGTAACAGAGCCACCTATTCGACCTTCGTTTTGGGGGGCGCCGCGGGGTCGGAGACGCCGAGGCTGCCGTATTTGAAGAATTTGAGAATGGCGATGGTGCCGGTGAAGTTGATCAGTGCGTAAGTCAGCGCGATGTCGAGAAAATCGGGCCGCCCCATCAGGAATCCCAACACCGACAGGAACAGCACAATGCAGGTGCCGGCTGAGTTGATGGCGAGAATGCGGTCATAGATCGAGGGGCCGAGGAATGCCCGCGCCATTGCCATTCCGATGCAGATGAGGATCGCCACAGTTGTGACCGCGTACATCATTGTCCGCCCTCCAGTTTTGTTACGCGGCGATCCATTTCGCCGTCGTCAAAAGCGGCAACCAGTTCCTCGGCCAGTGAGTGCACCTCGATTTCACCGTCTTCGACATCGATCGACAGGGTGCCGGGCGTCAGCGTGATGGAATTGGCGTGCAGCACCAGACCCAATGCGGTTTTTTGCGAGGCCTTGACGGTGATAATGGTCGGTGAGATCGGCAGGTCCGGGTGCCAAACCCGCTTGGCGACGTCGATGTTGGACTTGAAGATTTCCACCGTCAGCCAGGGCAGGTAGCCGACCATGCGCGCCAGGATAAGTGGTGCAGATTCTTTTGCGTCAACCGTCTCCATTCGCGATGCGAGCCAGGCCACAAGCAGACACGACGCGAGTCCGAAGGACAACATCAGTGGCTCGTACATACCGCTCCACAGCAACCAGAGCACGGCACAAAACAACAGGGATGGAAGGAATCTCGCCATTCAGCAGGACAACTCTCGGTTGCTCGGGAAGGGATGCCGATGGTAACTCAGCGGGTTAGTGAATTGAACATTTTCAGTCGCTTGGAGGAACAATGTAATTGTTAATCCAGGGGTGACGGGGTGCTCAGTTTTCGCAGAACTGTTAAGCAATTCGCATTCCGAAAAACGAACGGACCAATGGACGTCGGTTCCGTGCAGGTCTCTCTATTGGATCGCCCGTAGTGGTTATGTTACGGTTTGGAGGTCTACGTATCATTTGTGATACCGGAAGCGGATTCCACTCTGTTGCGCCAGGAAGGCTCGGACACAACCCTCAGAAATTGTTCGTGAACACTTCTAACCGAAGCTGGAAACTGGAGAATCAACCACTAATGAAAACAATGACCAAGCTGGCACTGGGTGCTGCTGCCGCAACCATATTGCTGGGCACTGCCAACGCTGGCGAAACACTCGATGCCGTAAGAGCAAAAGGCCACGTACAATGTGGTATTTCAACCGGTGTGGCAGGTTTCGCCTTCACCGATGACAAAGGCGACTGGCAGGGATTTGACCCGGCAGTATGCAAGGCGGTTGCAGCTGCCATTTTTGGCGACACCAACGCTGTCAAATACACCACGACTACCGGTAAGACTCGCTTTACCGCGCTGAGCTCAGGCGAAGTCGACATGCTCGCTCGCAACACAACCTGGACTTTCAGCCGCGATACCGATTTGAAACTCGACTTTGTCGGCGTCAATTATTATGACGGTCAGGGCTTTATGGTTCCCACTGCGCTGGGTGTTGCCAGTGCAACTGAACTGGACGGGGCTTCTGTCTGCATTCAAACCGGTACCACCACTGAGCTGAACCTCGCTGATTTTTTCCGCATCAACAAAATCAGCTATGAAGCAGTGCCCATCGAAACCAACGATGAAGCGCAGACTAACTATAAAGCCGGTCGTTGCGACGTTTACACCACAGACGCATCTGGTCTTGCCGCAACACGTTCAACATTCGAAAATCCCGATGAGCACATGCTGCTGCCGGAGATCATTTCCAAGGAGCCGCTCGGACCGCTGGTTCGACACGGTGACAGCGAGTGGGCCGATGTGGTTCGCTGGGTCCTGAACGCGATGATCACAGCCGAAGAATTCGGTGTTACCTCTGAAAACGTAGACAAGATGGCTACTGGCACAGAGAACCCCGAGATCAACCGCCTGCTGGGTTCTGAAGGCGACCTGGGTGCAATGATCGGTCTGGACAAAGCCTGGGCCTGGCGCGCGATCAAGATGGTTGGAAACTACGGTGAAGTCTTTGAAGAGTTCATCGGTTCCGAAACGCCAATCGGACTGGAGCGCGGTATCAATGGTCTGTGGACCAAAGGCGGCATCCTCTACTCTCCGCCGTTCCGCTAGGCTGTAAACCAGCAATGAGGCGCGCCCGACATCCGGGCGCGTCATCTATCACCTATACTTCATTCTTCTCCTACCACGACAGGCGCAAGCATCGTGTCTAACGCCCTTCAGACGCCGGTGGCACCCCCGCGAAACGGATTTTCGCTCGGGAAAATCTGGACTGACAAACGCTCTCGTGGCGTTATCATCCAGATATTCGCCACAGCCGCCTTTTTTGCCTTTATTTTCTGGTTGCTGCGAAATGCGGTGGCCAACTTTGAAACCCTCGGCAAGCCTTTTGGTTTCGACTTTCTCTGGCAGGAGTCGAACTACGATATCAACCAGCATCTGATCGAGTACGACTCGCGCAGCAGTCATTTCCGCGCCGGCGTAGTGGGGGTGCTGAACACGCTGCTGGTCGCCGTTTGCGGCATCGTGCTTTCCACGATACTGGGGTTTATCCTGGGTGTACTTCGACTGTCACCCAACTGGCTCGTCAACCGTCTGAGCTATTGCTACATAGAATTTGTAAGAAATGTGCCGGTACTTGTGCACATTCTTCTGATCCACGGCATCCTGGTGCATGCGCTGCCGGGCGTCAAAGCAGTGCTGAAGGGGGCCACTGATGACGCCAGTCAGCAATTCTTTCTGACCAATCGGGGGTTTTATGTGCCGCGGCCGATCTTTGAAAGTGGCATCTGGCTGGTCGTTGCGGCGATTATTGGCGGGATCGCTATTGCCATGTGGTACCGCCGTCAGGCCAGAATCAAGCAAGCTGATACAGGCGAGCAATCTCCGGTTTTCTGGATGAGTGTGCTGGCGATATTGGGTTTGCCGATAGTCGCCTACTTTTTGGCCGGCCAACCCATTCAGTGGGATGCGCCGGTTCCTGGTCGATTCAATTTCAAAGGCGGGATGGCCCTGAAGCCTGAATTTCTGGCGCTGTGGCTCGCGCTGTCGTTGTACACCGCGGCATTCATTGCCGAGAATGTTCGATCCGGGATTGAAGCAGTCAGCCAGGGGCAGACCGAGGCTGCTCATGCGTTGGGGCTTCCCCGTGGTCGCACGATGAATCTGGTTATCATTCCGCAGGCCCTGCGTGTGATCATTCCGCCCCTGACCAGTCAATACCTTAACATCACCAAGAATTCATCGCTGGCGATTGCCATCGGTTATATGGACATCGTGGCCACTATCGGGGGCATTACGCTCAACCAGACCGGCCGGGAAATGGAGTGCATGATCATCGTGCTCAGTCTCTACCTTATGTTCTCGCTGACTATCTCGCTGTTGATGAACTGGTACAACAAGCGCATCGCGCTGGTGGAGCGCTAGCATGAGCGAGCAATATTTACCTGGCGAACATCCGGATCTGCGGCCGCCTGTCGGACAGACCGGCCTGTTGCTTTGGCTTCGAAAAAATCTGTTTTCTTCGCCCTTCAACATCGTGCTGACCATACTGACGGTCTACTGCCTCTACCTGATGTTGCCGCCTTTGTTCAACTGGGCGTTCTTCGATGCCGTGTTCATTGCAGAGTCGCGCGATGCCTGCCGTGCGGCGGGTGACGGGGCCTGCTGGGGATTTATCGAAAAGCGTATTGGTCAATTTACCTTCGGTTTCTATCCGGTTGAAGAGCGCTGGAGGGTAGTGCTTGCCTTTGTGCTGCTGGTGGTCGCACTGGTGCCTCTGCTTTGGGATAAGTGTCCGAATCGGCGACAGGCGATCTGGTTTTCGCTGCTCTATCCTTTTATTGCCTACTGGCTGTTGCTGGGGGGTATGGGGCTCGAGCCAGTGGAGACTTCCCGGTTCGGCGGTTTTATGCTGACAATGGTAATCGGTGTCACCGGGATTGTTTGTTCGCTGCCACTGGGTATTTTGCTGGCGCTGGGGCGGCAATCCGAGTTGCACATCATTCGCTGGCTTTGCACGTCATTTATTGAGTTTATTCGCGGTGTGCCTCTGATTACGCTGCTGTTTGTCGCATCGACCATGCTGAACTACTTTCTGCCGCCCGGTACGACCTTCGACATTCTGTTGCGGGTATTGATCATGGTGACACTCTTCTCGGCAGCCTACATCGCCGAGGTGGTTCGCGGCGGGCTGCAGGCGATACCCAAAGGTCAGACTGAGGCGGCCGATGCGCTGGGGCTGAAGTACTGGTCGTCGATGCGGCTTGTGGTGTTGCCCCAGGCACTGAAGATATCCATACCTGGTATCGTAAATACGTTTATTGGTCTTTTTAAAGACACAACACTTGTCATCGTGATCGGAATGCTCGATCCGCTGGGGATTGGACGAGCGTCGCTCTCTGATATCAAGTGGACCGGGCTATCGACGGAAGTATATGTATTTATTGCGATGTTTTTCTTTATCTGCTGTTTCAGCATGTCACGATATTCAATATATCTTGAAAAGAAACTGCACACCGGGCACCGGGAAGACTAGGCGAAAGGGCGCGCGCCTTTCTTCGCAGGAGAACTAAACATGTCTGAGCAACAATCTGAACTGTCTGCCGCAAAATTGGCGGTGAGCGATCACGAAATGATCCGGATCGCCGAAATGCACAAGTGGTACGGCCAGTTCCACGTGCTGAAAAATATAAACCTGACGGTCAACAAGGGTGAGCGCATTGTGGTGTGTGGGCCGTCCGGCTCGGGCAAGTCGACCCTGATTCGCTGTATCAATCGCCTGGAGGAGCATCAGCGCGGGCAAATCATTGTCGATGGCACTGAGCTGACTGGCGATTTGAAACACATCGAGCAGATCCGGCGTGAGGTCGGCATGGTGTTTCAGCACTTCAACCTTTTCCCGCACCTGACTGTGCTTGAAAACTGCACGCTGGCGCCGATCTGGGTGCGCAAGATGCCCAAGGCCGAAGCTGAAGACGTTGCCCGCAGTTACCTCGAGCGGGTAAAAATCCCCGAGCAGGCAGAGAAATACCCGGGACAGTTGTCTGGCGGACAGCAGCAACGTGTTGCGATTGCCCGTAGCCTGTGCATGAACCCGGCAATCATGTTGTTCGATGAGCCAACCTCGGCGCTGGATCCGGAAATGATCAAGGAAGTACTGGATGTCATGATCGAGCTGGCGCGCGATGGCATGACAATGATCTGCGTCACGCACGAGATGGGATTTGCCAAAACCGTTGCCAATCGAGTGATTTTCATGGATGGCGGCGAGATCATTGAAGAAAACGAGCCGCAGGAATTCTTCAATAATCCGCAGTCCGAGCGTACCCGTGAATTCCTGAGTCAAATCCTCTTGCACTGAGATCACGCGAGATCAGTTCGGGTGGCGGAGGATCTGCTCGATAACGCACCCGGGCGATTGCTCGCCGGAAACCGGTGAAAAATTGATGTGGACCAGCGAAGAGATATGCATCGATCAGGCGGATTACTTTAATCGCGTCTGTGCAGCTATTCGCGGGGCGAAAAGGTCTATTTCGGTCGAGATGTATATTTTCCGCGAGGATGAGTTGGGTAAATCCTTACTCGATGCGGCGCGCGCAGCAGCAATTCGCGGAGTAGAGGTGCGGATTGTCGTCGATGGTGTTGGTTCGCCCGGCTGGGGGCCGGCTCGAATCAGGCATCTCGCGGCTGATGGCCTGCAGGTCAGGGTCTATCATCCCTTGCCCGGTATATTGCAGGCACTTGAGCTGCGCCAGCTGACGTTCGCCAGGATGCGTGCCCTGTTAGGTAGCGTGAACAAGCGTAATCATCGCAAGTTGGTGCTTGTCGACGACGAAGTCGCGTTCGTGGGATCCTGCAACGTGGCGGTTGCCCATCGCGGCTGGCGTGAAACCGCTGTGGTGGTTGCGGGTGGCGCAATTGCAGATCTGGCTCGCTCGTTCGAGCTCATCTGGGCTTTTTCGCAAGGTTCGCGAGTGGTTCGATCGCGTTTGCTGAGGTTTCGTCGTCAACCGGTCCCGACGCTCAATTCACCTGTTCGGGTCAACTACACACGTCGGCTGCGGCAGCGCCACAATGCGGACTTGCTCGCGAGGATCGAGCGGGCGCGACAGCGAGTGTGGATAACCAATGCCTACTTTGTGCCTGGTCCGGCGATGCTGGCGGCCTTAGTGAGGGCGGCACGCCACGGTTGCGATGTGAAAATATTGTTGCCGAGCAAGTCAGATGTGAGTTTGGTCGCCAGTGTTAGCCGGCTGTTCTATCGCGGGTTGATCAGGGCTGGAATAGAAATTTATGAGTATCAGCCAGCGATGCTGCATGCTAAAACTCTGCTGATCGATGAATGGGCCTGTGTGGGTACAACCAATCTGAATCATCGCAGCATGTATCACGACCTCGAGGTCGATGTGGTGCTCAGCGCTCCGGGATCCATCGCCGCACTGGTCGGGCATTTTCGAAATGACCTGGTATGCGCTGCGGTGATAACCGATGAGCAATTACGCCAGCGATCCTATTTGCAGTTGATTAGCGCCTATGTGGTGTATCCGTTTCGTCGGTTTATCTGAACAATGGATATTTTGTAATAAATATCTGGCAGGCCGTCGTGCAATCAGGGGTTTGCACATCGGCGAAGCTGCTATTCTCCATGCAGTGTGCTCGCGCGGCGCTGGATGGCCAGAAATTTATTTGACGAACAGTGTCAAACCTGTTGACAGTCGTGGGCGCGTACACGATAATTCCGCTTTTACGCGGAGGGGTTCCCGAGTGGCCAAAGGGGGCAGACTGTAAATCTGCTGGTTAATCCTTCGGAGGTTCGAATCCTCCCCCCTCCACCACAGTTTTTGCACCGTCGCGGTATGATTTTGCGGGTGTAGTTCAATGGTAGAACTCCAGCCTTCCAAGCTGATAACGTGGGTTCGATTCCCATCACCCGCTCCAAAAATTCTACTACATTATAAGCCGGTACGGGAAAGGTGATCGACGCGCCCATGTAGCTCAGTCGGTAGAGCACTTCCTTGGTAAGGAAGAGGTCACCGGTTCAAATCCGGTCATGGGCTCCATCGTCGCATTTGCGATGGCGGGCGCCAACAAAAGTCTGCACATACAAACCTCAGGTAAAGCACAGAGATGTCGAAGGAAAAATTTGAGCGAACGAAACCGCATGTGAACGTAGGCACGATAGGCCACGTGGATCATGGGAAGACAACGCTGACAGCGGCGCTGACAAAAGTGCAGGCCGAGGCGATGGGCGGCGAGTTCAAAGCCTACG
>CAKZSB010000002.1 GCA_937920585.1 uncultured Granulosicoccaceae bacterium | reverse complement strand
CACTGAAAACCAGGCGATTGCTGCCGTTGCCATATCGAGTACCAGCGGCTGTCCGCCGGTAGGTATGGCAATCGCGATCGGATTGGTGCCCAGAACAGGATCGATGCCTCCCTCGACGGCCATAACTTTTGGCGAGCCGGCAAGTACTAGTCCGATATGGCCGTCCCGGGCGATTTGGCCGGCATAGTAGCCAATCGCGCCGGTTGATGAGCGAGTATTGTGCGTAGTGACCAGCGCGATACCGGTTTGTTGCACCATGTCGATCACCAGTTCTGTGGCATGTTGCAGCACCACCATGCCGATATTGCCGTGGCCGTTGACCCTCGCGAGGCAGGCCGTCGTGCGGTTGGTCTCGAGCGCTTGTTTTGCGGCGTCCGGCAAAATAGTGCGCTCAATGATTTTTATCAGCCCCTGGCTGTTGCCGCGCACCTGCGCATAGAGCAGTACATTGGCGACTGTCTGCTGTTCATGTTCGTTGAGACCCAGCGACGCCAGCGCATGCAAAGTGGTCGCGCGCAATCCGCTCAGGCTGGTTTCAACGTTGTTACCGGTTGCCATCATTTGCCCTCGATTTGTTTTTCTTCCAGCGCTTCAACGGTTCTGGGCCAATCCTGTTTCAGTAATCGGGAAAGTGAGCGATCGGCCAGAATTTTTCCGTCGTTTTGGCAGCGTGGACAATAGTTGGTTTCGTTGCTGACATAACGAATACGTTGAATGGCTGTGCCACAGTCGGGGCAGGGCTGTTGATAGCGCCCGTGCACGGCCATACCGTCCCTGAATGCGGTGACTTTGGCGGGAAACAGGTCCCCGTTTTCCCGCCTGAGTGTTTTGGTCCACTCTGCCAGTACCTGCTTGCAGGCTCTGTGTAGCTGTTTTATTTCCTCAGCATTGAGTTTTTGCGTGAGCTTCACCGGGGATAATCTCGCCCGATGAAGTATTTCGTCGGAATAGGCATTGCCGATACCGCTGAATAAGCCAGGGTCGGTCAGGGCACGTTTTAACGTGTGGTTGCGCAGCGTCAGGCGTTGGCGAAACGCCGGCAGACGAATTCCCTCGATCTCCAGTCCCCCGCGATCGAGTTGTTTGAATGTAGATGCTGTGTCGAATAAATGGAGCGATGCGCGTCGTTTGCTGCCCGCTTCTGTCAGTTGCACAGTGCCGCTGGCAAATTCCAGACTCAATATGCCTTTGCGGCCAGACTTCTTTCCGGCTGTCGGGTACCACTGCAATCGCCCGGCAATCATCAGATGGATAACCGCCCGGTAGTCGCCTTCGAATTCGAACACGATGCGCTTGCCGAGCCGTGTGACCTGATTGAGCCTGCGATCCCTGAATTGCTCGATAACAGGCTCGACAGTGCGAAGCACAAACGGATTCTGTAGCTGCAGATCAATCAGGGGCTGACCCTGCAGACGTTGGTTCAATGCATCGATATAGAGCGTGATATCGGGTAGCTCGGGCATGCGTTTTCCCCGTTCGCCGGTTTGCTCTACTCAGCCAGTTGCAGCAACAGTTTGTCGTCCTCGACCCTTATATCCTCAATGCCGGCAGCGAAGGCGTTCCAGAAACCATCGCCACCGCCAAACTCTTTAACAAGGTCGATATTCTTCAGCCCACCCAGCCAGGCGTTGGGCATTGGCACACCCCAGACACTGACACCCTGCAATACCACGACGGGACGATTCTCGGCGTAGGACACGGTTGCACCACTGCTGACCTTCAGAGTCTTGCCACCAATGAACGGGAAGTCGGGGTCCAGATCTATAAGTAGTTTTACACTGGCGACATCATTGGCGAGGTCGACCACCAGTTGCTCGGCAAGATCGGTATTGTCGGCGAGCAGTGCGTTTAATTCTCGCTCGCTGAGCTCGATTCGCCGGCGGCTGTCATCTTCCTTGTAGCGCTCGGGTTGAATCTCTCCGTCCTGGACTGTGTCGGTGCTGGTTGTGGTGGTCTCCGCGTGCTGACCGATGGCATCGATTTTGGCGCTGAGAATGTTCTGTTCGGTTTCGTTCAACTGAACCGGTTTGAATTCGCTGGCGAATACACGGCTGTTGAGCAGCCATAGGGTCCCGGCGACGGTAACGATGATCGTCAGCAGGACAATACCCAGTATCGACAGACAGCCAAACGAACGAGAGCCCTGCCCGGATTGCGGCTGATGGTGGTGGTGGTTAACGTTTGGCAATGCGTGCTCCGAGAGTGCTGAGGTAATGCCTGAGCCGGCCACTTTAAGTCTTATCGGTTACCCGAATGGCTATTTATGACCTATAAGTAATGGAGGTAGAACCAAGGCTCGTTTAAACAGGGTCAAAACAATAACAACAAAGTAGTCCATGTCATTTTACTCCTCCATATCCGGTCGTTGCGGCCGGCCTCGACGACGGTGTGTCGTTTGTCCACTAGTAGCGCTCAAGCTTAGCTGGTCTGCACACAATTCTGGGACCGAATCGGTCAGAGGCCCGCATGAGCAGTGAGCTAGCGCAATCCGATCGTAATGGCTGGGATAGTTTTGTACCGCCCAACGCTCACGATGTGTGGCCCTGGTCAGGACGTCGAAGCCTTGTCGTCATGCTGTTCGCGCTTTTGCTCGCAGCTTGCCTGGCGATTTTCTGGGCGATACCGCATTTTGAAAAACGGCTGGATTCCCGGGTTAAAAGTGATCTGCAGGCCGCTGGAATCAGTACTGATTCGCTCGATCTGGACTGGACCTATCGCAATGTCGAGATCACCGGTGTACTGCCCGAAGGGATCACCGAGGCGCAACTGGCCAACGTCGTGCGTCTGGCCGACGGTGGCGGTACTCGCAATATCCTGATTGCGGTCGATCCGGCGCCCACGCCGGCAGCAGATCCAGCACAGGAGTCCGCAGATCCCGAGGCGCTGCCACCGGCACTGGCTGTGAGTGTTAATTCCCGCGACGGCACGGTTGAATTGGCCGGAACCGTACTATCGACAAAACAGCGTGACGCCCTGGTCAATGCAGCGCTGGTGGCCGAGGGTGTTGTGAACATCAACGACAATCTCGAGATCGTTGGCGATGGCCAGCCCGATGATCAATTGGATGCAAGGCTGAACGTTCTGGCTGGTCTGCTGGCGCATGTCGGGCCCGAGCAGGTTGTCAGCGCACAGGCCACACTCACCGACACCGAGCTCAACTATCGCATTAAGGCTAAGGATCGCGGCAGCGCAGAAATGATCGAGCAAGCGGTGTCAGTAGCACTGGTTGATTTCCAGGTGACCGGGGAGATCGATTACGTTAAAACGGGTGAGATAGATATCACGGCAAGCAGAGATGAGAAATCTCTCACCCTGACCGGCAAGGTTCTAACAGAAGAACAGCGCATGCGGCTGCTATTTGCTGCCGAGGAGGTCGTGGGTGAGGACGGTCAGGTTAACGATCAGATCGAAGTCAGTGGTCAGGAGGCGAGACTGCCGGGCGCCGATTCGCGCGTAGACAATCTGGCTGCCGTGGTTAGCCAGTTCGGGCCAGCTGATAACGACGCCACTGCACGACTGCAGGCCGATACGCTTAGCGTCACCGCAGAGCTGCAAAGTCAGCAAGCGCTGGATAATCTGCTGTCTTTGACCGCACAGGCTCGAGAGCAGGGGCTTGTGACTGAGGAGACTTTAACATTGGTCGGAGAGAGCGCCAGACAGCAAGCCCAGGTGGAATTGCAGACGAAATTTGATGCACTCGCGTTGGAGGTGCAACGCAACGTGCTGTTCGATACCGGCACGGCGCGATTGACTTCAACTGCCACTGCAACGCTCGATAAGGTATCAGCGGTTATTCAGCAGTACCCGGAGTTGTTAATCGAGGTAGAAGGGCATACCGATAATCGCGGTCGCGACGAAGTAAACAACAGACTCAGTGAAGACAGAGCCAGATCAGTTGTGGAGTATCTGGTTGAAAAATCCATTGATGCCGATCGCATGCAAGCAGTTGGCTACGGCGATCGGGTTCCGATTGCGAGCAATGATACACCCGAAGGCAGAAGCCAGAACCGGCGCGTACAGTTCACCGCTGTCGACTCCTTCCAGGTCGTTAGATAAGAACAATAAGAGAATAACAAGAGGTATTAAGCAATGCTTTGGACTTTGTGGGATATATTGATCCCGCTGTTAATTACGTTTGCACTGGGTCTTTGCCTTGGCTGGTTGTTGTGGAGATGGCGTCGTCGGCGCGTGTCGGCGACAGACGTTGGCGCAGACGCAACCACGTTGGTGGCGCAGGCCGATGATGACGGCGTTGCAGAACAGTTGCGCCACTCAACCGATCAGCTGGCGCAAGTGCGAAGAGAACTTGAGATAGAACGCAACAGCAATCAGTTGTTAAAGAACAAAGTAGACGATTTGCGTCAACTGGAGCTCGCTCAGACAGAAGATGGTGCTGAGGCCGGTGTTGTCGTCGACACCAGTAAAGTTGAGTTGGAAGTAGGCCTTGTACAGGCTGAAAAAGATCGCGACTTGTTGCGCGCAAAACTCGACGAGTGCCAGCGCAAGGGGCAGGCGATGAACGATGAGATCGCTTCGCTGGAAACACGTGTGCACGAACACGAAGAGCGTAACCAGTTGCTGAGCAGTGATCTCGAAACCGCATTGTCTGCGCGTTCGGATGCCGAAGCCCGGCTTGAGAATTCTGCTGCAGAGTCTGACACCGGTGATGGTGCCGAAGGGCAGGCGGCAGATGCGGCGGCCCGCATCGCCGAGCTTGAACGCCAACTCGAACAGGCGCAGGGTGCGCTGGCACAAAACGACTCGACCGTATTGCGAACCAGACTCGATGAGGCCGAGGCGCAATTGCGAGCCAGGGGCGAAGCACTGGAGGGCGCCGAACAGCAACTTGCGCGTGCGAACCAGGCGATGGAACAGGCGGATAGTGCGTCCCAGGGGTTGCTTGCCGAATCCAGCAGTACTGATTCGGGCAAAGAGCTCGATGCGATGCGCGCTACCGTGGAGCAGAGGGATGCCAGAATAGCTGAGCTGGAACGCAGTCTGGAGACACTTGAAAAAGACAACGGCGTGGCAGATGAGTCCTCTGGTGACACAGAAAACAAACTGGCTGGCTGGGGCACGGCGACAGACCAGAGCCCCGTTTCTGCCAGGTACAACGCCGATCGACGAACTGATACTGCTTCAGCCGCAGATACCGGTGGGGGCGAAGGGGCCGACAGCGGGCGTTCGCAATCGCACGGTTCTGCAGGTGATTCCGCACCTGACTCAGCGGGTGATGCAGGCGGTGCTGCAGGTAATACATCGAGTGATGCATCGAGCGATGCTTCGCGTGAAGTTCCAGCATCTGACGATTCGGGCTCACTTGATTCATCAGCAAACCACAGCGGCGCCGAAAGTACGTTTTCAGCGTCTGCGGATCAGCAGTCGTCCTCGTCGGTTGTATCAGGTTCCGGCTCGACAAATGTTCAGGCGGATCGATCAGCGGATAGCGTAAGTAAAAATACGGGTGGTGGCGCGACGGCCAGTGGTTATGTGCCGATAGGATGGGAGGTTCCCGGCGCTGTACCTGATAAAAAGGAGCGCGATAAGCTCACCGATATTAAAGGTATTGGACCGAAGCTGGAGGGCGTGTTGCACGCTAACGGAATCTATTTCTTTCGCCAGATAGCACAGCTGGACGCCGACGGACTTGATGAACTCCAGGAGCAGATGCCAGAGTTCCGCGGGCGAATTCAACGTGACAACTGGCAGGGTCAGGCGGTTGACCTACACCGCGAAAAGTATGGTGAGGCTCCGTAGCTTGTTACTAGTCACGCCAGCCGACAATGCTTTTGGTGTCGCGAATATTTTGTAGCATGGCAAAATCCGGTGAAATAATCCGATATTCGAGTTTGGCGCCGAAGCGCAGGCGTCCGCCAAACTGACGCGCCAGTGCTTTTTCCACTTTCGGAAAGTTGTCTGCGCTATCAACCACCACAAAAAGAACCAGCCGAGATTGCGTCGAAGAGCCAATCTCGATTACTTCGGGCAAATGAGCCTCCTTGACCTCTTCAAGCTCTGACAACAGGGCCGAGATTTTACGCAGCAGTGCTGCATCGGGTGGCTTTCCTGGTGGCGAGACGACCAGCGCGGTGTTGGTGTTGAGCGTATCCATTGTGATTCCGGATTGTTTCAGTCTGCGTGTGCGCCGACCAGTTCTCCCAATTCCGCTATTGCTGGAATGGCAGATTGGGCGCCGGGTCGGGTACAGGCAAAGGCCGCTGCAGCATTGGCGATTTTGCAACTGTTTTGCAGCGATCGGCCACGATCTATCATTGCACCCAGAAAGCCGGCGAACGTATCGCCTGCGCCCACCGTATCGATCGCGTTGACCTTTATACCTGGTAGTTCAAATCGGCTGTCTGTTGTCGAGTCGAAGCCCTGCAGGCCATTGGCGCCGAGCGTTTGTACAACACTGCAACCCAAACGTTGTGCCAGTGCCGATGCTGTTTGATTGCCAGCGACATTGATTTCCAGATCGTTGCAAAGTAATTCAGCCTCAGCCTGATTGACCAACAGGACATCAATGTTCTTGTAGTGGCTTTCGGGCATCGTGTAATAAGGGGCCAGGCTTGCAATAACGGTAGCGCCTTTTTGCCTGCCACTTGCCGCTGCCGCCTGCACGACCGGGAGTGGAACTTCCATTTGCAGCAGCAGTGTGTCGCCCTGGGCAAGTCGCATGTCATTCGCCTGCTCAACTGACACGGCATCGTTGGCACCGGCCAGCACAACAATCTGGTTTTCACCGTTGGCATCGACAAATACAAAGGCGCATCCGGTGCTGCCGGGTACGGTTTTTACGCTCGTCAATAAGATCCCTGCTTCCTTTAACAGCGACAGTGCCTGAATGGCTACCTCATCCGTGCCGACCGCTCCGTGCATCGTGACCTCGCTGCCAGCCCGTTGAGCGGCCAGCGCCTGGTTGGCACCCTTGCCTCCGGGGGTCAGATCGAGTTGATCGGCGTGGACTGTCTCCCCCGCGGCAGGCAACCGGCGCAGCTGGCAGCCATAGTCAATATTGATGGAACCCAGGACGTGAATCATCTCGATTTTACCGGTGGCACTGATTCTGGCTCGCGCTGCCAGGCTGGCGCTGATCATCCGTGTTTCAGCGTTGTTGAGACGGTAGTATAAGCGTATGACCTCAACCTCGACAAAGCGAAAAATGCGCCGTATAGCACTGCAGGCGCAGGGACTGGTTGGCAAACAGCCGTTTGGACGAGGTGCCGACGGGGTGCTGAAAGCCATCCGGCATCTTGGTTACATCCAGATCGACACGATCTCGGTGGTGCAGCGTGCGCACCATCACGTTCTGTGGACCCGTGTGCCCGGTTATCGATCGGCGCTGCTGGACAAACTGGTTGCCAACCAGCAGGTCTTTGAGTACTGGTTCCATGCGGCAGCTTATCTGCCAATGGACGATTTTCGTTTTGCGCTGCCGCGTATGGTTGCGATCAAGTCGGGGCAAAAGCACTGGTTCAAAAACACCAGTCCGGCGCTGATGCGCGATGTGCTCGCCAGAATTCGAGCCGAGGGGCCATTGATGGCCCGCGATTTCAGTGATGCCGCCTCTGGAAAAAGCGGCTGGTGGGACTGGAAGCCGACCAAGCAGGCACTGGAACAGCTGTTTATTCAGGGTGACCTGATTGTGGTGGGGCGCGAGGGATTTCAGAAACGTTACGATCTGACAGAACGCGCCTTACCCGAAGGTGTGGACACCCGCTTTCCCGATTATCGCGAGCAGGCAATACACTTGATCGATACCAGTTTGCGTGCCAATGGATTCGCCAGCCGCAAATCGTTTACCTACTTGCGCAAAGGCTCAGAACTACGCAACGCGGTAGCTGAAGAACTCGCCGCACGCGTGGACACAAAAACACTGCTGGCACTCGGTGATTCGTTCGAGGGTTATTACGCTCTGCCGGACATCATGGAGACTTCGATACCGCGCATGGGTAAGACCGTGAAACTCTTGTCACCGTTTGACAACAGCGTGATCCAGCGCGATCGCCTGCAGAACGTTTTTGATTTTGACTACCAGATCGAGTGCTACGTGCCAGCGGCCAACCGTAATTTTGGATACTTCTGCCTGCCTGTATTGTTTGGCGACAGCTTTGTCGGACGCATCGACTGTAAAGCACACCGCAAAGAATCGCGGCTGAATGTGGTGTCACTTCATATGGAGACAGAACCTCACGAAGCGCTGGGCTCTGCGTTGGCCGATGCGTTACATTCGTTTGCCGTGTTCAATGAGTGCGAATCGATAGAGTTTGGTAAAGCGGTTGCCAAACCGTGGCGGACTATCGGGGCGATGGTCTAGCGCGTGATCCAACCGCAACAACGATGAACCGGATTCAGAAGAGCAGTTAAGCGTGTGAATTGGAGGTTGAAAATTCAACCACACACTTGTTGATTTTGAATGTCCGTGAAAAAGTTGAGGGCGCCTGGTTGCGCCCTCAAACTAACCTTGCAACGAAGTTAGCGCTTACAGTGCCCCGGCAGTCAAACCTTCGGGCGGATCGCTCTCCAGCTTGGCATCGCTAACGCTCTCGATAATTGGCCAGTTGTTCTCAGCACCTTTAATGAACCCGGGAATATCGGTGAACCAACGTTCCTGAATTTTGGGGTTCAGATTCAGGTAGAGTTTGTCTTCAACAATTTTCCAGGCATTTGGATCACCATCGAACTTTCGTCCCATCGCGGTGCCGAACGCGCAATAGCCGCCGTATTGTGGTGCGTACGCTGCCGGGTTTGCGACAAACTTGTCTCTATTTTCGGCGCTGCTAAATTGATAGGTCGCACCATCGTGAGTCGCGGTAAAATCACCGCTGCCTTCGACCGGTTTGCTCTCGGTAAAATACGCAACAACATCGTAGCCATGCACCGCCAGGCCATCGACGAGATTCACTTTGTCTTCCGCGAAGCTCACCAGTGGCGCGAAAATTAAAGCCAGCACCAGCGCACCGCCCTTTGATCGGTCGAGAAACGACCGTTTGAATAATGACCAATTAAGAGAAATTTTCATGAGTGTTCCTTGAGTTTGACGTGAAAGACGGTAGCTGGTTGTTGAGTGCGTCAGCGCTACCGTGATTTATTAGGCCACTTTTCATCGCCTTTTATCGCACTCATTACTTACCGATCGTCCCAAAAACCATACAATTCGTCTCAATGGACTCACTCTCACAGGTAATCGAGCGGCTGGCGCTGTCAGCCAATACCTTTTTTTCGGGTGCACTATGCGCGGATACCTCGTTCTCGGATAGCGCTGGGTCCGGGCATTTGCATTTGCTTCGCCAAGGGTCACTGACCCTGTGCATAGAGGGTTCAGCACCGCTGCTGATCGAGCAACCCAGTGTGATTCTATTTGCTCTGCCGCTCAGTCATCGGCTGGAGGTGACGGAAAGCTCAGGCGCTGAACTGGTCTGTGCCGAGATTACACTCGAAAGCGAAAATGCCAGGCTAGTACCTTTTGGGATGCCAAATCCGTTGATTGTGTCATTGGCAGATGCAAAGGGGCTTCAGGGTACGCTTGAACTGCTATTTGGCGAAGCACTGGATAATCGTTTAGGGGCCAGTGCTGCAATTAACCGACTCATGGAATTACTTTTTGTTTTACTGCTGCGCCATTGTTGTGATTCAGGTGATCTGAAACCCGGGCTCCTGGCAGGTCTCGCACATCTGCAGCTTGCGAAAGCGCTGCACGCGATGCATGAATCCCCGGGACAACAATGGAATTTAGATCAACTGGCGGCAACAGCAGCGATGTCACGAGCGCGTTTCGCTGCGCATTTTAAAGATCGTATTGGCGTTCCACCGGGTGAATATCTGACTTCCTTGCGTATTGCCAGTGCGCAAACCGAACTGCGACTCGGACGCCCGCTGAAAGCGATTGCCGATAATGTTGGCTATGCTGATGCCACGGCTTTGGCTCGTGCTTTTAAGCAATACACCGGCAGGAGCCCGCGTGCCTGGCTTGCGGAAAAAGAAGCGATGCCGATCAATTCGCATGAAAGCGATTAGCCCACCGTTTTGCCACCAATGGTAAAAGCTGTTGATAACCAGACCGGCAATGATCCTACCGAAGGGTGTCAGACAATTGGGGTCACTGCACACACCCATAATGAGCCGAGGATACCAGCCGACGATACTTGTCCAGTACCGTGCCGGGTTGAATCGAATTATCAGTCGTATGTGGTTGCTGTTCATTGGCACGTGCGCTGAGTTCGGCATCGCTCAGTTCTACATTGAGGGTTCGATCAAGTGGATTGATGACGACGGTGTCGCCATCCCGCACAAGACCTATCGGGCCACCGCGCGCAGCTTCCGGGCTGATGTGGCCGATCAGTATGCCGTGTGATACGCCGGAAAATCGGCCATCGGTGATCAGCGCGACATCCTTGCCCAGGCCGCGGCCCTGCAATTGAATGGTCAGGTGCACCATTTCCGGCATACCGGGTGCGCCGACGGGGCCTACCCGACGAACGACAATGACATCACCCGCGACGATGTCATCGTCCCGGATAGCGTTCATTGCCTCGGTTTCACTATCAAACACGCGGGCTGGGCCGCGAAACTCACCGTGCTCGATCGTTTTACCGCCAAGCTTAAGTACGCAGCTTTCGGGCGCGATGTTGCCGGAAAGCACCGAGATATGATTGTTCGCGGCGGCGATAGGCTTTGTTACAGACAGTACGACGTCTTTTCGTGTGAGGTCTTTCAACTCCGGTGTGTCGGCCAGATTGTCGGCGATGGTTTTGCCGCTGACGGTCAGTGCGTCTGCGTGCAGCAATCCGTGATTTAAAAGTTCTTTCATCACAACAGGTACGCCGCCGACCTCGTGCAGTGTTTTCATTGAAAAGGGTCCGTGAGGTTGCAGGTTTGCGATTAGCGGCACACGTTCGCCTATTGCCTGAATATCTTCGATGGTCAGTGGTACCTGTGCATCGCGGGCAATCGCCAGCAGGTGCAGATACATATTAGTTGAACCGCCCATGGCATAGGCGACGGTGATGGCGTTTTCGAATGCGGCTCGGGTCATGATGTCGCGGGGCCGCAATCCATTATCCAAAAGTGAATACAAGGCATCGATGCTTGCCAGTGCCTGCGTCTTGACGTCATCGTGTATTTCGCTGTCGGCGTGATAGTCTGCGGTGTGCGATGCGCCTCTGGCGAGCATCATACCCATTGCCTCGGTGATACAGCTCATGGTGTTGGCGGTAAACATGGCGCCGCAGGTGCCACTGCCGGGCATGACGCTTTTTTCCAGTTGTTGCAGTTCGATCGCGCCTATTTTTCCAGCCTCGTGAGCGGCGGCACCCTCCGCATAATCGAGAATCGTGAGGTTGTCGCCTTTTTCCGCCCACGGGGAAAAGTTCACCGCACCGGGTGAGCTGGTGCCGGGGTATACCACGAGGCCCGGGGCGTTGGTTCTGGCCAGTGGCATCATGGCCGCAGCGCCGGTTTTGTCGCAACCGGAAATCACGATCATCGCTTGCGCATGGTGGGCAAAATGACCGGTTTCGAAGCAGTCTGCCATCAGATCGCGCGATACCAGACTGTAGCCCGCGTTGGCGGTGCCCTGTGTCAGTGCGTCTGATACCGCGGGTGCACCCACCAGCAAGCCCTGGCCACCGCGCTGTTCAAGTGCATCGATGATCAGTTCGGCGATTTGCTGTACGCGATTGTTGCAACGGTGAGCGTTAGTGTACGGGCTTGCGATGGTGACGACCGGATGGCGTTTTGCCGCGTCGTCGGGATTGAAGCCTGCGGCACGCAATTCAACTTTGCGTAAACCGTGTTCGGTATCGTTCCAGTAGCTTTTGTCTGTCATGAGGTTTGCTTCGTGTTATGCGATCACAGGTTTGATACTGCGGCCTGTCGGCACGGGAGTAGGCAGGTTTCGGTGCTGATCCTGCAGCCGTGAAAGATGTTGTTGTATTGCGCTCGGCATGGCAGTGGTTTTACCAAGCTTCTGATTGACGTGCAGTAGCATTAATTCGTGACTGGCGGCAAGATACCCCTGATCAGCGTTATACATGGCGTGCAGCATGTGCACGCGTTTTTCATCGACGCCCAGTATGAAACTGGTAAAACTCAGTTGTGCATTGGCGGGCACTTCGCGCAGGTATTGCAGATGGGCTTCTACGGTATAGATCGAGCAACCGCTGCTCTGACGATAATTTGCATCGAGCCCGACCAGATCCTGTACTGCATCGGTGGCACTGGTGAACGCTACGACGTAATAGCCGTCGTTCATGTGGTGGTTGTAGTCAATCCACTCGGGCTTAACGGTATCGGTATGTATCTGCAACGCAGCAGTATTGCCGGTATCGGTGTGCGACATAGTAACTAACGATCGACCGGATGTTCGGCGAAGGAAAAACCCATGGTGCGGCCGTGGTAGTAGAGTGCGCCGTCTTGCACGATCAGGCATCGCATACGTTTGCTTCCGTCGTTGTGATGTGAATGCACAGCACCAGGCGGTGTGACCATCACTGCGTTTTGCTGCCAGTCTTTTCTCGCGCCATCTATCATTGAAAAGCAATCGTCGCCGTCGATGCAGAGTGTCAGTGCCATCGAGTTGTGGATGTGAGGGCGCTGTGCCTCGTTGGGCGGCAGCGAATTCAGTGCAAGTGTCAGCGTAGGGTGGATATTGCGTGTGTGTTCGAGTTTGTCGTGGGAAAGTACAACGGCGAAACCAGCGAATTTTTTTGCATCAGGGTGAGCGTAGACCGCTTCTAGTTCACGATCCAGGTCTTCCGCGGGATAATAGATCGGTTCCGGTACAGCCAGCACGTCGTCTGCGTGAATCGACAGTCCCATGAAAGCCAGTACGGGTTCGTCAGTCACCAGCCAGGCGACAGTGTCGTCGGTTGCATGGTGCTCGAATGTCTGATTACCGGGCAGCAGCATGATGTCGCCACGCTTCCAGTGTGTTTCCGAGTCGCTATCGGTTTGCCGGCTGCTGCCTGCGCCCTTCAGTATGCACACCACCACGACGCTTGCGTTAAATTTCAGTGAAAGTCGCTCACCGGATCGAATCCGCATGTAGCGAGAGAGTGCGAATGGCGTTGTTGCCGGAAAGGGGGTGTCGAGTCGGTCGCTGGAATCCATGGCGATCAGACTGGTGACTGTGGACTCGGCGAAGGCCTGGTCGCGCTCATCGGTGAACTGGACACTCGGCACTGCTGGCAATGTCAGTGCAAATGCATTGCCGGAGTTAAAGTAACGGGAACGCTGGTGCCAACTGTTGGCATACCGTGTGACCGGGTGATTTGTTTGGCTCATAGCTGAATTCCTCCTCGCTATATCCTACGAGGTTTGCTGCCGGTCGTCTAACACCGTGAACACGGGTATTTATTAGCTGCTGAGCGTCCGCAGCAGATCTGTTGCCTGTATTGCATCTGAAGGTTTGCGTTGGTCGCTCGGAAACAGGTCGTGAATCGGCTTAAGTAACTCGATAGCTGCCGCTTTATTATTTTGTTGAATATGCAGTTGTGCGAACCATAGTGCGACTCGCGCCTGCCACAACGGACTGCCCTGTTCGATGGCCAGACGATGGGCGGTATCGTAAACATGCGCTGCTTTTGCCAATGCATCTGGTGTGTTGCTGTGGTGCTGATGCAGCCAGGCTTCCACCCTTAATATTTCAGGCTCCGCCCAGGTTTCTCCACTGCCGGGTATGCGAGCTTTTGCCGACTCGATAAATTCCCAAGCGCGTGCGGGGTCATTGGCTTTGGCGCAAGTGCGGGCCATGACACTTTCAACCCATGATCGGTAGTTGTCGGCATTGGTGGCCCACCATTTATCGCTGCCCTTTTCCATTTGTTCCAACGCTGCGGCCGGATTTTGATCCGTCTCGAATTGTATAATGCCGACCATGCAGTGTGCGGCTCCGTGCAACATGGCAAAGTCGCTACCGGTGTTAGCGAGCCTGGTGGCGTGACCATCGGCCAATGAGTAGTCACCAAAAAGTATGGCCTGTAATGTTGCAAAGGCGAGTGCCTGGCAGATGCTGAGCTTGTGATTCAGTTCGGCCGAGTGGCGCAAGGCCTCATTCTGTATATCTATAGCATCACTGGTGTAGCCCTTCATCAGCAAACTGAACGATAGAAAACACGATGCAGTTAGCTTGTGATCGATGCCGTAGGTTGCGGCTTCGCTGCCATGGACGTCGATATCGTAAATTGCCAGGGCAGTGTTGAGCCCGGCGATGGCTTCATCGTATTTTGCTGCGTGAAAGTCGAGCGCTCCGAGTGCTCGTAAGCCGACCATACGGAAGTTATCGTTATGCTGTGCTTGTGCTTCACGCAGAATTTCACTGGCGCATGAACGTGCTTTTTCATGCTGTGAGTGCTCCATATAGTAGGCGTACAAACCATTCAGTGCGGGAATGATCAGCGTTCGATTGTCGTGTGCAATGCACAAGGTGTGAGCTCGCTCCAAAGCCTCTCCGGTGCGTTTGTCGCCCAACCCGGCTGTACCACGCAGGCATGCAGCCCGCAAAACCTGTAACGGTAGCTCCAGTGTGCCGTCCTGTTCAATGCGATTGGCAATTGCAATGCCGCGTTCCAGATGGGAAATGGCCTCTTGATTGTGGGAGTTTGCCACTGCAGTTTCGCCGGCGGAATGCCAATAGTCGAGTGCTTCGCGCGCACGGCCGCCGGCCTCGAGATGAAAGGCTATGATTTCTGCAGCCGTGTTGTTTTGTTCGATCAGAAGGTTGGCAATATCGTGGTGTAAATCAGTGCGATGCTCGCGCAGCATGGATTCATAGGCGATGTCCTGAATCAATGCATGCTTAAAGGTAAAGATACGCGGTTCGGAATTTGTCTCCTGGAATATCAATCCGGCATGCAGGATACGATTGATGCGTTCGTTGTATCCACTTTCATCGAGTCCACAGACAATCTGCAAAAGATCGCTTCGGAAACTGCGGCCAAAAGCACTGGCGAATTGAATTGTTGTCTTCGCTGCTCCAAGCCGATCGATTCGACTCATTAGCGAATCCTGCAGAGATGAGGGTATCGCGCTCGTCGATTTTTCATCGGCATATTCATAGCGATCAACCAGCACAACGATGCCTGATTCGACCACCGATCGTGTTAGTTCTTCAACAAAAAGCGGTACGCCATCAGTTTTGCTAATGATGTCTTCGAACAGTTTTCCTGGCAGTGGTTTATTGTTTGTATTTTGTAAAATGAGTGCCTCGATAGCTTCACGTGGCAAGCCGCCAATTGACATATGCACGAAGGCTCGATCGACAGGTGCCGTCAGTGCATCAACGCGAAACTCCGGGCGTGCCGTAATGATGAACATGACGGGTCGGTCGCGAAGATCTTGTATGAGCCTTTGTAGCAGTTCCAGGCTGGTGGGATCAAACCAGTGCGCATCTTCAATTAGCAGTAACAATGGCCGTTGCTGCGCGATAGCCTGGAAGGAATATTCCAGGGCTGCCAGTGCGGCCTCTTTCCGCTGGCCCGGATTGCTGGCAAGCGGTGGCAGGTGTTTCGGAACCTCCATTGCCAGCATATTGAAAATCGCCGTTTGATGGCTTTGTATGGGTGATTCCGGGTTGGCGATTGAAAGTGCAGTGATCAACTTTCGTTCGATCGTTTCGGCGCAGTCGTCAATTTCAATTTCTGCGCGTTCACGCAATTCTTCAATAAATGGAAAAAGGCCGGTCACAGTGTGGAACGGTGATCCGTGCAGGAGCAGGGTTGTGGCTGAGCTTGCTGACTGTTCGCTTACCGATTGCTCAAACGCTCGCGCGACGCGACTCTTGCCTATGCCGGGCTCGCCGATAATCAGCACGGTTTGTGGGTGCCGCTGGCTGATGACGCGCTGCCAGAGGCTGGTTAGTTGATCGATCTCTTTGTTGCGACCAAGCAGTTGGCCCACCTGCCGCAAGCGACTATCGGTTTGTAGCGAGAGGCCGGTTACCTGATAAAGTGACTGCAGCGTCGTGAATCCCTTTATTTGACTTGCGCCCAGAGAGACAGTTTCGATTGCGCCCCGGGTAAGGTCACGCGTAGTTTGCCCTATGACTACCGAATTGGGTTTGGCCATCGACTGGATGCGGGCGGCAAGGTTCGGTGCCGCACCCAGTGCGGCGAGTTCCTCGACGCTATCGTCGCCCAGTAGATCTCCCACTACAACCAGACCGGTCGCGATCCCGACTCTGACCTGAAGTTTGGCGGTGGCAATATCGCTCGACATTGATGCGACGACATCAAGCCCGGCCCTGACTGCTCTTTCGGCGTCTCTGTCGCTGGCCTGCGGATAGCCAAAATAGGCCATCAGGCCATCACCCATGTAGCGTGATACCACGCCGTTCCAGCGCTTGATTGAGCCAACAGCGTTATCCTGATACGCGCGTATCAGATGGCGAAAATCTTCCAGCTCCAGTTGACTGGATAATTCTGTAGAGCCAACAAGATCGCAAAACAGCACGCTGAGCTGGCGTCGTTCCAGTGCACGTGGGGCAGGGCGATCGGGCGGTGATGAGTGGCTTTTGGCTATTGCCCGCAGTATGCGCTTGCGTGGCCCGAGTTTTAAGCCGAGCCCGATCAGATCTGCTTCGGTGATTTCCTGAAGAATATCCAGGTCGAGCTGTTCCGTTTCGAAAAGTGTTTGAAACTCCGTTAGCCCGTTTTGTTGCAGCCAATCAAGCAGATCGCTCATATTGCTTTGAATAAAGATGCCATTTTCTGAATCGTTGGACAATGTAACGAGAAAACGGGCCAGATGCGACCCGGTAGCACTGTATTTGACGTTCTGGTGCGGGTGTCGACGGCGGGCGTTTAGCGGATAGTGCGGCAGGGCCGGGTAAAACCGGGTTTCCCCGGTACTATGCTGAGAACGTATGCGCTCAATATCGAGGGATAACTCAGTTACCTCGTTCCGAGTCTTCGTTTTCTTTTAGTCGTTCCTGGCGCGCCTGCTCTTCTGCGATAACAGCGTTGATTTCTTCCAGTACACCATCGACGTCGGCATCGTGCAGCACTTCGTCGAACTCGCCGGTCAATTCGCTATCGGGAGCGAGTTTGCCGTCCTGGTACAGATCCCAGATCTCCTTGTGAAAATTGCTGGCCAGTAGCTCTGGCGCATACTGGCCGTAGTATTGAGTCATGTTGCGAATATCGCGATCGAGCATGCGCTGCGCGTTGTTATTGGCCGCTGCATCCACCGCCTGCGGCAGATCGATAACCACCGGCCCGTCGGCATCTACCAGTACGTTGAATTCGGACAGGTCACCGTGGATAAGGCCAGCGCACAGCATACGTGCCACGTTGCGCATCATAAGGCGATGGTGTTCGCGTGCCTCTTCTGCCTCGAGCGTGACATTGTTGAGCCGCGGTGCGGGTTGTCCATCGGCATCGATCACCAGTTCCATCACCAGCACACCGTCGAAAACACCATAGGGCTCGGGAACTCGAACACCCGCTGCTGCCAGGCGATAGAGCGCGTCGACTTCAGCGTTTTGCCAAACCTCTTCTTGCTGGTCTCGGCCGAACTTGGAACCTTTTTCGATCGCCCGCGCGCGTCGGCTGTTTCTGACCTTGCGGCCTTCCTGGTATTCCACGGCCTTTTTGAAGCTGCGTTTATGGGCTTCTTTATATACTTTGGCGCAACGGACTTCATCACCGACCCGGACGGTAAAAACATCCGCCTCCTTACCGCTCATCAGGCGTGAGAGGACTTCGTCGATAATGCCGTCTTCAATGAGAGGCTTGAGTCTTTTAGGTGTTTTCATACTTGCTAGTGGTACAACGGGCCGCGCTGAGGCCGTACTGTTGAATCGACACCTGTTGGTTGATTGCCAGACAGGATTGTGGTTCTTTTGTCCAGTATGTGGCTTGGCCAGCGTGCAAACAATGGCAGGCCGGAAATCCGGCCCGCCGGTAGATTGCAGAGTTATTGCGTCGGGAGGTGTTGCACCAACCGGCTGTGGCGAGTTACAGGCCCAGGGCAGCCTGGGCTGTGATGAAATCGAGTCCGAGTGCTTCGCCCACCGGGCCGTTGGTAATCGCACCGCGGTGCACGTTCAGACCTTCCAGCAGATGCGGATCTTTTTGCAGTGCTTCCTGGTAACCCAGGTTGGCCAGTGCCATGGTGAACGGCAGAGTTGCATTGTTCAGCGCATGGGTAGAGGTGGCGGCCACCGCACCTGGCATGTTTGCCACGCAGTAGTGCACGATATCGTCGACGATGTAAGTCGGTTCGGCGTGGGTGGTGGCTTTGCTGGTTTCAAAGCAGCCGCCCTGATCGATTGCCACATCGACCAGTACCGAGCCCTTGCGCATGCTGCCGAGCATTTCACGCGACACCAGCTTGGGTGCAGCGGCGCCGGGGATCAGCACAGCGCCGATGATCAGGTCTGCAGCGGCGACGTGAGATTCAAGCGCGGCACGAGTGGAGTAAACCATATTGGCAGCGCTGCCAAATTGAGCGTCCAGTTCGCGCAAACGGGCGATGGAACGGTCCAGCACAGTGACTTGCGCGCCCAGGCCGATCGCCATTTGCAGTGCATTGCTGCCGACCACGCCGCCGCCGATGACCAGCACTTTCGCCGCTTCGACACCCGGTACGCCGCCGAGCAGTTTGCCGGAGCCGCCGTGGGATTTTTCCAGGCAGGTAGCGCCCGCCTGAATCGACATCCGACCAGCCACCTCGGACATCGGTGCCAGCAGTGGGAGCCCGCCATCGTTGTCGGTCACTGTTTCATAGGCGATGGCGACGCAATCTGATTCGACCAGCAGTTGAGTCTGTGTGGGGTCCGGCGCGAGATGCAGGTAGGTAAACAGGATCTGTCCGGGGCGCAGCATCTTGCATTCGTTGGGTTGAGGCTCTTTGACCTTGACGATCATCTCTGCTTCGGCAAAAACCTGCTCGGCGCTGTCGATGATGCTCGCGCCTGCGCTGATGTAGGCCTGATCGTCTTCGCCAATGCCTGAGCCGGCGCCAGTTTGCACGATTACCTTGTGGCCGGCCGAAACCAGTTCCAGGACACTGGTAGGGGTTAGGCCTACGCGGTATTCGTGATTTTTTATCTCTTTCGGTACACCAACCAGCATTTTCGGGACTCCAGCAATGATTGATTGCCCTTCTTATGTGTGGGCATTGATGGCAGCCGAAAGCAAAATGGGTTCAGCTGTCGCGTGCGGGGAGTTTAGGTCACAAGTGCCGGATTATCTTTTTGAATATCACGTCGATTAAGTATATCTTTCGGTATTTTCGGTAAATGCGGAAATATCGTCTGACCATGAGCATTCGAAAACTCGATCGTATTGATCGCAGCATCCTCGCCGAGCTGCAAAAGAATGCGCGAATCTCATATGTCGATTTGGGTAATCTGGTCGGGCTCAGTACGTCGCCCTGCCTTGAGCGTGTGAAGCGGCTGGAGAAAGATGGCTATATTGCCGGCTACACCGCGATATTGAATCCAGCCCTGCTCGATGCAGCGCTTATTGTGTACGTGGAGATCAAGCTGGAGTACGACGACAAACATATTTTTGAGCACTTTAAACGCGCAGCGCTGCAAATGCCCTATCTGCTAGAGTGTCACCTGCTTTCCGGAGACTTCGACTACCTGATGAAAATTCGCGTTGCCGATATGGCGAGTTATCGAGAATTGCTGGGCGATATCCTGCGGGATTTGCCCGGTGTGCGGGACACGCGCTCCTACATGGTGATGGAAGTGATTAAAGAAACTACACACATATCCACTGACGCCCAATCATGAGTCTCACATCAGCATTTCCGTCGGTTGCGCTGGCGCACAAGCCAACGCCGCTGGAGCTGTTGACCAACATCAGCCGCGAAACCGGGGTGAATATCTGGGTCAAGCGCGACGACTGTACCGGCCTGGCATTCGGTGGAAACAAGGCGCGCCAGCTGGAGTATTACATCGGCCAGGCGGTTGCAGACGGTGCCGACATGCTGCTGACGACCGGTGCTGTGCAATCCAACCATGTGCGTTGCACCGTCGCGGCGGCACGCAAACTGGGACTGGATGTGGAAGTGCAGCTGGAGCATCGGGTCGATACTCAGTCGCACGCGTACCACCATTCCGGCAATCCGTTTATCGTCGAGCTGATGGGGGCGACGGTCCATCACTTCCCGGTTGGTGAGGATGAAAACGCCGCCGATGACGCCTTGTATCTTCGTGCTGAAGCGTTGCGATCAAGCGGGCGAAAGCCCTACGTCATCCCGCTCGCCAATGCCCATGCACCATGGGGTGCTCTGGGCTATGTCGAAGCTGCCGAGGAGTTACTGGCGCAACAGCACTCGATGCAGTTATCACCGGCGGCCTGGGTGGTCGCCAGCGGGAGTGCCTCCACGCATGCGGGGTTGCTTGTCGGGCTTGCGGCCTGTGAGGCTGATATTGCTCTCTATGGGATTTGTGTACGCCGGCCGGCCGATGCCCAAAAGGCGCGCGTCTGGAACAAAATTAAATCGGTGACAAAACTGTTTGATTCCATTCAGCCCCCCCGGCAAGAGCAGGTGCAATGTGACGATCGCGCATTTGCGCCCGGCTATGGGGTGATGTCTGAGTCGGTGCGGCAGACATTGCTGCGGGTGGCCCGGTCAGATGGAATGATTCTCGACCCAACCTACACGGCCAAGTCTTTTGCCGGATTGCTCGGGCTGATCGACGACGGCACGCTGGCGCCCGGCAGTGACGTTGTTTACGTCCACACCGGAGGTACCCCGGCTGTATTCGCGTACCCCGAGATTCTGACAGACGATTAGCCCGATTCAATTTTTCATGACGGGACGGCATCGCGGGTAAGTAGTTGTGCCCGTGACTTTCCAGTCGCAGCGAAAAGCCTGAGCCTGAGTCCGGGTCGCCAGCGGAACAATAAGCCTGTATCTGCAACTGGACAGCGATAGCGCTGCTGGGTAGGCTGGAAAGTGATCCTGTCATTCAATCCCTTCACTGGAGAGACCTTATGAAAAAGTCTGTTTTACCCGTCATCGCAGGTACTGTATTGGCGTTGACAGGAGGCGTCGTCAGCGCTGCCGAATCTGTCAAAATCGGTGCGCCGAGCTGGTCTGGCGCGCAGGCTATTGCGAATTTGATCAAGATTGTTGTTGTTGAGCGTATCGGCGGTGAAGCGGAACTGGTGCCGGGCAACAATGCCACGATTTTCCAGGCAATGGATCAGGGCAAGGGTGATATCGACGTGCATCCCGATGTCTGGCTGCCCAACCAGGAAAACTTTACCAAGGAATATGTCGACGGTAAGGGCACAGTGGTGCTCAGCGAAAACAGCTACGAAGGCAAGCAGGGTTTTTGTGTAACCAAAGCCTTCTCGGAGAAAAATAACGTCACTTCAATTTTTGATCTGGCCCGGCCTGAAGTTGCCTCGCTGATGGATGCCGATAGTAACGGCAAGGGTGAAATCTGGATCGGCGCGCCAGGCTGGGCATCGGCAAATGTCAACGAGGTGAAGGTACGTGATTACGGACTGGATGCGTTTATGGAGCCGGTTCGCGCAGAGCAAAGCGTGATGATGGCCACTATCGGTGATTCAATTGCCAAAGATCAGGGTTATGCGTTTTACTGTTACGCACCTCATCACGTTTGGTCAATGTTCGACATTGTGCGCCTCGAAGAGCCGGCCTACGATGCTGAAAAATATGTGATGGTTCAACCGGCGGAAGATCCGGACTGGTTCACCAAATCAAAAGTGATGTCGGAAGATGCGCTGAAGAACGTACAGGTCGCCTACTCAAAATCCCTGATGGAACGCTCTCCCGCGATTGCCGAGTTTCTGGCCAATATGAAGCTCGACACCGACACGGTTAGCGGATGGAACTTTGAAATCGCGGGCAAGGAACGCGACGCTGCAGAAGTGCTGAAGGAATGGGTGGATGCAAACTCAGCTCGGGTTGACAGCTGGCTCGGTCTGTAAATCGCAATGTAAACCGACCTGGTGATAGCGCTTATCACCGGGTTCTTCTGGCTGGCCGTCGGTGCCTCTGCTGACCAACAATCCTCGTGCACGATAACCCTCTGTGACTGAAGCCAAGCCGCTAAATAATGCCGTGAGTGTCGATCCTCTGATCAGCGAATTTACCGGCAACAACGCAAGTTACTACCAGCGGCAATTCAGAAAAATCGGTAGTCGTTCCGGCTGGAGCTGGTCATTCAATCTCGCTGCTGCCGTGCTTGGCCCGGTGTGGTTTGGTATGCGGGATCTGTGGCGTTGGGGGCTTCCATTACTGATACTGGAAGTCTTTGCGCTGATTCAAATCTGTCGTGGCGCGTTTGGCGATCTGGCGGCCGACGCGCGTACGCGAATTGGCCAGATCGAGGG
>CAKZSB010000001.1 GCA_937920585.1 uncultured Granulosicoccaceae bacterium | reverse complement strand
GTGGTTATACGCACCACCGAAATTTCAACATTGGAAATTCGAGTTACCGGCTGGTGCACTGTCACTTTCGACAGGCTTCTATCAATTACGCACTTCCAGCCACTCGGGCAACACCATCTCACGCACACCGCTACAGGCAGCGTTCATACAATCGTTCAACCCGCCAAAATGAATGGGTCGATCAACCAGACCAGGCCCATAGTGCGCATACTTGCCCGAGTTGGTCATCAATACTTTCGCATCAGTTGGAATAACAGGCTCTTCAATCATGCACCAGCAAGTATCGTTGACAAACTGCACACCAAATTGATTTAGCACATCCACATGCCCTGCCACCTGGGCCTGCTCATAAGTGGCACGGCTCAAGGTAACTATTATCCCCACCAACGGATGCCGGGTTCGTCCCTCACAAAGCCTGGCAAGTGCTGCACATTCAGTAAATGAGAAATGTGGATTGCCAAGACACACCAGATTGACCTGATCAGAGGTGGCGCTGTTCAGTTCGCTCCAGCTTTCGGATAAACCCGTCGCATCAACACAAATAGTGTCGAGATCGGACTGGCCGCTCATCAAAACGATTGCTGTGTCCGCCTCTGGCGTATGACCCGCTATGTGATAGATCGGCACCGACGAGGTTGTCGCAAATGCCGCGCTGAACGCTTTGTGATCATCGAGTGTGGGGCTGAGTGTCTCCAGACCCGTGATTAACGGTATGTCGTTGCTGCTGATGGCACCTATATGGTAGCCAAGCAACGGCCAGAAGGAATCGTCGAGCTTGTCGGCAAGAATCGGGGAACTGTTATGTGAACGCTCTTTATCTGCTCCATTCAGATTGGCGCCATCGCTACCCTTCAGCGCAATGTGAATTTTCCGTGTTGGTAGCCGCCCACTATCCAGATGAGCGCCTGTTAGCGGGGCGCGTCCGGTGAGTGCGATGCATATGTCCAGAAAGTCAGGGTACTTTTGCGTGCGCGCGCCAATGATACTGTTGGCAAAGGTCACCGCGTTCGATTCCGCCCAGACTATTTGCTCGCCGTAAGCGGGAGCGCTCTCCAGCAGGTAAGGTGCGCAGGTATAGCTGAGCGTGGCACCCATCGCCATGTACGCATCCCCAAGTGCACTGGCAGCGTTTCCAAACACACTATCCACACCCTGCGCCTGCCATCGCCGTTTATCTACCGATAGCGAATTCAGCGTGGTGGGTACTTTTACCCTGCCACCCAGAGAGGCGAGACGCTCGGCAAACATCAGACTCGATGGGCCATGGTAGACACAGGCATCGATATGTGCCTGCGAAATATCAATCAATCGCGAAGCACCTTGTAATTCAGCCATGCGAATCACGATCTGCATGGCCATTTGTGCCGCCTCTCCCTCCTCGCCTGAAAGTAGTTTTTTATCCGACGCCGAAAGCGCCAGCGTAGTTGCACTCTCGGCCGGCAGGCTTACATCACTGCTTTGACACGCTGCAGATTTATGCGGCGATTGATCAGTAGTCAGACTCAGCACATCGCCACGGATGGATACATCCATGCCACTTCGCAGCGACTTGAAATCAAGTGCCGTAATCCTGTAAACCGGTATGGCGCGTTCAAACAGCACCTGCCCCGCCAACACGCCCAGTGTCAGTATGTCTTCGGGTTCGCAGAACAGCAGCGCCAGCGGCGCAACATCGTTAAGCAATGCCTCAAGTATGGCGCCACTGCCGGAACACGAGCCGCGACCAGTTGGCATGGCCAGAATCTTTCCATGCAGGCTCTGCCCGTATAACGGGTGATGTTGATCAATCACCTTGCCAGTGGCCGGATCAACACCACCCCAGAAGCTCAAACCCACGGCCGACACAAGCAATTCTCCGCTTGCATCACCGCTGACCAGTGGCGTGCACGCAACCGTTGTGGCAGCAGACATCAGTGCTTTCTCAAATTAGCTGTAGTCATTACCCGCCTGCGCTACCTGATGCCGAGAGCTTTTGTATGGGGGAATATTCAAAGTGGCGAAAGCCAATTCAATTGCGGGCAAATAAACTTTGGTGTCTTATGATTTTCCGAAACTAATTCTGCGCGAGGGAACGCGCAGAAAAAGGCCCGAATGCCAGGCAAGAACAGAACGGCGTAGCTAATCAGTGGTTAGTACAACGCGCCCTGTAATCTTCCCGTCCCGTAAATCCTGCAACGTTGCATCCGCCTGATCCAGTGGACGCGTGCTCACCGGCATTTCCTTTACCTTTCCGGTGCGCACCAGGGCAACCAGTTCTTTAAGATCTCTGCACGACCCGACGTATGACCCGCGCACGGTCAGTGCTTTCTGCGGCAACATTGGCAGCGGCATTTTAAATGAACCACCATGCAACCCGACGACGACATAGCGGCCGGTTTTTACCAATGCCTGTACGGCGTTATGGGAAGTGATTTCGTTACCAACCGTATCGACTACAGCCAGCAACTGGTTGCCGGTAACTTTTTGCAATTCACCTATCACATCAGGGATTTCTTTTGCGTTGATGGTTGCGCTGGCACCCATGTCTTTGGCGGCGGCGAGTGCGTCGCTATCCAGATCGACGCAGACGATGTTCTTTGCACCCATTGCCTTCGCAATAGATACCGCGTTGAGCCCAAGTCCGCCTGCACCCATAACGCACAACCATTCGTCGTCGTCGATTGGCAGCGCTTTGCGCAGTGCATTAAAGACAGTCACGCCGCTACACGCCAGCGGCGTGACCGTATCGAGATCGAGGCCGTCTATATCGACGAGAAATTTCGGATGATCGACGAGGACATGAGTGGCGTAGCCACCATCGCGAAACACACCCAGCGCGTTCATGCGCATGCAGTCGTTCTCGCGACCATCGAGACAGGCTTTGCAATCACCACAGCCGATCCAGGGGTGGACCAGCATGGTTTTACCAATCGGTGCATCGGGTGCATCCGGCCCGGCTGACATGACTTCACCGAGGATCTCGTGACCCAGTGCGGTGGGGAGTGTCATGCGCTGGCCGACATCCATTTTTTTGCCATCGCCCAGGTCGAAGTAACCGTCGGCAATATGGATATCGGAATGACACACACCGCTGCGCCGAACCCTTATCAGCACCTGGGTACCCGTAGGCACGGGATCGGGGCGTTCGAGTTCCTGCAGGGGTTTGCCAAACTCAACCAGCGCGTAGCTTTTCATGTGCTCTCCGGGCAATCGGCCGTTGTTTGCCCTACCTTATCACAGCTTGCAACTGGCCAGACGCGGCGGCGAAGCACTCGTCGCCTGCTTTGATCAGGTACCGGAAGGCAGTGCGAGCGGCACGTTCAATCGCAGCGATTCCGGCGCCAGGCAGACTTCGTCATTGCAGGCCTGCAGGTCCAGCACTACGGGCAGCACGGCACGCCCGTCAGTCGCCGACAACTCAGGCACTGCGGCGACAATCGATACCTGCCCTTCGTATAACGCGAGTTCAGATTTTTCGAACTGCAGCACGGTGCGCCGGGCTTGCGGATAGACCGTATCGTTGAACGGCTTGCCGTCGCTGTCGACCATTCTGGTGCCGATCAGATAATCCTGCAGTGGCTTGTCGGCGTTGATGTGCCAGCCGGGCGCGATGTCGAGCTTTACCTCGATCTGGTTGTCGACGACGGCGGCATCGAGGCGTATCTTGCCGCGTGCGGCGTAACGCCGACTACCGCTCTCGTCATTGGCAAGCTCGGCGGCTGCAATCAACATGTACGGAAAGGCATTCGGCTGGCGCACCACCTGGTAAGACATGGCAGCCAGCAGCTTGCGGGCAGCATTGCGATAGTCGAGTTCACCGGTGCGCCACCACAATCGAGCGAGCACACGCAGAGCGACAGAGTTGCCGGACGGCAGAGTCGAGTCGTAGAGATCTTTCTGGCGCACAGGCAGGGCAGCACCCGCCACGGATTCGGCACCCATGAAGTAGTTGCCGTGCTCGGCGTCGAGAAATTGTGTATCCATAGCGGCGACCAGTTCGCGCGCGCGCTGCAACCAGATATCATCGCGGGTCACATCAAAAAGTGCCAGAGCCGCTTCGGCCATGAAGGCGTAGTCGGTCTGAACCGCCGGGACCGATACGGCACCGCGATAGGCAACGCGCCAAAAATTGCCATCGTCATCCAGGTTTTGCTCGAACACCCGATTGGCTGCTCGCAACGCCGCTTCGATATAACGCGGCTCGGCCAGCGCATCGCCCACTTCAGCCAGCGCAGTGATCATCAGACCGTTCCAGGCGGTGATGATTTTGTCGTCGAGTCCGGGTGCCTCGCGCTCCTCGCGCACAACGCGCAGTGTCTCTGAAATGCGGTCGAGTTGCGCCAGCATGTCGTCCACCGGCATCTCCATGCGTCTGGCGACATCGGCGAGTTCGCCATCGCCCAAATGCAGAATGTTGCGCTCTTCGAAGTTGCCCTCCGCGCTTACCAGCCAGATCTTTTTCGCAAATGCCGCATCTTCGGCAGACAGCAGTTCGTCGAACTGGGTTTCGTCCCAGAGAAAGAAGGTGCCCTCCGCACCCTCGGAATCGGCGTCAGTCGCGGAATAAAAACCGCCGTCGGGTGAAGTCATATCACGCAGCACGTAGTCGAGCATGCGTCGCAGCGTACGATGATGGTCGGGCGCCTCGAGCAGTTGCATCGCACCCAGATAGTTGCGGGCGAGAAGCGCCTGGGTATAGAGCATTTTTTCAAAGTGCGGTATCAGCCATTCCGGGTCGACTGCGTAGCGATGAAACCCGCCGCCCACCTGATCGTGAATGCCACCGGAGGCCATGGTCTGGAGGGTAAAGTGCACAGCCCCGAGCGCGGAACCATCGGCCGCTCGACGGGCCTGCTCCAGCAACAGCAGCAAAGCCGGTTCACGCGGGAATTTCGGCGCCGAACCAAAACCACCCTGAAAGTCGTCGTGCTGGCTCAACAGGGCTTCCACCGCCGCCTCAATCTGTTCGGTGCCAACTTCGGTGGCTGCAGCTTCCACCGCCTGTGATTTCGCCAGCGCCGCCGAGATCTCACCGGCGTGTGTCATAAGCTCCGGTTTAGAGTTGGTCCAGGCGGTATCGACGCGTTGCAGTAAATCGGTAAATGCGTCGGGCGGAAAGTAAGTGCCGGCGAAGAATGCCTCGCCACTATCGGTAGAGAACACAGACAGCGGCCAGCCACCGTTACCGTTGAGCATTTGCGCCACCGTCATATAGTTCGCATCGACGTCGGGCAACTGTTCTCGATCCACCTTTATCGCAATGAAAAGCTCGTTGAGGATCTCGGCGATGGCTTCATTTTCGAAGCTCTCGCGCTCCATCACGTGGCACCAGTGGCAGGTTGCGTATCCGATCGAGATGAAGATGGGCTTGCCGGTTTCCTTTGCCGCATCGAATGCCTCACGGCCCCAGGGGTACCAGTTGACAGGGTTGTGCGCATGCTGCAGCAAATACGGCGATTGCTCGGCGATGAGGCGATTCAGGTAGGTAGGCGAGCCATCTTCCAGAAAGTGTTCAGTGCGCGGCCGGTAATCGGCAGGTTGTGTTGCCAGAGACTCCAGCAGCCGCTCGACCAGCTCCTGATCGGCAGTGCCATTGGCAATGACTTGCTTACTGGCTGCGTGGTCCGCAGCCTTTTGGGCGGACAGCACAGTGCTGACCATCAGCAGTGCTGCGGAGAGCCAGAAACGGCAACCGGCAATCCAGTACCCGTGGTGATGATTTGTTCGATTCATGAATTCTCGCCGCGACGGCCGCTGGTCAGTGTTTGATGGGATTACTGCGTCTCAATCAACGAATGAGCGCTTTGAATGATTGCAGCCGCTATCGCGCAGAGTGTAGTGCGGATTCTGTGACAGACTCTGCAACTTCATTACGTCATGACAAAACACTTTACAAGTTCTTTTCGTCATGACACCATATTTGCAGGTGAAACGCACACCCTCGCCCCGTTCGTGCCACTACTGGCCGTCACTGACGCTGGAGAACCTCTTAATGCAACAACGCCCCTGCAAACTCTCAATCCTGGCTGCCGCCATGTTATCCCTGAACGCCTGTGGCGGGGGCGACGGTGCGCAAAACCTGCTGCAAAGCGACCTGAGTGCCACCGTTGCAGTATCGGTTGACCTACCACCGCGTCTGCTTGCGCTGGGCGACCAGCTCGTGGTGCAAACCTCGATCGGCGGCCAATCCGGCAATCTGGGCCGTACCACCAACCAGACTTTCACCGGTAGTTTCGACCTCGACTACAACCCTAACTACACCGTGTACATCTCGGTGCGCCGAACCGCGGACAATCTGCTGCTCGGCAGTGCCGAGCGAGACATCTGGGTTGGCAGTGATCATGTCTCGCAGCACTTTCCCGAGCAATCGATCTCGATGGATATCGATACCGACCGCGATGGTTTCTTCAACATCGATGAAGTGGAACAAAATTCTGATCCGCTGGGTCGCAACGGCGATTTCGACAGCGATGGCATGCCCGACGAGATCGACCTCGACGATGACAACGACGGTGTAGTCGACACGCTCGATGCCTTCCCATACACCCCGGGGGAAAACACCGATACCGACGGTGACGGCACCGGTGACAACGCGGACCCCGATGACGACAACGACGGCACCGATGATCGCGATGACCGCTTTCCACGCGATCCTGCCGAGAGCGTTGACACCGACGGCGACGGCATTGGCAACAACGCTGACGACGATGACGACAACGACGGTATAGCGGATGCGAACGACCCGTTCCCGCTGGATGCGCAGAGCAACTTCGACACCGACAACGACGGCATTCCGGACAATGTCGACAACGACGACGACAATGACGGCGCGAACGACAACAACGATGCCTTTCCGCTCGACCCAGCCGAGTCGCTGGATACCGATGGCGACGGCATTGGCAACAACGCCGACAGCGATGACGACAACGATGACACCATCGATCTGGCCGATCCACAACCACTCAACGATCGAGTGACCGGTCGCGAAGACGACGACAGCGACGGCTACCCGAACATTGATGATGCATTTCCAAGTGACCCGACCGAATACGCCGACCAGGACGGTGACGGCATCGGCAACAATGCGGACCCCGACGACGACGGCAACGGCGTGCCGGACGATCAGGATTTCGCCATGGCGGTTATTCCTCGCACCAACACCAGGCCAATACTGGATGGCGTGTTCGGCTGGAGTGAGTGGCGTGATGCAGTTCGCTGTGACACCCGCGGCAATCCGCTGGCGATCAATCACCTGCTGCAAGACACTCAAGGTGACGAACAGGATCTTCAGCGCTGGCCACGCAGCGAATGGCGTGCGATGCACGACGGGAATTTTCTGTACCTGTTGGTACAGGTAATCAATGAGCCATTCTTCGAGCGCTACGACGATTCATCTGACCCGTGGCAAGATGACTCGATCGAGATTTTTATCGATTCGGGCAATGAGGGTGGCACCGAATACGACAACAACGATTTCCAGCACGTGATCCGCTTTACCGGCCCGAGTTTCGTCGGCACTAACTCAGCGCCGGGTATCGATCTGGGATGGGGAACCAGTTTCCTACTGGATGGCACAGACGCCAATATCGCCATCTACGAAGTCGGTATCGATATGTCGGCAACAGGGATCAATGTGGGCACGAGAATCGGCATTGACGTGCAAATAAATGACGATGATGACGGCGGCGACCGCGACAGCAAATGGGCCTGGTGGAGCCCCTCTGGCAGCGACAACGCATGGCGCAACCCATCCTTGTTCGGGCCCGCCATTCTTGCACCTGGCTCCGTAAACATCGACTGATTACACTG
Organism: uncultured Granulosicoccaceae bacterium; assembly: GCA_937920585.1. GTDB lineage: Bacteria > Pseudomonadota > Gammaproteobacteria > Granulosicoccales > Granulosicoccaceae > CAKZSB01. The sequence continues at coordinate 1,044 of CAKZSB010000001.1, read as the reverse complement.
ACATGCAAGGGATTGCCGTCAACCCTTGCCGGCGCGATAGCGCCGGCCTTTTTACACTGCCACAGATAGCTGCCGAACAACGACCGGCACAAAAATCAGCAGCACGCCCGCTGCAATCAGAATCAATCGACGATGCCACCTGCGTAACGCGATCAGCCCATAGGAAATACAGGAAAGTCCAACGCCAATTTGCACAAACGCCATCAGCGCAGCAGCCGGGCGCGTAGCGAGCTCAATAAGCGCCGGATTGGCAATCATCGCAAGCGGCACGATATACAACCCTACCCCGAGTGCCATGGCAGTCAGCGCAACTTTCAGCCAGTTTTCGACGACCATTCCGGCAGCAATGAACACCGCACCACAAACCGGTGGCGTAATGGTGGACAGTAGCGCGAACCAGAAAACAAAGAGGTGTGCTTGCAAAGGGGCCAGACCCAATTTTATTAGTGCCGGCCCGGCCACCGATACGCAAATGACATAGGCGGCCGTCGTCGGCACCTCCATGCCAAGCAACAGACAGGCAAGGGCCGTAAGCAACAACGAAGGCCATAACAATCCACCCGAGCCGGACAATATCAGCGAGGTTATCTTCACCCCCAGCCCGGTGATCGACAACACACCGATGATGATCGAGGCGCAAAGAATAATGGCCGCAATAGTGGACACCTGCCGTGCCGCGGTAATCAGGGCCTGTTGCAGACGCTGCAACACAAGTTCGCGACTGGCCAGACCACTGGCAGTGGCGAACAACAATAAGAACGCTACGAGAATCGCCAGACAGGCCGCATACTGAGGCGTGTAGCGCGCGACAAACATGCCCCACATCAACACCGCAAACGGCACCATGAAAAAACCGGCGGTTACCAGCACGCGGCGGGGCGAAGGTTGATTTGCGCTGTCGATGGCGGCGAGCTTGTGGTGTCGTGAGTAGGCGTTAATGCCTACCCATACCGCCAGAAAATAGAGCAACGCGGGCAACAGCGCTGCAGCCATCACCCCGGTATAGGGCACACCAGTAAGTTCAACCATCACAAAGGCCCCCGC